>JAQXIW010000017.1 GCA_029007985.1 Oscillospiraceae bacterium | reverse complement strand
TCCTTTTTTGGAAATTTTCCGTCGAATAACTGTACATCTCAATGTCGTTTTGAGACATAAAGCCGCCGTCAAATTCACCGCTTCTGCCGGTGTGGTCGCCGTGGGCGTGGGAAAATACGACATCATAAGGCGTAGCGATATATTTATCAACAAGCGGCTTTAACAAATCCGTATCCATCCCCGTGTCAAAAAGCACTGCCCTGTCTCTGCCTTTGATGAGGTAGATTCCGTCCCTTGATGAATCGAGTATCTGCAATGTGTCGTCGTTCAGTTCTTTTACCGTGTATGCCATGATAACCTCCAAACAGCATATTTATCTGTTTATATTATATTTGCAAATTGTGAAAAAGATGGGGAAATGTGTACACTGTTATCACATCTTAATATTTGTACAAATTTCATAAAACTGTGGAAAAGAACGGAGAATGGTTATATAATATATGTGATAATAATTTGTTACGGAGTTTATTATGAAAAGATTACTTATTTTATTGCTGTCGGCAGCAATCACCTTAACCGCATTTACCGGGTGCGTAAAAGGCACTCAAAACAGCGGTGATGTGAATTCTGCCGATTCCGAAGACGTCTATGTGGAGCCGGAGCCGATTTACGACCCGGAATTTTTAACAGGTCTGCCTAAGGGCGAGGACTATGACAACGACAGCCGTGTTGTCGCCGTCATGATTAACAACATTTCCGCCTGCCGTCCGCAAAGAGGCATTTCCGACGCCGAAGTCCTGGTTGAGAGCAAGGTCGAAGGCGGCATAACCAGATTTATGGCTCTTTTCCACGACTATACAAAGGTCGGCGGCGACATAGGCCCTGTACGCTCGGGCAGAGACCAGTTTTTACAGCTTGCCATGCCGCTTA
Organism: Oscillospiraceae bacterium; assembly: GCA_029007985.1. Taxonomy (GTDB): domain Bacteria; phylum Bacillota; class Clostridia; order Oscillospirales; family Ruminococcaceae; genus RGIG3102. The sequence continues at coordinate 84,523 of JAQXIW010000017.1, read as the reverse complement.
ACGCTCTTTATCTGCATATCGGCAGAAGCGGCGTAACACAGACCTACATAGACACATACGATTACAACGACTCGGATTTGGACGGACAGTACAAGATTTTCACTGAGTACGACCAAAAGAGAATCAACCGGGGTTATTCAAGAGAACATACTGCGTTTACAGACCCGGAGAAAATGACGGAAACATTTGAAAAATACAAATACGAAACTAAGTTTACTTATTCTTCTCCTTGGCTTGATTTCGTAAACTACAACGATTACGAAAACGGCATAAGAGAGCTGGCCGGCGAATCCGCAAAGGAAATTTCCGTCACTCACTCAAATTCTTACAGAACATACTTTGACTACAACGAGGAAACCGGTCTGTACGAAATGAGCCAACTGGGCAGAAACGGCGTACAGGCGACAATAGACGAGAACAACGGCAAGCAGCTTGCGTTCGAAAACGTGTTTATTCTCTTCTCGGACATTACCACCTACCCTTACCCGGGCGGCAACCTGGACAAAAACGGCAACGACAAAGGCAACCCGAACTATCAAAAAGTCGACTATATGACGGGCTGTGTGGGATATTATTTCTCAAACGGCAGAGTGGAAAAAATCAGATGGTCAAAGGGCGAAGCCGTTTCGATTCTCAAGCTCACGGACTGGGACGAAAATTCTCTCAAAGTCAACTGCGGCAAGACTTATATCGGCATTGTCGACCTGGACGAATTTTACAACTTTGCGTATGCCGGTGACGAGGAGCAATTACCGGATGAAGAAATCGTCGTCAACAGCGGCGAGGAAGTCGAAACAGGCGAAGATGTCACGGATTACGATATGGATGTAAATGTAAAGGGTTGATTTTTATTTACTCAGTACATTTTCGGATTAAAATACGATATGCTTACACATTAAAAGGTGCGCTGTGTGCGCACCTTATTTTTTAGAAATATACATCCAAATCCTGACCGTTTGAAACGGCGCCGTCATATACGGATTTTATTTCGTCCATTATCCGATATTCCCTGTCCTTGACAATTTTCATCATATTGACATCGAGGTTGAACATCATTGTGTGGTAGAGCCTGTGGTATGTGACTAAAAGCTTCGGCTTTATTTCACAGCACATTTTGCCCAAATCCGTGGAGGAAGTGTGCACCGAAGAGTGATATTTTTGCCAATGGAGCTGTCTTTGCGCCAGCCCCCGAGCATAGTAGACCTCGTGCAGCAGAATATCACAGCCCTTTGCCTTTTCAATCATAAGCGGAGTCGGGCAAGTGTCGCCGGAAATAACGATGACTTTGTCCGGAGTGGTGAATTTGTACGACAGACATTTGAGGGAATCGCCGTGTACGGCGGTAAAGGCCTCGACGGTGACAAGGTCGTCTTTGTAGATAAAGCCGTTGTCAATTTCGGTTACTTCCGTGGTGTAGCCGACAGGGTTAGCCTGTTCAAAGCCGTTAATGCGGAAATTTATATCTTCTCTGTAAGCGTCGGTAATACAATTTACCATGTGCCGAATACCCCGAGGCCCATAAATTTTAAGCGGCTGCTGTCTTGTCAGCACCCACGGAGTAAAAATCAAATCCGCAAGGCCGGTTGTGTGGTCGGAATGTAAATGCGTACAGAATGCCACCGTCAAATTTCTCGGGTTCATCTGCCGCATACCCTGCATAAACATTTTTGTACATTGTCTTACAACGCCTGCGCCGAAATCCACAAGATATGTCCTGTCGTCGACAATGACGGCGGACGACGGCCCCGACGCCCAAGGCTCCGCATTAGGTGTGCCTGTACCCAAAAGCACCAGTTTTGTTCTTGATTCCATATAGTTCACCCCATGTTGTATTTATATTCAAATAATATCAAATGAAGTTAATTATTTCAACAAAAACCGTCTCCGACCTGTTCAAAACTTTTGAGCAGTCGAAGACGGAATGTTATGCGGTTATGAAAAACCGATTACAAAGCCGAACAATTATTGATTTTTAATTTGTTTTATTTTTTATATTTTTCGGTTCTCTCGTCGGAAATTACGCCGCTGAAATTCAAGCCGAAGCCGAAATCATAGGTGTTGCCCTCAGAGTCGGTGTAAGGTGTCATATCAAACGGCAAATCTTCACAGTGCGCCTCGACCGTCCGCATATCTTTCGGCAGCTGAATCGGCAAGAGTGCGCTCGGCTCGTGTTTGCCGGTGATAATATCCATTACAGCCGCTTTTTGAACGCCGAACTCACATAGTATTGCGTCCGCATAAGGCTCTATTTCGGCCATTACGGCGGCGTTGTGCATTCGCATGACAACAATCACAGGCTTGTCGCCCATCTGTTTTCTGGCGTTTATCACATTGTCCAGATCGCTCTCGTTGGCCGCATAGTTTGTTTTTCCCTTGTAGCTTCTGTTGGTGAAGTCCTCACGGATGTCGCCGCCGGCTATTGACACTTCTCTTGCCGTGTCGGCTGTGTACGGACGGTACTGCAATGTGATTGGCATGTACCCGTTGCCGCCCTTGTCCAAATCCGCTTGACTGTAACCGTCGGAAAGCGGGCTTTCGACAAACACGACAGCCATATCCGCCTGCCGCGGCGAATCGACTCTTTCAAAATATTCATTGACAAGCTCGTCGGAAACAGGGTTTTCGGTGTAAGCCGGGGCCGTGCCGAGGAAGAAATTGAGTTTTGATTTAATATATCTTTCCGGGATATAGACTTTTTTCTTTTCTCTGACCGGTAAAATGCCTTTGTTTTTAAGCATTACGACCGAGTTGAGCTGGGCGGTAAAGCCTTTTTCGACAAATTCGTCACAGCCGGTTATCCGCCGTGATTTTTTCGCGTCGAGGAACGGGTTTTCAAACAGCCCGGTGCGGAAAATATTGAGCAGCAGTCTTTCGGCTGATTTTCTGAATCTCTTTTCAAACAACTCTTTGCCGTGTTTTTCACAGCCGAGTTTGTACGCCTCTAAAATCGGGCGCTTGTCGTTGTTTCCGCCGAACTGGTCGACGCCGTTTTCTATGGCTAAAAGGTGTCTTTCCGCCTCGGTCAAATCGTAGACATTAAAGCATCTCGAGCCGAATTCCAAAATTGTTTTTGATGTGTCGGCTGTGATGCCCCAGTCTGTGCACACCACTCCGTCAAAGCCGTATTTTTCTCTCAACAGGTCTTTGATAATATATTCGCTGTATGAATTGCCCACATTTTTATGATTCTTTTGGTCTATGCCCCAGGACACCGTATAGTAGGGCATAATTGCGGACACCTTTTTTGTAGGGCCGTCAAGGTCAAACGCGCCCTCGGTAAAAGGCTTTAAGTGGGTTTCAAAGTTGTTGCCCGGATATACCGCATAGGCGCCGAAAGCGTAGTGGGCGTCTCTGCCGCCTTCACCGGTACCGCCGCCCGGCCAATGTTTAGCCATTGCGTTTACCGAGTTTGCGCCCCAGCCGTCTTTTTCGCCGTCGGTGGTCTGCATGCCGTCCACATAGGCTCTTGCCATATCGGTGACAAGCCCCGGGTGAGAGCCGAAGGTATCCTCAAATCTCATCCATCTCGGCTCGGGGGCGAGATCTACCTGAGGCGACAGGGCGGTTGCCATACCGAGAGCTCGGTACTCTTTTGATATTATGTCTGCGTATTCTCGGCATGTTCCCGGCGAAAAAGTCGCCGCCATACCCAAGCCCTCAGGCCATTTAGAGATGTCCGCATTTGAGGATTTGAATTCGACCTTTGTCTTTGCCGCGCCGTTTCTTGGGTCTGTGGAAATATTGACCGGAACGCCCAAACCCAAATTCTCCACATAGGCCTGAATGTTGTTGTTCCATTTAGCCATTGTTTCGGTGTCTTTAAGCCCCATGACCAGCACATGTCTTATATTGTCTTCCGACAGGAAGGTCTTCTGGCCGTCGGTCATGGCGTAATCCGGCACGTTTGCCTCTTCAAAAGGTTTACCGTTGTAGGTGGCCTTAAACGGTGAATTGCTGAGAGTAGGTATCATCTGATGCGATGAGTACATCATAAGACCGGCTATTTCGTCTATCGACAATCTCTCGGACAAATCCTTTGCCCTTGTTTTTGCGTCAAGACGCCAATCTTCATACGGCAAAAGCTCGCCGGTTTTCGCCAAGTCTCTGAATACAAAGCCGTCTTTGAAAATTACTCTGTCGTTTGCGGTGGCAACGGTCTTGCCGCCGTCATTCTCGTAAACATAATATCCGTCTTTTTCGGTTTTCCTGTATGACATAAAACACCTCTCATATTGTTTATAAGACTATTATACATTATCGGGGGCGTATATATAATTGATTTTTGACACAAATATTCGCCGCTCGATTGTGTAAAATAAATAACAGTGGTAAAATAACACAGGGTGAATAGAAATGTATTATGTATATATGTTGAAATGTGCAGACGGCAGTCTGTACACCGGGTACACAAACGATTTGCAAAAGCGCGTGGGCGTACACAATTCCGGCAGGGGCGCAAAATACACAAAATCCCGATTGCCCGTAAGACTTGTCTATTCCGAAGAACACGAAAGCAAGAGCTCCGCGCTGAAAAGAGAGGCGGAAATCAAAAAGCTGACCAGGTCTCAAAAGGAAAAATTGATACAAAAACAGTTACAGATAAATTAAATCCACAGCGTGAGCTGTGGATTTTTACATTTATATCCGCAGGATTAAACCTAAACCGTTTATCTGTAGCTTACAAGAATATTTTCGAGATGTTTCTTATACCGTTGTCTTACGCTCTGCGGCGACAGAATCTCAACCCCGTTGCCCAGGCCTGCGAGCCAGCCGAAAAACTGGTTGCTGACGGACGCCTTGATGGAAACGGTAAAGTGGCTGTCATCTTTTTTAATAAAGCTGACATCTTTGCCGAATCTGTCTATGACGACATTTGCAAGACTGTTGTCAAAAGACAGCACCACCGTCTCGGTGCGGCCGGAATACATACTGAAAACGACGGAGGTGTATTCCGCCATATCTATTTTTTCAAACGCCCGTCTGCCCTGTCGCTTTTCTTCGGCGATTGAAATACTGTCCATTCTGTCGATGCGGTAATTTCTTATCTCTTTGCTGTTGTGGTCGTACCCCATTAAATAGTATTTTTCGTCGTCGAAAATAAGAGCCCATGGGCTTACGCGGTAGAGTGCGCCGTTATGGCGGTACTCTTTTTTCTTGCTTGCGTTCCAGTCGATGTACTTAAAAGTGATTGACGAATTGCAGTTTATTGCCTCGTGTATAAAGTCAATGGAGTTCAAAACATTTTTGCTGATGTCTTTGCCGCGGTTTGTGACATTTACCTGTCTGTTCAGCCGCTGAGCCTCGTAATCCGAAGCGAGATGAGTGACTTTATTCAAAAGAGTGCGCAAATCTCTCGGATTTATGAATTTGAACGCGCCCGCCGCATCCGACAAAAGTTTCAGTTCGGACAGCTCGAATTCCTTTTCGCCCAGACGGTAAAGCGTCTCTCTGCCCTCTTTTGTTCTGTCGATTATCATGCCGTAATCTTCAAGGCTTTCCAAATCCGAATAAATGCTTTTTCTCTCGGCGGATATGCCGTTTTTGTCGAGATATTCTATTATTTCTCGGACAGTCACACCGTGGTTTTTGTCTGTCTTTTTCTCTAAAAACCTTTTTATATACAGCAGTTTTAATTTTTGTTTTTCGCTTTTAGACATATTATTTTGATATTTTTTCTCTGAGGAGTTTCAGTTCCTTTGTGCTTTTATCCATCTGCTCCGCTACCGACGCCAGCATATTGTCACAGTACTTTGTGACGGTAGCTCGTATTTGCATTGCCTGCGCAGTGGTTTCGTTGAGCAGCTCTTTTGACTGTTCCTGAGCCTGTCTGAAAATTTCTTCTTTGGAAATCATTATTCTCGCCTTTTCCTCGGCGGCTCTCACAGTCTCCTCGGATTCTCTTTTTGCCTTGGACAAAATGTTGTTTCTGTCGGCTACAATGGCTCTTGCCTGATTTATTTCGTCCGGCATTTTTTCGCGGATTTCATCAATAATATCCCTTGCCTCGTCTACATCTACAACTCGTCTGCCGCCGGAAAGAGGCACGACGGCGCCGGATTCAAGCACTTCTTCCAACGCTTCGAGCAACTGTTCTATTGACTGTGCCATAATTTGCCCCCTTACTTTGTGAATCTTTCCATTATTTCGTCTTTGATGTACGGGTGAACGAATTCGGTAATATCTCCCCCGAAGCCCGCAATCTGTCTGACGATAGTTGACGACAAATACATATAGTCCTGATTTGTAATCATAAACATTGTCTCCAAATCGCCGTTGAGCTTTTTGTTTGTCAAAGCCTGCTGAAATTCGTATTCAAAGTCGGACACGGCTCTGAGGCCTTTAATTATTGTCTTTGCGTCCTTTATTCTGGCGTAATCCGCCACCAAACCGTAGTAGCTGTCAACCTCGAGATTCGGAATATGAGCCGTTACTTTTTTGATAAGCTCCACTCTTTCCTCCGTAGAAAAAATCGGCGTCTTTGCCGGGTTTACCATTACGACGGCTATTACTTTGTCAAAAATTTTGCATGAGCGTTCAAATATATCCACATGTCCTTTTGTTACCGGGTCGAATGTGCCCGGGCAAATAGCAATATTCATTCTGTTTCTCCTTTTTGGAACTTCGTCACTTTTACTTTGCCGTATTTGTAGGTTTTAACCTCATACAGCCCCTCAATTGTATTTTTGAGCGACCAAGTATCTTCGCTCTCTGCGATTATTATACCACCGTCGTTTGTAATTTCATATATCCTCGGCATAATTTCATCGAGAATACCGCAATTATACGGCGGATCCAATATTACTATGTCAAATTTTTCCGTTGTTCTGTTGATATAATCTTGAGAGCGAGAGTTGACAATCTTTGCGTTTTGCGAGAGCGAGCAGTTTTTGACATTTCTTGTGACTACGCCGATTGCCTCTTTGCTTTGGTCGACAAAAACACAGGATTTTGCCCCTCTCGACAGACATTCAATGCCCATTTGTCCCGAGCCGGCAAATAAATCCAACACCGCCGCCCCGGGTATCAAAAACTGTACGGAAGAAAAAATCCCCTCTTTCACCCTTGCTATCGTCGGTCTTGTCGCCAAACCGTCAAGAGTTTCCAGATTCTTGCCGCGCGCTGTTCCGCTGATTACTTTCATCTGTTTCGTCCTCTCTGAAATAGAAATAAATGCTTCTTGCGTCTTTATAGCTTATGCCGGGTATGTCGGCGAGCTTTGACATCTCCGCCTCTTTTACGGCGGACACCGTCTTGAAATGTTTCATAAGCGCCTCGGCTTTTTTAGGCCCGATGCCCGGCACTTTTGTAAGAGTGACGGCATAGGATTTAGACTTTGCCGTCTTTCGCTGAAATTCTATGGAAAATCTGTGGACTTCATCCTGTATTTCCGTGACGAATTTGAAAACGCTTTTGTGCATAGCTATCGCAATTTCGCCCTCGGGGCCGACCATCGCTCTCGTGCGGTGTTTTGAGTCCTTAACCATGCCGAAAATCGGGACGTCCCGAAAAGAAGTACCCCGTACAATCCGCATAACCGCCGACAGCTGACCTTTGCCGCCGTCTAAGAATATCGCGTCCGGCTTAATGCCGAATTGCCCCGGAGAGCCCTTTTCGTACTCCGAAATTCGCCTGGACAGAGTTTCCCGCATGGAAGCATAGTCGTCAGTGCCGGCAACGGTTTTCATTTTGAAGGTGCGGTAGCCGCTTCTTTTCGGTTTGCCGTTTTCAAAAACCACCATACCCGCAACGGAAGTGCCGTCGCCCCAGTTTGAAATATCATAGCTCTCTATGATGTCAAGCCTGTTTACGCCCAGCAAATTTGCCAGCTCGTCGGTGTACCTCTGACCTTTGTCAAGTCTGCCGGTGTCTCTGGCGAGTCTTTCGACGGCGTTTGTGTACGCCATCTTTATTATTTTCATATTGTCGCCTCGGGTGCATTTTTGGACGGTAACCTTGTTTTTTGACTTCTTCTGAATGTATTCGACAATGTCGGCGTCCATCGGCATTTCGTCCAGCATGACATGTTTAGGCGGCTGCTCGGAGGAATAGAACTGCACAAGAAATTCGTCTCTGACATCGTTTGCGCTGTCCTCGCCGAAAAAGACATGCTCTTTTTTGTCGGTCAGTCTGCCCTTTCTGAATCTCAACACAGCCACACAGCAATTCTTGCCCGAGCCGGCGACTGCGATAAAATCGTGGCTTTGCAAATTGTCGTTGACTACATTTTGACCTGCCTGCAATTTTTGTATTGCGTTTATCTGGTCTCGTATGAGGGCGGCCTTTTCAAAATCGAGGTTTTCTGCGGCGTTTTCCATACTTTCTTTCAATATGTCAATAATCTTATCCGTATCCTGTTTGATAAAATGCACCGCATTATTGATTATTTCATTGTAATCCCGTTTGCTTATTTTCCCTGTACACAGGCCCATACACTTTTTGATGTGATAGTTTAGACACGGCCTCTCTTTGCCGAAGTCCCTCGGGAATACTCTTGTGCAGGTCGGCAATTTGAATATCTCCTGGGTGGTCGCCACCATCTCTCTGACGGCAAAACTTGACATATACGGGCCTAAATAGCGGGCGTCGTCGTACGCCTGCAATTCCGCCGTAATTCGAGGGTATTCCTCCCTTGAAATTTTTATGAATGAATAGCCCTTGTCGTCTTTGAGCAAAATGTTGTATTTCGGATTGTGCATTTTGATTTGCGAACACTCCAAAGTCAAAGCCTCAAACTCGCTGTTTGTGACTATGACATCAAAAGAATAGGCATTTTCTACCATCTTCCGCACCTTCGGCAGATGTTCTTTGCCCTCTCTGAAATATTGGCTGACGCGCACTTTCAGTCTTTTTGCTTTGCCGATATATATGATTTCATCGTTTTTATCCCTGATGATATACACGCCCGGCAACATAGGCAGACTGTTCGCCTTTTCGTATAATTCCCGTTTTGTCATACAGTACCTAAAATAGAAAAATACCGCCCTTTGTCTGCGACAGGGGCGGCAGCTAATTTATAAATCAGTCGCTGAAACCAGAGTTTACAAGTTTAACAAGTGCTTCTACTGCTTCTTCTTCATCCGGACCGTCAGCAATTACTTTGATTGATGTGCCGCCGACAATGCCAAGTGAGAGAACGCCGAGAAGGCTCTTTGCGTTTACTCTTCTCTCTTCTTTTTCAACCCAGATAGATGATTTGAATTCGTTTGCTTTCTGGATAAAGAAAGTAGCCGGACGAGCGTGAAGACCTACCTGATTTTCAACTGTAACATCCTTAAAAAACATATGTATACTCCTCATATTTTTAATAAATATCGTGGTTTTATTGTATAACAATTAAGTAAAATAGTCAACATAGATAAAACATATTATCTATAATTCACATCAAAATAATTGTAAATATTGAAAAATTTTGTATAATATGCTATTCACTTTTCAACATTTATGTCATTTTGCATATATTTTTCGTACAAATCCGGGCGTTTTGCCTTAGTCCTTTCAAGAGCGTCTTTGAACTTGTAATCGGCTATTTTACCGTGGTCGCCGGACAGCAAAATATCCGGCACCGTCATGCCGTGCCAATCATACGGTCTGGTGTATTGAGCGTGCTCAAGCAGACCGTTAAAATGGCTCTCCTGCATAAATCCCTCTTCGCTTGACAGCACGCCCGGTATCATTCTGCACACGGCGTCGGTTATGATGAGAGCCGGCAATTCGCCGCCGGTCAGGACAAAATCGCCGACGGAAATTTCCATATCGCCGATTTCTTCGATTATTCTTTCGTCAAAGCCCTCGTAGTGACCGCACACAATGGTGATATTCGGCTTTTTAAGCAGCTCTTTTGCCAAGTCCTGATTAAAGGTCTTGCCCCGTGCGGTAGTGAATATTACAAATGTATCTTCGCCGCTGTCATGTTCTATTGCCTTGACGCAGTCGTAAATAGGCTGAGTCATCATAACCATACCCGGCCCGCCGCCGTACGGCCTGTCGTCGACATTTTTTTGCTTGTTCAGAGTATAATCTCTGATATTATAGGTTTTTACTTCAAACAGACCCTCTTTTCTCGCTCTGCCTATGATGCTTGTATTGAGCACCGTCTCGCACATATCCGGAAAGAGAGTGGCAATGTTAATCTTCACCGAACATACCCTCTATAACTTTTACTCTGATAACTTTGTTTTCTATATCCGTACTTACTTTGAACTCGTCGACAGCCGGGAAAAGATATTCTTTTCCGTCTTTGCCTTTTATATAGTAAATGTCGCTTGCGCCGAGATTTTTTACATCGTATATTGTGCCGATTTCTTCGTCTGTTTCGTCGTTGACGACGGTGCAGCCGATTAAATCCGCCACAAAATAGTAGCCTTCCTCCAGCTCTATTTCATCTCTGTCGAGGTAAAGCGTGCAGCCTACAAGCTCTCGGGATTTCTCCACGGTGTCATAGCCCTCAAATGAGGCTATGTTCATACCGTTTTGAGTCCTGACATTTGTCGCGGTCAGCTTTTTATATTTTGTTTTGCCCTGCAAAATGTAAAAATTTTCAAAATCTTCCAGAAATTCAGGGTAGTCTGTCCACGGGTAAATTTTGACATCGCCTTTTATGCCGTGTGTGGATACGATTTCGCCTGTTTCAATGTATTTCATATTTGCTCCTAATCGGTTTGTAATGAAAAAAGGATGCTTTCGGTGAAAGCATCCGATATATCATTAGTCTATTTCCACAACTGCCTTTTCGCCTGCGCGATTTGCGGCAGCTCTGACAACTGTGCGGATAGCTTTTGCAATTCGTCCCTGTTTGCCGATAACTCTGCCCATATCGTCAGGAGCAACCGAGAGGTGATAGACAACTACGCCCTCTTCGTTTTTCTCGTCTGCGATTATTTTAACTGCATCTTTATCTTCCACAAGGCCTCTCGCAATATTTAACAATAATTGCTCCATTAAAAGCCTCCGGATTTAGATGATGTTGTTCTTTTTCAGCAATGCCTTAACTGTATCAGTCGGCTGAGCGCCTGTTGCAATCCATTTCTTTGCCTTTTCAGCATCAATTGAGAATGCTACCGGTTCCTTTGTCGGATCGTATGTACCGATTTCCTCGATGAATCTGCCGTCTCTCGGGAACCTTGAATCGGCAACTACTACACGATAGAAAGGAGCTTTCTTTGCGCCCATGCGGCGAAGTCTAATTTTTACAGCCATTGTAATACCTCCATAATTTCTGTTGTATATATATAAACGAAGTTATCGTTTTAATATATCGGCTTTGATTAAATAATGATTATCTGCCTCTCAACATTCTGTTGAAAGCTTTCGGGTTTTTTGTGAACTGTTTCATCATCTTTTGCATCTGTTCAAACTGTCGCAAAAGTCTGTTTACATCCTGCACCCGGGTACCCGAGCCCCGAGCGATTCTTCTTTTTCTCTTGGCGTCGATTATCGAAGGCTTTTCTCTCTCCTTCAATGTCATCGAATAAATGATTGCCTCTGTCTTTTTGAGCTCTTTTTCGGCCATTTCTTCGTCGTCTGCGGAAAGCCGATTGCCGCCCGGCAGCATCGAAGTCATGGCGGAGAGCCCGCCCATTTTTTTCAACTGATGAAACTGGTCAAGCATGTCGTTTAAGTCAAACTTGTTCCGTTTCATTTTTGCGGCTAATTTTTCAGCCTCTTTGGCGTCCCGCACATCCCGCGCTTTCTCAATGAGAGTGAGCACATCGCCCATGCCGAGAATACGGCTTGCCATTCTGTCCGGATAGAACCGTTCAAGGTCTTCGAGTTTTTCGCCCGTGCCGACGAATTTAATCGGTTTGCCCGTCACGGCCTTGACCGAAAGAGCCACGCCGCCGCGGGTGTCGCCGTCCATCTTTGTCAGAATTACGCCGTCGAGCCCAACCTTTTCGTTAAACTCTTTGGCAACATTTACGGAATCTTGACCAGCCATCGAGTCGATAACCAGCAAGGTCTCCGAAACAGGTACGGCAGATTTTATGTTTTGAAGCTCCCGCATGAGCCGCTCGTCAATTTGGAGACGGCCGGCAGTATCCAAAATCAGTATGTCGTTGCCGTAGTCCTTTGCGTGATTGTACGCATTTTTGGCGACGATTACCGGGTCGGTCTTGCCCATTTGAAAAACCGGAGCTCCCGCCTGCTTTGCCACGATTTCAAGCTGTTCAATGGCAGCCGGGCGGTAAATGTCCAGCGCGGCGACAAGCGGTCTTTTGCCCTGTTTCAAAAAGTATTTAGCCAGCTTTGCGGTGTGGGTTGTCTTACCGGCGCCCTGAAGACCGCACATCATAATGATTGTCGGGCCCTTTGAAGCGAATTTGATTTTAGAAGTCTCGCTGCCCATAAGAGCAATGAGCTCTTCATTGACAATTTTTATCACCTGCTGTGCCGGCGTGAGACTTTCCATAACCTCTGCGCCGTTTGCGCGCCGGGTTACCGTCTTAATAAAGTCTTTTGCAACGAACATATTGACATCCGCTTCCAAAAGAGCGATGCGGACTTCTCTCATTGCCGCCTTTATGTCGTCTTCGGTCAATCTGCCCTTACCCCTCAGTTTTTTGAAGGCGTTGGACAGTTTGTCGCTCAATGATTCAAATGCCATGTAATGCCCCCTTAAAGCTCGGATAAATCATCGCATATCTTCATAATTTCAGATGCGGATTTAGCGATGTCGTCGTTGCCCCGCGTATATGCGGTGTTGAAAAAACTGATGTTTTGGGCAAGCGCCCTGATTTGTTCGATATTGTCAATTATATCGCGGTACTTTTGTGCAAAGCCCACTTTTTCTTCCAGCTCAAGCAAGACGGTCTCGCCTCTCTTTATGGCGTCTCTAACGCCCTGTCTTGTGATGTTGAAATTGTCGGCTATTTCGGAAAGAGACAAATCCATATTAAAATACTGCTGCATCATATCTCTCTGTTTATCGGTCAGCACATCGCCGTAGAAATCCAAAAGATATGACATGCTCAAGTCTTTCATGCTTTGTCTCCTTTCTGTAAAGTCAATTACTTTACATTGCCTGAATATTATATATTATGCAAGCGGTTTTGTCAAGCGTATGGTGTAAATATTCCAATAGAAAATATTACAAAATGTATTATTTCAAATCTGCCTTTATAGTGCAATTTGACGGCTTGGAATATTTGAGGCGTCCGAGAAAAAATTTTTAATTAAACGCTTGACATCACCGCTTGATTATGGTATTATTTTTAAGCAAATTGATTTGCGCTGATAGCTCAGCTGGATAGAGCATCTGCCTTCTAAGCAGAGGGTCGGGGGTTCGAGTCCCTCTCAGCGCACCAAGTTGTGGTGGATGTAGCTTAGCTGGTTAAAGCGCTGGATTGTGGTCCCAGAGATCGTGGGTTCGAATCCCATCTTCCACCCCACAAAAGAGCACCCATAAAATGCGGTGCTTTTTTTCTTAATGGGCTATAGCCAAGGGGTAAGGCAAGGGACTTTGACTCCCTCATTCCATTGGTTCGAATCCAATTAGCCCAACCAATAACGCTCGGTTTCGGGCGTTATTTTTTTGTGTAAAAACCGCCGCCGCTAATTTGCAAATCCAAGTGATGCAAACTGCGGCGGTGAATTTTATTCTTCGGTTTTATTTTCTTTTGCTTTTTTGAGTTTCCGGCGGTATTTTTCCAATCTTTCGATATATTTTTCGTTTTTCTCGTTGTAATACCGCAAAAGCTCGTCATTCAAATCGTATACAAGTCTCAAGACCGAAATGCTGTCGTCGGTGTGTTTTTTCAGCTTGAATCTCAAAAAATATTTTTTTCCGCAGGCGCATTTTGCCAAAGAAATTTTTCTGTTGTTTCCGCTGATAATCCAATCCCCCGACTTTATTTCAGATTGACAGGCCGGGCATATCATTTTCATATGGCTTTGATTTTTGTTCAGCCGGGCGAAATTGGCGTATTTGTAGTTGTCGGTGAACAGCACCGGGAAATTGTCAATGTTAAAGATTTTCGGGTATTCGTCAATGCCTTTTTTCAAATCGAGGTGGCGGCATATCGCAACGGTGTTCAGCGCGTCGTTAAGGGCGTCGTGGGCGTCGAGCTCAATCTCACCGACCGCTGTCATTGCCTCGGACAAACCGTGCTGTCTGCCCTCTTTTGCTATCTGTAAATCATAGATAACCTGGGCGTCGTAGGCTTTATCCAAAACCGAGACATCCATTTCATACATCAGCATGTTGTTGCGCAGCATCGGTATATCGTCCGGCCCCCAGGTGATGAAAACCGGGTCTGCGCCGCACCAGTCAAAAAACTGTTTGCAAGCCGACTCGAAATACGGGGCATGGGATAAAACCTCAGCCGTGATTTTCGTCAGCTTTGACACCGACCAGTGCAGTTTTTTATAGAAAGCAGGCTTTACATACAGTCTCAGCTCGTCGGTTTTTTCAAATCGGTCGTTTAGTTTTACCGCGCCGATTTCGATTATTTCGCCGCTGAGGTGCACCGGTGACGTCTTTACAAGGCTCTGAGAAACCGCCTGATTCCACTCCAAATCCAATACAATATAATTCATTATTCGTGTACTTTGCAAGTCAAATCCTTTACAGTCATTTTATAGACGCATATCGCTTTCAGCATTTCCGGTTTGTAGTCAAACTTTTTGCCCGGCTCGTAGTGAGACATAAGCGAATCAAGAGCGTGAAGGGTCTCCCGCCGGCCGCTTATAAACTCTATCTCACCGTGTCCCATTATGCACTTGAAAGCGGAGGCGTATGAGCAGCCGCTGACGCCGTCTCCGTAGACTTTTTCGCCGTTTACGAGCTCAAAAGAGCATTTGCCCCGGCCGTTTATCAAATCTATTTTTTTACCGCTTTTTGCGCTGTGAAAATAAAGCGTTCTCACACCGTCTTTTTCTTCATAGCCGTAGTTCAGCGGCAGAATGTAGGCGTAGCCGTCCCTGTCGACAAAGCCGAGATTCACATACCGGCAATCTCTGAAAATTTGTGAAATGATTTTTTCATCGGTTACTTCTCTGTCTTTTCTTCTCATAAATGAGTACCCCCTGTAATATGCAAATAGATTATAACTTATTTTTTACATAAAGTAAACAAAAAGCCCTCTTTGCGAGGGCTTAAATGCTGTTTTACTTATCCTGCAATGCTCTGATTTTCCGAGCTTTCTTTTCAGACTGGATTGCGAATACAACCAAGGCGACAAGTGTAGCCGCATAAGGAAGAGCAGCGATAAACTGTGTCGGAATAGAAAGTGTCTTGAGAGCGTTGGAGGCGGCGTCGAATACGCCGAAGATAAGTGCGGCTGCAGCCGTACCGAGAGGTGTGGCTTTACCTACGTTCATAGCCGACATGGCCATGAAGCCTTTACCGGCGGACATGCCGCGGCTGAAGAAGGAAACGGCAGCCATTGAGAGTGTGATACCGCCCATACCGGCGAAGAGGCCGGAAAGCGCAAGAGCCTTGAACTGAATGTTCTGGACATCGACACCGACGGATTCGGCGGCGTTTGCGTTTTCACCGACAGCTCTGATTCTGAGGCCGAGAGTTGTCTTGTTGATGATGATGTGAACGATAGGAATACAGATGAATGCAATGTAAACCATAAGGTTCTGACCTGAAATTATCTCGCCGATAATCGGGATATCCTTGATAATCGGGATGTTGATGACAGGCATTGTGCAGGACGAGAGCGATGTGGAAATACCCTTTTCGCCGGCTGCAAGGTAGAGTACGAAAACCGTACCGCCTGTTGAAATCGTGTTAATTGCAAGACCTGTGAGGTAGAGGTTGGCGCGGAGCTTAATACCCATATAAGCGAGGAACAGGCCGACAAAGACCGATACACCGACGCCGCAGACAAAACCGGCGATACAGCCGAACAGATTCGCCTTGCTCAAGGCCGCCTCATAGCCCGCCTGACCCATAGTCAGACCGCCGAGTACCATTTTCTTGACGGCGGCGGAAACGATAACGCCCACGAGAGCCGCCCAGAGAAGCATGGATTCCAAAGCCATGTTGAAAATACCGGATCTCGATGCGAAAATACCGCCGAGGGCCGCAAAGAGAATAGGAGCCGTAACACGAATTACCGACGCCAGAAAAGCAGGTGTACAAATAAGAGAGAATATGTCTTTAATCATTTTGCACTTTCCTCCTTTTCGAGATTCTTTTTAGCATTGTTTACAATGAGTTTGTGCTTTGTCTTAGCAAGGAAGAGTTCGGCGGCAACAAGGATAATGATGATACCCTGGAGAACGTCAACGAACTCAACCGGCACGTCCGTTGCTCTGGACATACATGCCGCGCCGGATCTGAGATAGGCGAGGAAGAGAGCCGCAAACGGTACCATAATAGGATTGTTACCGGCCAAAACGCCGACGAGAACGCCGTCAAAGCCGTAGCCCGGCTGTGTGCCGTACCAAATAAATCTGTCGTAATAACCGAGTATTTCGACAGCGCCGCCCAAACCGGCTATACCGCCGCCGATGAGCTGTGTTGCCAATGCAACGCCCAGCACCTTGATACCGGAATACTTGGCAAATGACCGGTTTGCACCGACCATTCTGATTTCATAGCCCCATTTTGTTCTGTAAATGAACAGATAAGCCACAACGCATACTATAAGACCGATGATGAAACCGGAGTGAAGCTTTGTGCCCTTTACAAATGAAGCGGTGATTTTTGTGAGCTTTGCCTGTTCAGGAATCGGATAAGACGCCTGAAGGCCCGACGCAGTGTCCTTAAGTACATAAAGGAGCATATAGTCGGATATTTTGAGCAAAATGTAGTTCATCATAAGAGATGAAACTATTTCGTTCGCCTTGAATTTAATCTTCAAAACGGCCGGAATAACAGCGGCGAGAACGCCTGTGCCGATACCTACTATGAGACAGACTGCGATGATAGGAAGTCTGCCCATTGTAGAGTTTGATGTTACAAACCAAGTGGCCATGGAAGCGGCGATAAGGAAAGCACCTTCGCCGACCATGTTAAACACATTAGCCTGATACATGATACAGATAGCTGTACCTGTGAACAGGAGCGGTGTCATTCTTTCAAATACGTTGATAATTCTTGACGGTCTGAGAAGAGGACCTACAAGGAATTGATAAACTGCTTCGCCTACATTGTCACTGATAAATGCGATAATTACAAATGCAAATACAAGGGCAACCGCAACGGCAGCTACTGTTTTTAACGCATTAAAGCGTTTTTCCAATTGTTTATTTGTCATATGCTACCCTCGCAATCTCTTCAGGAGTCTGTGTTTTAACGCCGAGCATATATTCGCCGAGAGTCATATCGTCAATGATCGATGCGTCCTCGAAATATGCGGCGATTTTACCGTTGTGCATAACGATGAGTGAGTCGGAAAGTTCCAAAACTTCGTTGAGGTCGGCAGAGATGAGAAGAACGGCTGTGCCTTCGTCGCGGAGCTCTACAATTCTCTTGCGGATAAATTCCGTAGCGCCAACGTCAACGCCGCGGGTAGGCTGGTTACAAACGATGACATGCGGATTGTTAGAGAACTCACGGGCGACGACAACTTTCTGCATGTTACCGCCGGAGAGCATTCTGACAGCTTCGTCTCTGTCGTTGCACTTGATTAAGAAGTCTTTGATAAGCTGATCGGAGAGCTCGTCGATTTTCTTGAAGTCAAGGAAAAGACCTTTGTTAAATTCCGGCTTGTAGTATCTGTCGGAAATGACATTGTCCTTTACGCCGCTTGTGGCGGAAATACCGTATGTCATACGGTCTTCGGAAACGTGTGAAACGCCCATTTCACGAATCTGTCTGATCGATTTGCCCTTGACATCCACATCGTTGATTGAGATTGTACCCGACTGATATGGAAGAAGACCTGTGATAGCCTCGGATATCTGGCTCTGACCGTTGCCTTCAACGCCGGCCATACCGAGAATTTCGCCCTTTCTTACAGAGAAGGATACATCGTCGACAATTCTCTTGCCGGATTCGGATACAATGACAAGATTTTTAACCTTGAGAACAGCATTTTCAGGTTTTGCCTTTGGCTTGTCGACCTTGAGAACGACATCACGGCCGACCATCATTCTGGAAATGTCCTGCTCTGTAACATCGGCAACTATCGCCTTGCCCACAGACTTGCCCAAACGGAGAACGGTGAGTCTGTCACAGAGCTCTTTGATTTCGTTCAGCTTGTGGCTGATAAAAACGATTGTGTGGCCCCGGTCGCGCAGTGCTTTGAGCTGTACGAAAAGCTCGGCAGTCTCCTGAGGGGTCAAAACGGCGGTAGGCTCGTCAAGTACGAGAATATCGGCGCCGCGGACAAGAGCTTTGAGAATTTCAACTTTCTGTTTCTGACCGACAGGCAAATCCTGTACGGCGGCTCTCGGGTTTACGATAAGATTGTACTTTTTACAGGCTTCCTCTGTAAGGCGACAGGCCTCTTCAAAGTCAAAAAGTCCGTTCTTTTTCGGCTCCATACCGAGATAGATATTTTCAGCAACCGACAGAGAAGGAACGAGCATAAAGTGCTGGTGCACCATACCGATACCGTATTCGATGGCCTCGAGAGGATTGTGAATTTTTACCTCTTTGCCCTTTACGACGATTCTGCCTTCTTCCGGCGTTTCGATACCGAAAAGAATCTTCATAAGGGTCGTTTTGCCCGCACCGTTTTCACCGACAAGTGCATGAATTTCGCCTTTGTTTATGGAAAAGGTAACATCTTTGTTCGCCACAAAGCCGTTAGGATAAACCTTGGTAATCTTGTCCATAAGCAAAATTTCTTCTGGCATATTTTTCACCTCACTAAGTAATTAATTCTTACTAATATAATACTAAAAAATTAAATAAATGTAAACAAATATTTCACTTTTTACTCATATGATAATTATTTAACAGGTTTTTGTCACTTTTGCTCAATTTTGTAATAACAGACAAGAAAAGCATTGTAAACATAAATAAAGACAGGCGGTAAAACCGCCTGTCAATTATTCAAAAATCGACTATTACTGAGCGTCAGCAACCATCCGGTTGATTTCGTCTGTTGTCATATCGTATGCAGACTTAACTGTGATTGAGCCGTCGGCAAGACCTGCTTTTGCAGCATCTACTGCAGCCTTTGTTTCGTCTGATGCGAGTTTGTCATAGTTTTCATTTTCAGCGATACCTACGTAAGCGCCTTCACCTGCAAACCATACTCTGTCGCCTTCTTTTACGAGTGTGCCTGCTTCTACCTCTTTAACAAGAGAAACAAGTGACTTACCTACTTCTTTAAGAGCAGATGTGATAACTCTGTCAGCAACTTCCGGCTTACCGTCTTTAAGTGTGTAGTACTGGTCGGCATCAACACCGATGCAGAGCTTACCTGCTTTTGCGGCTGCTTCGAGAGCGCCGTTGCCTGCTGTACCTGCAACACCGTGGATAACATCAGCGCCCTGGCCGAGCATTGTTGTGCCGAGCTCGTTACCCTTCTGAGCGTCTGTGTAAGAGTCTGTGTAAGCAACGAGAACTTTAACATCCGGGTTAACGGATTTTGCACCCTGAATGTAACCTACGAGGAAGTCGTAGATAACCGGGTTTTCCATACCGCCTACGAAGCCGATAACACCTGTTTCAGATTCTTTTGCGGCTACAACGCCTGCAAGGTAGTCTGATTCGTTAGCTCTGTAAGCAAGAAGGATAACGTTTGCAGCATCAACTGTGTCTGTCGGTTCATCGTATACAAAGAACCATGTGTCAGGATATGTTTCTGCGTTGTTGCGGAGCCATTCTGTAGCTTTGCCGTAACCGAGGTTGTTGCACATAACGATGTCGTAACCTGCTTCTGCAGCTTCCATAAGTTCCTGTTCAACAACAGAGTTGTCGTTGCCGAATTCGCGAACTACATATTCGATTTCGCCTTCGTCTTTCAATGCCTTGAGTGCTGTGTCGGCTGAGTCGTTGAAGGACTTGTCGCCGAGCTGTGAGCAAAGAAGATTTACTTTGAGCTTTTCAGCGCCATCATCTGCGCCGCCTTTGTCGTTTCCGCCTGAGCAAGCAACCATAGAAAGTGCCATTGCGCCTGCGAGAACGAGTGCAAGAAGTTTTTTCATTGGAAATTTCCTCCTAATAATTTGTGCTTTGCACATATGTGTTTTGAGGGCGATTTGCCCTCTATATGTCAAATTATATAACACCGCTTTTTAAAATGCAACCTAAATATCACACATTTTTTTCTGATTTTTTACTCTTTTTGTGAGTTTTTAACAAAATAGACTACGATTTTTATATAATTTATATACAATAAATTATAACAATTTAGTAACAAATGATATATTGATATTTTTATTGATAATTGTTAAAATATAAACAAATAAAAAGGAGTTGATATATATGCCCGAAACTTTTTACACTTTCGGTTACTATCTTTTCTACGCCGCAATTTTCATCGCCGCTTTGCTGTGCCGGAACAGAATCAGAAAGAATATGAAGACGATAAAAGACTATAAAAAAGAACATCCGGAATACGACGACAAGAAAAAATAACGAAAAAAGCCCCGATTAGCCGGGGCATTTTTTAATCTTTTTCCGTTATCACAATCAGCAATGCGCCGTCTTTGACGGAAATTTCAACCGGACAGCCGCAAAATTCGTTGCTGACTCCTATCGGGTAATCGTTTGAAATGTCGGCGTCCTCAACGGTGTATTTTGCGCCTTTAATCGAAACGCCATTTGCTTTTTCGCCCAGGGAAAAAACCGAGAAAAATTTATTCTCCATAGGCGGCAAATTTATCCGCCCGTTTTGAATTACCGTGATACTGCTGTATTTGTCAGCGGCGGTGGCGTTTACTCTGTTTTTTGCAAAATACAGCATAGTCTGTATGTTGGCAAAGGTGTGTTCTATTCTTTTACCGCCCAAAAGACCCACCATCAAAACATCGGTAAATCCGTTTTCAACCACCGTTTTTGCAATGTGATATGTGTCGGTATCGTCTTTTTCCGTCGGCAGCACCGTGATGTCGGCGTCTGTGCCGTCGGGTTTTTCCGAAGAGTCAAAATCGCCGATTATGAAATCCGGCTTTATGCCGTGCTTTACGGCGTTTTTCCAGCCTCTGTCGGCGCAGAAAATCACATCGCTGTCGCGTATCATTTTTTCAACGGGGAAATCAATATCCACTGAGCCGAAAATAACACATCTTTTCATTTGATGTCCCATTCCTTGATGTTTTTTTGCCTTTCGTACAGGGCGCAATAACTATCGTATCTCGTCCTGCCTATTTTGCCGTCGGCTACCGCCCGGCACACCGCACAGCCCTTTTCGCCGATGTGGGCGCAGTCGGAAAATTTGCAGTCGCCGAGATAGTCTCTGAACTCGATAAAGGCGTACGGCAATTCGTCCTTTGAAATGAAATTGTCGTAATCCAATTCCACCGAGGAAAACCCGGGGGTGTCAGCCACCATACATCCGTCGACTTCATATATCGTCACGGCTCGGGTTGTGTGTTTGCCTCTGCCGAGTTTTTTGGAGGTCTCGCCGGTGGCGAGCCGTAAGTGCGGAAACAGTTTATTCAGCAGGGTCGATTTGCCTGCGCCGCTGTTGCCGGAAAAGGCTACTGTCTTGTCCTGCATGAATTCGTGCAGTCGAGCCAGCTCGGCGCCGTCGTTTTCGCCGGTGAAAAAAACTTCATAGCCGGCTTTTTTGTATATCGACGCGACATTTTCAAATTCCGCCAGGTCGGTTTTTGTAATCACTATCGCCACATCCACATTTTTGTGCCGAGCAATCGCGCACATTTTGTCAATGACGAGAAAGTTCGGCGCCGGGTCGACAACCGACACCACCATGACGAGCAAATCCAGGTTTGCAAAAGGCGGTCTCAAAAATTTATTTTTTCTCTCGTAAATATGCGAGATGACATTTGTGGAGCCGTCAAATTCGGTGTCCACAAAATCCCCGGCAACGGGAGAAAGCGACATATTGCGGAATTTCCCCTTTGCTTTACATTCGATTACTCCGTCGGCGGTTTTGACATAGTAAAATCCGCCGATACTTTTGAGTATCATTTTTTTATCCATCCGGGTTATTCTCCCGCAGGCTCTGACGCCACATCGTCGCCGCCCGGATTTTCGCCGCCGGTTTCCTCACTGCTTTCCGGAGGAGTCGGCGTAGGCGGCGGCGTAGGTGTAGGCGTAGGCACTATTGTCGGGCAATCCTCACTCTTATGCTCTGTGCTGCCGCAGTGCTCGCATTTTTCGACATTCGGGCAGTTGTCCTCGCCGTGTCCCTTTTCGCCGCACAGCTCGCAGACATGGTCTTTTGATTCGTGGCCTTCCTTGCCGCAAATACTGCACTTCGGTTGCGGCATTGGGCCGTCGGAAAGCACGATGCTGACTCTGCCGCCGGCAAATGTCTTTTCGCCCGGGTCAGGCGACTGTCTGATGACCGTGCCGGCCGGGGCGTCTGAGTATTCGGAGGTATATGCGCCCAGGGTGAGTTTGTTCGCCGCCAGAATTTTTGACGCTTCATCTTTTGACAGACCGACTACGTTAGGCACAGGCACTTTCGTTCTTGTGTTCTCCGGGTCTCCCTTTGAAACATAGAGCGTGACCGTGCTGCCCCGTGTTATGATTGTGCCGGTCTCCGGATCTGTGGAGATGACATGGTTTGACGAGACGGATTTATTTTCCACCATTACGATATTTACATTGACATCGAGCTCTCCCAAATATCTTTCGGCCTCGCTGCGCGTGTATCCGGACAGATTTATCAGCTGCTCTGTCGCCGGGCCGAGAGATACGAACAGCTTGATCGTGCCGTTTTCTTTGACCGTCTTAGGCGGTCTCGGGTTTTGAGCGTAAATCTGACCTTTGGCATAGTTTGTGTTGTTTGCTTCTTCAACCGTGTATTTGAATTTATAGCCCTGTGATTTTACCTGTTCCACCGTCATTCCGACAAAGTTAGGTAAATCCACATTGTCCCGTCGGGAAATCAGGGAGTTGCCGCTGGTTTTGAACATTGCAAAAATCCGCACCAGCGAGCCTATGAACACAACAATGGCAATCGCCGCCAAAGCGTGCAAAATACCGAATGTCTTTTTTCTCTTTTTCTTTGAATTGCCGCCTTTTTGTACGGCTGTTTTTGCTGTTTTCACCGGAATAGCCTGTGTCGCCTCCTCTTCTTTTCCGTACGGAAACACGATTGCCGGGTTTTCCTTAAACCGTTTTAGGTCGGCAATCATCTCATCTGCGTTCTGATACCTGTCGGCAGGGTTCTTTTCCATTGCCTTCATGACAATCTGCTCTAAGCCCTCCGGCACCGCGTCAACAATCCGAGACGGCAGTTTTGCGGCCTCGTTGACCTGTTTCATAGCCACATTGACGGCGGAATCTCCGGTAAACGGCAAAACTCCCGTCAGCATTTCGTACATCATTATGCCGATAGAATAAATGTCGCTTCTCGCGTCGCTCTCCTTGCCCTTTACCTGCTCCGGACTGATGTAATGTACCGAGCCTATCGCCTTGTCGGTGACTGTGTGCTGGTTGGCGGTGGAGAGTCTGGCGATGCCGAAATCCATTATTCTGATTGTGCCGTCCCTCAAAAGCATCACATTCTGAGGTTTCATATCTCTGTGTATAATGCCGTTTTGATGGGCATAGCCTATCGCGTCAAGGATAGTCTGTGTAAACCGCACCGTCTCCCGAACGGTGAGAATTTTGCGGTTTTCAATGTACTCTTTCAGGGTGATGCCGTCTATGTATTCGACAACTATGTATTTTTCGGTCGGGGTTATGCTAACATCCAAAACTTTAATGATGTTTGGGTGATTGAGCAGAGAAATAGCCTTGCTCTCGTTTTTGAAGCGTCTGACCAGCTCTTCGTTTTCGAATAGCTCCGGCTTCATAAATTTGACGGCTACCGTCTGTCCCGTTTTGGTGTCGACGGCTTTATAGACATTTGACATGCCGCCTATGCCGATGAGAGATATTATTTCGTATCTTCCGGACACCAATTTGCCAATATAACTGTTATCCATATCTTTACCTTTCGTTTAGTATTCCAGCACTACTGCCGTAATATTATCGGTGGAATTGTTGAGCAGAGCTTTGCCGACCAACTCGCCGGCCGCCGAATAAATGTCCCGACAGGACATAATTCTGCTCAAATCCTCCTTTGAAATAAAGTTGGTCAAACCGTCGGAGGCACAGAGCAGCCTGTCGCCCTTTTTCAGTGCCACCTCGGTGATGTCGGTCTCCACATCGTGTTTTACGCCGACAGCCCTTGTAATCAGGTTTTTTCTGGGGTGGTTGTTCATTTCCTCCTCGGTGATGGAGCCCCTGTTGAAAAGTTCCTGAACAACGGAATGGTCCTCTGTTATTTGAGTCAATATCCCGTCTCTGGATATGTAAACTCGGCTGTCGCCCACATTGTAGACCGTCGCCAGACCGTCTTTGACGGTGACGCCGGAAATTGTAGTGCCCATTCCGCCCAGCCTTTCGTCCAGGCAGGCTCTGGAATATATCTCCCGACATGCCGAATCAATGGCATCGACGGCGACTTTTTCAATGTCAATCGCCCTGTTTGAGCTCTGTGAAAAAAGGCAGCCCTCCAATATTTCCGTGAGCATGGACGCCGCCACGCTGCCTCCCTTTGCGCCGCCCATACCGTCGCAAACAAAGCCAAAACACACACCGTTGGCAAGTTTGCCGGCGATGTATCTGTCTTGGTTTTCGGATCGTTTATATCCTTTGTCCGTTCGCGCCGAAATTTTCATTTTATCTGTTCTCGTTTCGAAGTTGTCCGCAGGCGGCGGAAATATCCTGGCCGAGTCTGCGTCTTATTGTGGCATTTATATGTAAATCTGTCAACTTTTTTTGGAAAATCTTAATAATTTTGTCGTCGTACCGGGTAAACGGCGAGCCGTCGACCGGATTAAGAGGTATGAGATTGACATGGCTTATCATACCTTTAAGCAGACCGGCGAGGCGGCGTGCGTCGTCGTCGGAGTCGTTTGTGCCGTGAATGACGGTGTATTCAAAGGAAATTCTTCTGCCCGTCTTTTTTGTGTAATCGCGGCAAGCCTGCATGAGCTGTTCCACGCTGTATGCGTTTGTTATCGGCATCGTCTTTTTTCGAAGTTCCGTCGTCGTGGCGTGCAGAGAAATCGAAAGGGTTATGTTCAGATTCATATCCGCAAGCTCATAAATTTTCGGCACTATGCCGCAGGTGGACAGTGAAATATTCCTTTGGCTGATGTTTTTGCCGTCCGGTGAAGAAATCATTCTGACAAAGCGTGTAGCGTTGTCAAAGTTGTCCAGCGGCTCGCCTATGCCCATCATAACGATGTTGGATATTCTCTCACCGATGTCCTTTTCGGTCTTGTAGACCTGCCGCAGAATTTCGCCCGTCGTCAAGTCTCTGACCTTGCCGTGCTGAGTGGATGCGCAGAATTTGCAGCCCATTCTGCAACCCACCTGGGAGGAAACGCAAATGCTGTTGCCGTGTTCGTATCTCATCAAAACCGTTTCGATGCAGTTGCCGTCGCCGAGCTGATAGAGATATTTTATTGTGCCGTCCTTTGAGACCTGTTTTTTTCTGACGGACAGCGTTGTGACAGCGCAGTTTTCACCGAGAGTCGCCCTCAGAGCCTTTGAGACATTTGTCATCTCGTCAAAGCTCTCGGCATTTTTTACATGAAGCCACGAGTAAATCTGCTTTGCGACAAAAGGTTTTTCGCCCAATGACATTATATATTCTTTCAGTTCGTTCAGTTCAAGGCTGTTTATGTCTATTTTAGCCATTTTACCACATTTTCTCCAATACTGCTATAAAAAAACCGTCACAGACCGGGTGAGAAGGCAAAAATGTAACCGTTTCGTCATTTATAATTGCCCCGTCCGGTATATCGGTTTGTCTGACAATCGCAAAATTATCGTGTGAAGACAGGAATTTTGCAATCTGCCTTTCGTTTTCGTCTTTGTTCACCGTGCATGTTGAATATACGATTCTGCCGCCGGTTTTCACATATCTTGCCGCAGTGCACAGTATATCGTATTGCAGACGCACAAGACCGTCTATATCGTCTAATTTTTTGTATCTCAAATCCGGTTTTTTCGGGATAATTCCTATCCCCGAGCAAGGCACATCGCATATAACCGTGTCTTTGCCGACAAATTTTTCACTGTAAATCTGCCCCAAATTTTGCCGGGTTGTTACATTTGAAAAGCCGAGTCTTTCCGCGCCGTCTCTGATAAGTTTCAGCCTGCTCTCGTTAGGGTCACAGGAAACAATCGAGCCCGTGCCGCCCAGCTCCACGGCCGCCGCAAAGGTTTTGCCGCCCGGTGCGGCGCACAAATCCAGCACGCTGTCGCCTTGTTTTATTTTTGCCGACTGAACGGCAAATGTCGAGGTCACGCCCTGTACGAAAAAGTAACCCTCGGCAAAACCGGGTAAATTCGTAATGCTGCCGCCGGACTGTATTTCCAGCGAGTGTCTTGCCGGCATTTCTCTGTATGAAATGCCGTTTTTTTCAAGCAGCTTTTCGTAATCCGACAGGGATATTTTATTCGTGTTGATATTGACTGTCAAAAGAGGTCGGGTGAAAAGGCCTTTGAGAATTTCTTCCCGTCTTTCCGGGTAATCTCTCAAAATTATGTCGACGATTTCTCTGCTCACCGAATAGACCGTCGACAGCCTGTCCGCCTCGCTTTTGAATTTTAAGCTGTTTATATCGAATTTTTCCGCTTTCCTTAAAACAGCATTAACCAAGCCCTTGGCGCTGGTCTTTTTGAATGAAGAACACAGCCCGACGGCTTGGTTTATCGCCGCATACCGCGGCACCGAATCCATATACAGTATCTGATACAAACCCGACTGCATAATCGCGACAATTTCTTTATCGAGTTTATTCAGAGGCTTTGATATGAAATTTTGCAATATGGCGTTTAATGTTATTTTTCTCTCTAATGTGCCGTAGAATACCGTTGTGATAAAGTCTTTATCCTGCCGCGTGAGTCTTGAGTCCGACAGCATCGACGACAGGACAAGGTTTGAAAACCCTGACTTTTCCACTTTTAACAGACCATCTACGATTGTTTTTCTCTGTAAATCCTGTGGCATAAAACCTCAAATTTTATCTGTTTCGCCTGTTTGAAATAAGCAAAAGTCTCATTACGTTTGCAAGTGAAACGGCAAGCGCCGCCACATATGTCATACCGGCCGCCCAAAGCATATTTTGTGCGCCGTCCAATTCGCTCTCGGTAAACGCGCCGGAGCTTTCGAGAGCCGCCATTGCCCTGTCGGAAGCGTTAAATTCAACCGGCAGAGTGACAAACTGGAATACGGCAATCATCGAGAACAGCAAAATGCCGAATCTGAAAAGATTCATGCTGCCCAAAACAAGACCCACCATCATAATAGGCCATGCCGCCTGTGAGCCGAAATTGCAGACAGGCAAAATAGCCGTCCTGATTTTTACCGGCAAATAGTCCTGCCGGTACTGTACCGCGTGGCCGGATTCGTGGGCGGCAACGCCTATTGCGGCTACGGAATCCGAATAATATACACCGTCGGAAAGTCTCAAAACATTGGTGCGCGGGTCGTAGTGGTCGGTGAGTTCGCCCCTGACATGCTCAATGGCCACATTTCTCAAGCCGTTTGCGTCGAGTATTCGGCGGGCGGCCTCATAGCCGGTCATTCTGCTGTAAGTGGTGACTTTTGAATATTCTCTGTATGTCGAGTTTACCTTTGCATTCGCCCACATGGCAAAAAGCATTGCAGGCAAAACAAGTATAAGATAATACATAAATTATATCTCCTTTGTGTGTATATTTATTTGTACACAATAAATATCATACAGGCAATATTTGATAATTCGGTAAAATATCGGTGTAAATTATTTTATAATATCGCCGATTTTGAACCTTCTGCCCCGAGCCCAAGCCGTGCCGTCCATGGCTTTTGAGCCCTCCGGCTGTACGGTCAGCATCTCTACGGAGCCGCCGGAAAGTGAAACCGTCAGCGGTTTGAGCGACAGAATTTCGCCCGGTTTGCCGCTTTTTGCGGATTTTCTCGCTTTTATAACTTTAACTTTTTTGCCGTCGCAGAGAAAGTCCGTACCCGGCCACGGGTTTTGACCGCGGATTTTGTTGTATACAACATTCACATCGTCGGAAAGCTCAAATCTCGACATCTCTTTTGTCAGCGGCGGGGCAAAAGTGGCTTTTGAATCGTCCTGAGGGGTTCTCGTGTAGTTGCCGGACAGCACCTTCTCTATGACTTTTGAAAAGAATACTTTGCCCTTTTCGGCGACATCTGCAAAAAGTTCATCGGCGGTCTCGTCGTCGTCTATCTCAACAGGCAAAACATCGATGATGTCGCCTGTGTCCAGCCCCTCGTTAATGTGCATTACGGTGACGCCGGTTTGGTTATCGCCGTTAATGACCGCCCACTGAATCGGCGCCGCCCCTCTGTATTTAGGCAGCAAAGAGACATGAAGATTCAGACAGCCGCAGGTCGGCATCTCTATCACATTCGCCGGCAAAATTCTGCCGTAGGCAACAACCGCTATCAAATCCGGCTGTAAACCTTTAATTATGTCGCCGGTCTCGCCCTTTAGAGTTTTCGGCTGATAAACCGGTATACCGTGGTCCAAAGCGACTGTTTTTACCGGCGGCGCAGTCATAATTTGCTTTCTGCCGACGGGTTTATCCTCTCTCGTGAAAACGGCTGTGATGTTGTAGCCGTCCTCAATGAGCTGTGAAAGGCAATCCCGAGCTATGTCGGGCGTACCCATAAAAATCAATCTTGCGTTCTTTTTGTCCATTATTCCTCGTCGTAGCTGTCAATGTGTACTTTCTTTCTCTGCTCCGGGGTCAAGTCCTCGTAAAATACATTGGCGTTGTCCAAAACCGTGATGCCGTTGAGATGGTCGTTTTCGTGCAAAATGGCTCTGGCAAGCATATTTTCAGCTTCTATTTCAAACCACTCGCCGTTTCTGTCCTGAGCTCTTGCCTTGACATAGCGAGGTCTTGCTATTGCGCCGTTTCTCTCCGGGAAAGACAGACAGCCCTCCCAAATGGTAACCATATCACCGCTTGTTTCGAGTATTTCCGGGTTTACGAATTCGATTACTTCGTAATCCGGCTCGTCGTTTTCGTTGATAAATTCGTCGAGCACGACAAAAACTCGTCTAAGCATACCCACCTGAGGGCCTGCAAGACCGAGGCCGTTAGCCTGTATCATTGTCTCGCCCATATCGTCTAAAAGTGTGGCGAGCTTTTCGTCAAATTTTGTGACCGGGCGGCAGACCTTTTTGAGAATAGGGTCGCCGTCTTTTACTATATTTCTTATTGCCATTTTAATCTCCTTTATTCCCGAATCGGATTTATGTTGACATAGACAGAGGACTTATTGTCTCTGTCCTGTAAATAACACTGTATTGTCCTGTTGAGGTACTCTCTGAAAAGGGCGTTGTTTTTGCACTTTATTGTCAAGCGGTATCTGTACATGCCGTTTGCCAGAGCAATGTCAAAAGGCACGGGTCCCAGCACCACCAGCGGCACTTTGTCGCCGTATTCTTTTGAAACGGTTTTCATTATCTCGAGATAGGCGCGCGAATCCCTTTCGCACACCGTCTCATTGGCGTGTGTGAAAGCCACCTGTACCACGGTACAGTACGGCGGATACAAATTGAGCTTTCGATAAGATATTTCCTCATTGAAATATTCGGCGTAGTTTTGAGCCGCCGCCATATTTATTATCTTATTTTGGGCGTCGTAGGTCTGAATGACGGCTTTTGCGTTTTGCGAATGTCTGCCCCGTCTGCCTATCACCTGGGTGATAAGATTGAACGCCTGCTCGTTTGAATTGTAGCCCGGGGCGTTTATCATTGCGTCTATACCCAAAACGCAAACCAAATTTACATCCTCAAAGTCCAGCCCTTTTGCCACCATCTGCGTGCCTATCAAAATATCATACTCTTTTTTTGCAAAGGCTTCAAGCATTTTCTCGTGGGAATCTGCCCGCCCCGTCGAGTCGGCGTCCATTCTGAGTATCCTTGCCGACGGTATAGCCCGTTGAATGTATTCTTCAATTCTCTGAGTGCCGAAACCGGAATAGACAATCTCACCGCCGCAGTCGGGGCAGGTGTCTGTTATCGGGTATGTTCTGCCGCAGTAGTGGCACATGAGTTTATTTTTGTGTTTGTGGCGCACAAGGTTAACCGAACACCGCCGACACTGTAACGTCTTTTTACAGTCTTTGCAGATGCCCACCGTCGTGTAGCCGCGCCTGTTTATCAAAACAATGCTCTGTTTTGAATCGGCTATGCTTTCGGCAATGTATTTGAGCACCACCGACGACACCGGCCCGGTATCGCCCGCCAAGGTCTGCCGCGACATATCTATTATTTCGACAGACGGCAGAGGCATATCGGCGTATCTTTGGCTGAGGGTATGCAGGTGATAGTAGCCTGATTTTGCCAAATAATAGCTCTCAATACTCGGCGTGGCGCTGGACAGCAATAGCTTTGCGCCGGTCATTTTTGATATTTGCCGCGCCACTCTGACCGCGCTGTATCTCGGCGCGGATTCGCTCTTGTATGTCTTTTCGTGCTCTTCGTCAATTATTATCAGCGAAAGGTTTTGCAAAGGGGTAAAAACGGCGCTCCTCGTACCCACCGCCACTCTTGCCGTGCCGTTTAGGGCGGCGTTGTATTGCAATAGTCTCTCCGTCGGGGACAGCCTTGAATGTATAACGCTGACGGTGTCGCCGAAATACTCTTTCAAAAGTCTGACCATTTGCGGCGTCAAGGATATTTCCGGCACTAAAACCATTGCGCTGCCGCCGCTTTCCAAAACATCTTTTATGAGTTTTATGAATATCATACTTTTGCCGGATGATGTGACCCCGTGCAAAAGGTGAGGTTTTGAATCATTGCAATCGGATATTTCTCTGTACACCGCCTGTTGCCGCCGAGACAGATTAACCTCGTCTTTGCACTTTTTGATGTTCCGGTATGCAGAGGCTGTTTTGTCTTTTTCGGCGACGGACACAGCGCCTTTTTTCACTAAGCCCTCTATCACGGATTTTGTGGTGCCGATCAGCCGGGATATTTCTTTTTCCGTGTATTCGCCGCTTTTAAGTAAAGAAAAAACCAGGTTTTGCTTTTCCGTCTTCAAAAGCGACTCGTCAAAGCCGTCTTTTGCCCGATAGTAGTTTTCGGTATATCTTGTGAGCTGTTTTGACAAAAGGCCGTCTTTTACTTTGTAAAGCGCGCCGTAGGGGATGACCGTCCTGACGGCCTCATACCATGTGCAGAAAGTGTTTTCTTTCAAATAGGTTATTAAAGACATGGCGTAATCGGTGATTACGGCGTCTTCGTTTTTCAAATCCGAAATATATTTTAATTTTCCCGTGTCTTCCGTTTCGGACACCGACAGGACAATACCTATCCTAACCGTGTTGCCCCTGCCGAAAGGCACGGCCGCAATAGAGCCTTTTTTTACCTTGCTCTCAAACTGCGGCGGCACCGCATAAGTGAAAATGCGGTCAAAATCAAGGGTGGCTTTATCTACCGCAACACCGGCCGTAAGCAATATAGCCACCTCCTAACATTTTTATTTATTGTTGCTATCGTAAATCCTTATGATAGATTGTGCGCACTGCTCCACATAGTTGTTTTCCACTATGTAGTCATAGCTGGACTTAAAACCGAGCTCCTCATTGGCTTTGAACAGGCGCTGTTTTATCGTGGTTTCGTCCTCTGTGTTTCTGCTTCTGAGGCGGCGTTCCAGTTCTTCAAGCGACGGAGGAGCAATGAAAACAGTAAGAGAATCCGGGTATACCTTTTTGACATTCCGTGCGCCCTCGACCTCGATTACGAGCACGACAATTTTGCCGTCGGCGACCTTGTCCTCAATCTGTTTTTTGAGGGTGCCGTAATAGTTGTCGCAATAAAGGGTGTGTTCCAAGAAATCGCCATTTGAAATGCCGTCGATAAACTGCTGTTTTGTCAGGAAAATATAGTCTACGCCGTCTTTTTCGTAAGGCCTTTTTGCCCTTGTTGTTGCGGAAACGGACAGAACAAATCTGTCGTCTGTTTCGAGAATGTGTTTAACTACGGTATCTTTGCCGCAGCCTGACGGGCCCGATACCACTATAAGACTTTTGCCGATGTCACTCATCTTCATCCTCCATAAAATTTATCAGACTTTTTTCACTTGTGCCGAATATTCTCTCTGCCGAAAAAGCGCAGAGTATAAGCTGGTTGGTATCGGTGACAAGTACGGTTTTTGTTTTTCTGCCGAATGATGCGTCAATCAGGGTTTTGTCCTGTTTTGCCTTCGTTATCATTCTTTTGACAGGGGCAGAATCCGGGCTCAATGCAGCCATAACCCTGTCGGAATTTATCATGCTTTGAAAGCCGATGTTTAACATACCCATGCGCCGTCACCTTATTCTATGTTCTGAATCTGCTCGCGGATTTTTTCGATTTCGGCTTTAATCCGCACAACAGTGTTGGTTATGCCCAAATCGTTGGACTTTGAGCCTATCGTGTTTGTCTCTCGGTTGAGCTCCTGTGTGAGAAAATCAAGTTTTCTGCCCCGGGCTTCGTCCGAATCGAGAATGGCTCTGTACTGAGCGATATGCGAATGCAGTCTGATTGTCTCCTCGTCCACAGCTACTCTGTCGGCAAAAATCGCCGCCTCGGTCAGTATTCTCCGCTCGTCTATCTGTTTGTCCTCGAGTATTGTCTGCAGCTTTTTATAAAGTTTATCCTGGTATTCTGCCACTCTCAACGGGGCGTCGCGCTCGATTTTTTCAACCATCTTTTCCACTGTTTCAAGTCGTGAAAGAACATCCCGGCGCAATTTTTCGCCCTCTGCCGCCCTCATTGCGATAAATTCATCCATCGCAATGTGCAAGACGCTGTTTATATCCCGCCAGAGCTTGTCGGCGTCCTCCTCGTTCTTTACGGGCGTCAAAACGCCGTCATATTTTGAAAGAGCGACCGCGTCGACGTTGTTTGCGGCGCCGGTTGCCCGGGCAATTTCGCACAGAGCGTCGTAATAGCTCTTTGCCAATGCGGTGTCCGCCTCAATGCGCATATCCCGCTGGTCGACGTTTCTTATCATGAGACTGACCTCAACTTTGCCGCGCTGTATTTTTGTTTGAAGTTCTTTTTTTATCTTGTCGTCAAAAGCCCGGTAAGCCCTGGACATTCTGGAAGAATATTCAAAATATCTGTGGTTTACGCTTTTGATTTCAACCGTTATATCTTTGCCGTCAAGGACAGCGTTGCCCTTGCCGTAGCCTGTCATACTGTATACCATTTGAGTGTCCTCCGTATAA
The DNA here is from genome assembly GCA_029007985.1 of Oscillospiraceae bacterium. Taxonomy (GTDB): domain Bacteria; phylum Bacillota; class Clostridia; order Oscillospirales; family Ruminococcaceae; genus RGIG3102. Next base: position 51,233 of record JAQXIW010000017.1, on the reverse strand, counting down.
TTATAATATTTTACAATACTATAAAATCATTTGTCAATTATATAAAAAAGCAAAGCACAAAAAATGCTTTGCTTTAATGTTATCTTATGTTGCGGCGGGTGTTTTTTTCCTGTTTTGCCCGAGCCGAATTTTTGGCGATGGCATTTCTCAATGCGATTACTTCGCTCGGTTTGAGCTCGCGGTATGCGCCCGGTTTGAGCATGCCGAGTTTGACAGGGCCTATGCTCTTTCTCGAAAGTCTCGCCACCTGTAAGCCGACAGCCTCGCACATGCGGCGAATCTGTCTGTTCTTGCCCTCTTTGATGGTCATTTCCATTACGGTGCGCTCTTCTTCCTCCGCCACTATTCTGATTACGGCAGGCAGAGTTTTTGTGCCGTCATCCAGCACGACGCCGTTTGTCAGGGCGACTATCTGTTCTTCCGTTGCGGCAGGGTGAGTGGTGACTCTGTACATTTTTGCCACTTTGTGAGACGGGTGCATGAGGGCGTTTGCCATTGCGCCGTCGTTTGTCATAATGAGCAATCCCTCGGAATCCTTATCGAGTCTGCCGACAGGGTATACTCTCTCGTCGACGCCCTCCATCAAATCCATTACCGTCTTTCTGCCTCTTTCGTCGTTCGATGTGGTTATATAGCCGCGAGGCTTGTGCAGCATATAGTATTTGAGCTCTCTTTTTCTCTTCGGGCGGATTGTTCTGTCGTCTATTTGCAGAACATCTTCGTTCAAATCCATTTTGTCGCCCAATTTAACCGGGTGGCCGTTGAGCTTTACTCTGCCCTCGAGGATTATCTGCTCTGCCCGGCGGCGTGAGCAAAGGCCCATATCCGCCATTGCTTTTTGTATTCTTGTATCTCTCACTTTTTATTCCTTTTTCTCTTTATTTTCTTCTTCCGTCTTGTCGCCGTCGGCGTTTTTTTGCGCGTCCGCCACGGCTTTTTCGACATCCTTATATGTTTTGAATTCGTCTGTTTTTTTGTCTTTTTTCATAAAGCCCTCAACTCTGTCGAGAACCTCCGGCACCATATTCAGTACTCTGTCTACTGCCGCGCCGCCCTCGGCAAGCTGGATTAAGCGCACATTGTCGCCCCTCAAAATGAGAAAGCCCACCGGTGTGATTGACGCGCCGGACGACGCCGCGCCGCCGAAAAGGTCTTTTTGCTTGTCGGTGGCAAAGTCCTTGCCGCCCTCAATAAAGCCGAAGCTGATTTTTGACACCGGCAAAATCGTAGTGCCGTCGCCGGTGGAAATAGGCCGGCCGATAACCGTGTTTGAATCGACAAGCTCTTTCATTTTTGCTATTGCGTCTGTCATAATTTCTTTGATAGGGTGTTCCATAGTTACTCCTTTTCCGCCTTGGATTTGCCGTTTGCGAGTATTTTCCTGTACTGTTTATAGGAATAAAATCCCGCCGATAAAAGCATTATAGGGCTGGCTGTGATTTTTGTGTAGAAATATATGCTTTCTCCGAAATTGCCCGCAAAATCCGGGACAAATAACGGACATTTTAAGCGAATTTTGACATATTGTTGTAAAAATGCAATCAATGCATCAAATGCGGTGCTGACCGCGCCGTACATTTTTGCGGTGTCCCGGGCGCTTTCCGCGTGTATCGGTAGCGTAAAGGACAAGTCGCTGAATTTGAGCGAAGCGAAAATCCTTTTAAGTATTCCCCCGGCGGACGAGACAATCTGTTTAATTAAATCAAACGAAAACTCAATGTTGCCCGGCGGTGTGAACCCCGCTTTTTTCTTCTCTTTTTTCTTTTCGGCAGTCGGTTGGTTATCCGGCTTTTCGCCGCTGTCCGACGAATTTGCCGGAGCGGACGACTTTTCTTTTTTATTCAAAAATTTCGGCAAAGGATACAGCCCGAATTTGAAAAAAAGAATGTTCATTTTGACGGTCAAACCGTCGGCTTTTGAATATTCAATCCAAAAATGCCTCGGTATGACAATCACCCATATAAGCAACAGCAAAAGAGCCGCCGCAATCATGCCGAGTATTTTCAAAACGCCAAATATAATCGTCATTTTATTCCCGTGTTAATTCATCTGTCGTCATCTGTCCGCTTTCCTCGGCTTTTACCTTCGGCAAGTCGGACAGCGATTCGATGGAAAAGCTTCTCAAAAAGACGGGCGTTGTGCGGTAGCACACCGGTCTACCCGGTATTTCGAGTCTGCCGGCCTCTTCTATAAGCCCTCTGGTGATGAGCGTCTGTACGGAGGACGCGCTGTCCACGCCCCTGACCTGCTCTATAAAGGCCTTTGACACAGGCTGGTTGTAGGCTATTATTGCGAGAGTTTCCATGGCGGCGTTGGAGAGCGGAGTGGTCTTTTTTACCGTCAGGGCTTTTCGCACATCGTCGGCTGCATCGGGGGATGTGACAAAAGAGACGGTTTCCGTATTGTGTACCAAAACCACGCCGGAGGTCTCGCCGTCGTATTTGTCCGCCAGGACGGACAGCACATATCCCAGCATTTTTTCGTCTATGCCGAGCACGTCCATTATCCGCCGCGGAGCGATCCCTTCGCCCGAGGCGAAAACTATCGCCTCTACTGATTTTACGGTCTGTTCTATCGTCATTTTTTGCTTTCCTTTCGGATTAAGTCCATTTTGCCGTCGGAGGCAAGGGTTATTCTGTGCGAGCGAATCAGTTCGAGCACAGCCAAAAAGGTGGCTACGGCTTCGCTTTTGCTTCTCATATTTCTGAAAGCGCCGCTCAGGGAGTCAAAATTGTTTTTCATCAGCCCTTTCAGCACGGAAAATATCTTTGACGAAACCGAAACAACCGGAGCGGATACAATCGGCTCAAAGGTCTCTGCCGCCGGGGCTGTTCTTCTCAAGTCCTTGTCGGACAGTTTCGAATAGACATTTACCAGAGTTTCCACCCTGTGAACGTTTGCGTATGTGTAGTCTACCGTGATTTCCCGAGCCGGCCTTGTGAATATTTTGTCGCCGATAAATTTTTCTTTGAGAAGCCGCCGGGCTTTTTTCGCCAGGGAATATTCAATGAGCCGCCCCTGCAATTCGGCTTTGAGCTTTTCCGTCTCCTTATCTTTCGGCAAGAGAAATACGGATTTCATATATATCAGTCGAGCCGCCATGTCAATAAATTCGCTGGCCTCGTCCAAATCGGATTGGTCGGCGGAATTGATGACATCGAGATACTGATTTATCACCGTCAATATCTCTATGTCGGCAATGCTCATTTTGTTTTGCCGTATCAAAGCCAAAAGCAAGTCCAGCGGGCCTTCAAAATCCGATATTTTATACTTAATTAAAGACATCGCAACTCCAAAAAATCAAATGATGAGGTAAAAAATCTTGTCGACAAATCTTGTAAGAGTATTGAGAACCGTAAACAGAAAATGCGACATTGCGCTCAGCGGAGCGTCCAAAATGCCCAGCCACAAAAGTGCGAACACGGCAATAAATATGTATCTTTCGTACTCCATTACCTTGAAATAGAACTTGTCCGGCAGAAAATAATTAAATATCCTTGAGCCGTCAAACGGCGGGAAAGGCAATAAATTAAATATCGACAGCGAAATGTTGATAAAGCACATTGTCACAAAAATGGTGTACAGCGTTGAAAAAAACCGGTTTACCCCTATGATGTATTCAAGATACATCACAACCTTTGCCATAATCAAAGCCCAAAATGCGATGAGTACATTTGAAATCGGGCCCCGGGCGGCAGATATCGCCATACCTTTTTTTCTGTCTTCAAAATTCATCCGGTTTATCGGCACGGGCTTTGCCCAGCCTATGCCGAACAAAATCATACTGACGCTGCCCATCAGGTCAAAATGCCGCGCCGGGTTGAGAGTGAGTCTGCCCATGTGCTTGGCGGTAGGGTCGCCCAATTTATCCGCCACATAGGCATGGGCGCATTCGTGTATAGGAATGGTGGTCAAAAGGCAAATCGCCCTGACCACAATATCAAACAAAGTCAAATTAGAAAACATAGCATATCTCCCTTAAAGTAATATTATATTGTTTTTATGTCAATTTTTCAAGTCTGTAATATTCAATAACTATTTTTGTTAGTATATCTTTCTTTTGTGTGAAAAAATAAAAAACAAAAAAATTAAAAAATCGCTTGATATATTTCAATATATATGCTAATATTATTTAGCAATAAATTTGTCTATATCCTCTATTGCAAAATAGTGGATTATCTGTTATAATGCAATAGTTAAATTCGGATTAGGAGGTGCAACAGAATGGCAAAATGTGATTGTTGTGGCAAGGGTGTAGAATTCGGTATCAAGGTTTCTCACTCACATAGACGCTCAAACAGAACTTGGAAACCAAACGTTAAGAGAGTAAAAGCTATCGTAGACGGTTCTCCTCGTTATATTCACGTATGCACCAGATGCCTTCGTTCTGGCAAGGTTACAAGAGCAATGTAATTCTCGGATGCTTACAAAAAATACCGACAGTCCCGGTGGCTGTCTTATTTTTTTGGCTTTTTTCGGGTATATGTTATTTGAAATACTGTAAAACATAAAAAACGGCGGACTTTTGTCTGCCGTTTTGATTTAATTTGCAAATATTTACTGTTTTTTATTCCGGCCGAATTTGTATTCCGTACCGTTTAACAGCCTTTTTATATTGCCCCTGTGGGCGTAAATAACCAATGACGGCAGCACGAATGCGGCAATGAGCTGAATTACCGCGTTTGAAGCGCCGAATGTATGCGTATAGAGCTGAATTGCCAAAGTGAACACAAAGAATGAGACGCAAGCCGTCACCGATGCCAGCGACACAATTTTTGTGGTAAGGGCGATAACTGCGAAAACCGATATGGCAAGTAAGCTCACGACAGGCGACGCCCGCAGCATTCCGCCAAAGCCGGTAGCCACGCCTTTTCCGCCCTTAAACTTGAAAAACAGCGGGTACATATGACCGATTACAGCCGCCAAAACTGCCGTATATACGGCTATTTCTCGCATTACGGGCGGTGTGAAAAAGCCCTTGACGGCAATTAACGGGGCGGCCTTAAAAATTTCTTTTGCTATAAGCACGCCGACAAAGCCTTTGAGGGCGTCGCCCACGACGGTAATAGCCGCCCGTTTTAAGCCGAATGTGCGCAGCATATTTGTTGTGCCGGCATTTCCCGAGCCGTAATTGCGGACATCGTCTTTGAACATGTGTTTGCTGACTATGATACCGAAATCCACCGACCCGAGCAAATAGGCTGTAACAAACACCAAGACTAATTTGACGGTTTGCAAATTATTCACCTCTTTCTCTCAGCAGCAGTCTTATTGGCGTGCCCTGCAAACCGAAAACATCTCGAATCCGGTTCTCGATATACCTCTGATAAGAAAAATGGAAAAGCTGTTTGTTATTGCAAAACGCCACAAATGTCGGCGGTCGGGTGGAAATCTGTGTCATATAGTAAATTTTGAGGCGCTTGCCCTTGTCAGACGGCGGCTGTACCCTGGCGGTAGCATTTGCCAAAATGTCGTTCAAAACGCCTGTCGTCGTCCTAAACGCCGCCATATTGTCGACCTCCTTGATAAGCTCAAACAGCTTGTCAATTCTCTGCCCGGTCTGTGCGGAAATGAAAATGATTGGAGCATAGGACATAAAGCTGAAGTCCTCTTGGAGCTTTGCTCTCATGATGTTCATCGTTTTGTCGTCTTTTTCGACGGCGTCCCACTTGTTGACCGCTATGATACACGCCTTGCCCTGCTCGTGAGCATAGCCGGCAATTTTGGAATCCTGTTCCGTAAATCCAACTGTGCCGTCAATCATGATGACAGCGACCTTGCATCTTTCAACGGCGGCAAGAGCACGGATAACCGAATATCTCTCTACGCCCTCGTCCACATTGCCTCTTTTTCTCATACCGGCGGTGTCGATGAACACAAATTTGCCGTATTTGTTTTCAATATATGAATCTACCGCGTCTCTCGTCGTGCCGCTTTCGTCGCGGACTATCATTCTCTCTTGGCCGAGTATTTTGTTTACCAAGCTCGATTTGCCCACATTTGGTCTGCCTATGACCGCCACTGTGATGACCTCGTCCCCGTCTTCTTCGTCCTCAGTCCAGGTGATATGCTTAAAACATTCGTCGAGAATATCGCCTGTGCCGTGGCCGTGTACCGACGACACCGGAAAAGGCTCGCCCAGGCCGAGCGAATAAAAATCGTATATGTCGTCCGGTACGGCGCCCACAGTATCGCACTTATTGACGACGAGGACAACCGGTTTGCCGCTTTTTAACAGCATTGTTGCAACATCGTAGTCGTTGGCTGTGACGCCTGTGCGTATATCGGTGACAAACAAAATCACATCGGCGGTGTCTATGGCTATCTGAGCCTGCCGTCTGATATGTTTTAATATGCTGTTGTCGTTTGCTATTTCAATGCCGCCTGTGTCTACAAGCAGGAATTTTTTGTCGAGCCATTCGCCTTCGGCATAAATTCTGTCGCGGGTGACGCCCGGCGTATCTTCTACAATGCTTATGCGCTGACCTACTATTTTGTTGAACAGTGTGCTTTTACCCACATTAGGTCTGCCCACTATCGCAATAATCGGTTTTGCCATTTTTACTCCTTTCAGTCTTCCGTGCCCAGTAAAAATCGGGCCATTTCCATACCGTCGTTCTGATAAAAGCTGACTTTCACACCCAGCTCTCTCTCCACATCGGCAGGCGTTTTATCGTCGAGGAAATATTTGCCTTCGCTCTCCAGCATATCTCTGCAAAGCAGGAGATTGTCGGAATACAGCTTTCCTTTGAGCTGTTCGGTCAAATCCTTTGCGGTTATCAGACCTGTCACCCAGACATTGCCCCCGAAGAAATTATTTACTATCTTGTGTACTTTTATGTCCAATTTGCCGCCGAGCACCCGGTTTGCCTTATTGATGACATCGACCATAACCGGATACATTGCCTCTCCGGTCGCTATGTCGGCTTTGACCGTGCGCTCGATTTTGCCGGCGTATTCCACCTCGTCGGCAAAGTTGTCAATGAATGTTCTGACAAGACCCACGCCGTTCTCTATTTGGGCGTAGTCACCGTAATATGAATTTTCCGGCAGAGGCAATTCGGCTCTGAGATAAAACTCATCCGCCAAATAAACCAGCCTCTCGCCGTGTTCTTTGACGAAATCCTCAGTCCATTGATTTACCTGCTCTATGACCCGGCGACATTCCTCTTTTGAAAAGGATTCGGCTTTTTCCAGGCCGTCGCGGAATTTGGTGATTCCGACAGGTACGATTGAGCAGGAATGCACCCGAGGATAGAGCCGTTCAAGTCTTTTTATCGTCTTATAAAGATGTTCGCCGTCGTTGACGCCTTTGCACAAAACCACCTGTGTGTTCATCGTTATGCCGGCGTCGGCAAGCTCCTGCATTTTTTCATTGATTTCCGCCGCCCTCGGATTTTTCATCATATGGACTCGCAAATCCGGCTCGGTGGTGTGAACGGAGATGTTAATCGGCGAAATTTTCATTCTTTTAATTCTTTCAAATTCATGATTTGAAAGATTTGTCATGGTGATATAGTTGCCGAAAAGGAAGGACAGCCTCTCGTCGTCGTCCTTAAAATACAAATCCTCTCTCATTCCCTTCGGCAGTTGGTCGACAAAGCAGAAAATACACTTATTTTTGCAGGAATGATGTTTGTCTATCAGGTATGTCTCAAATTCCAAGCCGAGCGGCTCGTAATCGTCTCTCTTTTTTATGTCGAGTTCATACTCCTTGCCGTCTCTTTTCAGCACGAGATGCAAATTGCTGTCGGTGGAGAAAAACTGTAAATCCATCATATCGTTTATGACTTCGCCGTTGATGGATATCAAATCGTCCCCCGGCAAAATCTTTTTTCTGTACGCGACAGAGTTTTTTTCGATGCCCGTAATATGTACCGCCACTTTATCCCTCCTTATATTTTGACATAATATTATAACATACAAATGTTGATTTTGCTATATGCAAACACAAAAAATAAAGGCAGGAAAACCTGCCCTGATAATTGTGCGCCCGGAATTAATCTTCCTTTTTGATAACAGCTTTGCCCTTGTAGTAGCCGCATGACTTACATACTTTGTGTGGGAGTGTGAGCTCGCCGCACTGTGGGCACTTTACAAACTGAGGAGCCTCAAGTTTCCATACATTTGAACGTCTTTTGTTTTTTCTTGCGCTTGAAAGTTTTCTCTTTGGTACTGCCATTTTTTATTCTCCTTTTTTATTCGTCAAAAACTAAATCATCTAAAACAGATAACCTTGGGTCCACTCTTTTCCGAATTTTACACCCGCAGTTTTCTCTCAGCGGTCTGCCGCACACAGGGCAAAGACCCTTGCAGTCTTCCTCGCAGAGCAGCACCGTCGGGATTTCCAGCCGGAGCTCCTGCATCGTGTAAAGTCTTGCGTCCAGCACTTTGTTTGAATCCACCGGGATTTCAATGTCCGGGTCATTCATAATGGCCGGTGTCAATATGAAGTCGCGGCTGAACTCAAAATCCTTTTTGAATGAGCGTAAGCATCTTGCGCATGTGCAGTCCGCCACAGCTTTTACCGACAGGTTGATACGAATGTCTCTGTCCTCTTTTTTCAAATGCAGATTTGAAATGACCGGCTGTGTAAAAACCGCGTCATAACTGAGGTCGTCATGAGAAAAATCGTATTCTGCGTTAAGTGTTTTTTCGGTATCGTCACGAGTGAATATATTGCCGAGATTTACTAACATATAATCACCTCATCAGTTACGAATGATATTATATATACTTTGCGGCTGTTTGTCAACAAAACAGACACCTAAAAAGTTGACAAATATATAAAAAGTCAATTTTTGCCGCTAAAAAACAGAGGTGACAAAAGCCACCTCCGAATTGCCTTTTGATTAAAGGTATTTTTTGATAGAGTCAGGGAGCTCGTCTTCCTTGGCGGAAATTGTGACTACAACAGTCTTGTCGCCCGAAATTGAGTCCATCTTTTCAAGGAGTTTGCCGATGTCGGCGAGCTCTTTTGTACCTGTTCTCTTAAGGCCGTCGATGTATACCTGTTCAATATCGTAGTTGCCTGCCAAAACGCCTGCAAACAGACCGTAGAATTCGTCGTAAGAGTCAATCTTATATTCGTCGATGTCAATAAGTCTGACCTTGTTGTTGACATTGAATGTATCCTGCATGGCTTTTTCGATACATACGATGTTGCCGTTTACCTTTGCGAGATTTTCGTGCATCATGTCGACAAGTGCCTTTGTCTTGCCCGAACCTTTTGCGCCAACGATTAATTTAATCATAACAGTATCTCCTTTATTTTAGCTTTCGCTTTATTCACCTAATTTTTTGAGAAGTTCTTCTCTCCGGCTTTCATAGCCCGGTTTGCCCAAAAGCGCAAACATATTCTTTTTATATGCTTCCACGCCCGGCTGGTTAAACGGATTTACGCCGTTCATATAGCCTGAAATCGCACAGGCCTTTTCAAAGAAAAAGATAATTTCGCCTAGATTTTCCTCATCTTTTTTGTCGAGTTCAATAACTATGTTAGGCACATTGCCCGATGTGTGAGCCAAAATCGTGCCGCGCATCGCGTTGTTGTTTACTATTGACATATTTTGATTTGCAAGGAAGTTGAGCCCGTCGGCATTTTCGGAATCCGGCTCGAGATAGTAATCGCAGTTAGGCGACTTAATATCCACCACCGTCTCGAACATTATTCTTGCGCCGTCCTGGACGAATTGACCCATTGAGTGAAGGTCTGTCGAGAATATGACTGACGCCGGGAAAAGACCTTTTTGGTCCTTGCCTTCGCTCTCGCCGTACAGCTGTTTGAACCACTCGTTCATCATTGTCCAGTCCGGGTCGTAACAGGCCATCAATTCGACGGATTTGCCCTTGCGCATGAGAATGTTTCTCGCCCGAGCGTATTTGTAGCAGTCGTTGTCCGGTGTGCACACGGCGTATTTTTCAGCGGCTTTCCGCGCGCCCGACATGAGCTTGTCGATGTCAAAGCCCGCCGCAGCAATCGGCAAAAGACCTACTGCCGTCAAAACCGAATATCTGCCGCCCACATCGTCCGGCACTACGAAAGTTTCGTAGCCCTCTCTGTCGGCAAGCGTTTTCAGCGTGCCTCTCGCCTTATCGGTCGTGGCGTAAATTCTCTTTGCGGCCTCCCGTTTGCCGTATCTGTCCTCCAAAAGCTTTTTGAAAACTCTGAATGCGAGCGCCGGCTCGGTCGTCGTGCCGGATTTTGAAATGACATTTACGGACAGCCTCTTGCCCTCGCACAGTTTGATGATTTTATTCAAATAGTCCGGGCTGATGTTGTTGCCTGCAAAGTAAATTTTCAAAGGGTTCAAATCATTGTAAAATTCCGAGCCGAGAAACTGTATCGCAGCCCTTGCGCCGAGATACGATCCGCCGATTCCTATTACTACAAGGACATCCGAGTCGCCTCTGATTTTTTCCGCCGCTTTTTTGATTCTTGCGAATTCTTCCCTGTCGTAATCAAAAGGAAGATTGAGCCAGCCGAGAAAATCATTGCCTGCGCCGGTTTTGTCCGTCACAATGCGATGAGCCGTTTCCACCTGCGGATATATGTTGGAAAATTCATCGGCGGATACGAAGCCGTCGAGATATTTACCGTTAAATGTAACTGACATTACTATCCCTCTTTCTGTATACTCTTTCTTATATCAATTTTACAATAGTTATTTGTGCGTGTCAATAAAATATAGCCATTTCGGCGATATATAAATCAAAGGGTTAAAAGATTTGTCATTATTCACTCTTGACATTTTTTGCCCGGCGTTTAATGCAATGTTGAGTTTTTGTAAAAATTTTGCTATAATACTTTGAATAAAACGCAAGGAGCAAATATGAAGGTTTGTTTTTTTACTTTGGGATGTAAAGTTAATCAGCAGGAAACTGCCGCTATGATAAATATTTTCAAAAAAGCCGGATACGAAATTGCCGAGGACGGCGAGGTCGCCGACGTGTATGTGGTCAACAGCTGTACGGTAACTCTATCCGGCGACAAAAAGTCGATTTCCTGGATAAGACGCGCCAGAAGAGCAAACCCGAGCGCCGTCATAGTTTTGTGCGGATGTATGCCTCAGGCTTTTCCGGAAAAAGCGGAGGGCATACGGGAGGCGGACATAATTATTGGCAGCCGCGGAAAAAGCGGCGTGCTCGACCTTGTAAACAACTATTTGGCGGACAAAAAACGATATGTCAATATAGTACAGTACGACAGCAATGAGAAATTTGAAGAATTTGAAAGCGAGGTCGACAGACTTCACACCCGAGCTTTTATGAAAATCGAGGACGGCTGCAACAGATGGTGCGCCTACTGTATTATTCCGAAGGCAAGAGGCCGGGTGCGCTCCCGCCCTATCGACAGCATAATCGACGAGGCAAAAAAGATGGCTGCCGCCGGCCACAGAGAAATAGTGCTGTCCGGGGTTAATCTGTCCTGCTACGGTCAGGATTTGGGCATCAACATATGCGACGCCATTGAGGCGGTTGCAACCGTGGACGGCATTGAGAGAATAAGACTGTCAAGTCTTGAGCTGGATATGTTCACCGATGAAATGCTGGTGAGAATGAGCAAGGTGAAAAAGCTTTGCCCGCATTTTCACCTTTGTCTGCAAAGCGGATGCGACAAAACTCTGAAAGCCATGGGCAGACGATACGACAGGGCTTTTTATACAAATATGATGAACAGAATGAGAGAGCTGTTTGACAGGCCGAGCTTTACCACCGATGTCATAGTCGGTTTTCCGGGTGAAACCGAAGAGGACTTTCTCGACAGCTTGGCTTTTGTTCAGAGCTGTAAATTCACAAGAGTGCACGCATTCCCTTATTCGCCGCGCGAGGGCACAAGAGGCGCGACCATGCCAAATCAGCTGGACAACAAAACAAAGCAGGACAGAAACCGCACAATGATATATAAATCCGAGCAGACGAGAGACAGAGTATATGCCGACTACATAGGTATGGAGGACGAAGCTCTGCTCGAAGCAAGAACCGCAGACGGTTATTATACAGCCTATACAACACGCTATATCCCGGTTTTGATAAAAGATGAGGGGTACAAATCCGGTGACATCGTAAAGGTGAAATTGACCGGAATAGACGGCGCAAAAATGACATGCGGAGCGGTGAAATAAAACAAAATAAATAAACGGCATTTGTCGTCCGAGCCCGATAAGTTGATTGAGTCGGGTTTTGGACAATAAATGCCGTTTTGTTTATGCGTTGTTTTTATGTCCTTTTGAGAACATCGGTCAGCGTGGAAAGTTTACGGTTTTGATGATAACGGTGATGAAAAATATCCTTAAATCAAAGTGCAATGAATAGCCCTTAATTTCACGGTCAATATTATCTTCACCGCGGGGGTATCGTATTACTCTACGCTATCCGGCCGCCGCGGCCGAGGATCCTGCCGTTCCGGCGGTGCAGGAGTAGGGTCGGCAGGCGGCTCCCGGCTCGGCTGCGGCTCTTCTATCACAGGCAACGCCGGTATAATCTCCGTCTTTGTCTCTCCGCAAGTGCAGGAATAAGTGACCGAGCCGTCTGTGCCCGGGCCGGCTTCGACTCTGGCTGTTTCCGTCCATTCGTGAGTGTGAGGCGGCGGCGTAGGCGCCGCATTGACGGTTATTGTTATCTCCGCCTCACAGTTGCCGGACACAGCCTTGATTTTCGCCGTTCCGGCCCCTTCGGCGGTGACCTTACCCTCTGTTACCGTTGCGACGGAAGTGTCGGAGGACGACCATTTTACGCTCTTGCTGTCGGTGGTGTCGCTCGGTGTAAATGTGACCGTCAACTGTGTGTACTCACCGATTTCAAGGGTTGTGTTGCCGGAAATTTGTATTGATTGCAGCGGCTTTGACGCCGTCACGGTTATTTTGTGCTTTGCCTCATGCTTGTCAAGTTTTGCGGTTATTGTGACCGTGCCTTCGCCCTTTGCGGTTACAAGACCGCTTTGCGAGACCGTCGCCACGCTGTCGTTGTCGGAACTCCATACAGCGTCGTCGGCATTGGCGTTTGCGCCCTCCGGATTCAGAACAAGTTTAAGCTGTGCAGTCGCGCCCGGCTTCATACCCGAATCGCCGGAAATTGAAATTGATTCCAAAGCCTGTTTTACGGTGACTGTCGTATAGGCGTAAATTTTGCCCTCGCAAATAGACGCATATATTTTTGTCGTGCCGCCGGAAACAGCCTTTACAACGCCGTTTTTGTCGACCGTGGCCACGGTTTTGTCCTCACTCTCCCACTCGACAGTCTTGTCGCCTTGGAAATTGCCGACAATCGCCGCGTTGAGAATTGCGGTCTCGCCGCTGTTGAGCGAAATGCTGTTTACTATTTCGGAATCCTTTTTAATGTTTATGCTCGCCTTTGCAAAATTTGCGGTGACTGTAATTTCCGTGACATTTTCATCGACTTTCGGCACGGTGAATTTGATTTTTTCATCGGATTTTGAAGACAGCCCCTCGTAGTCACAGCTCCAGCCGGTGAAAATGCCTCCGTTTTCCGTCGCAGGCTCCGCAATGACCTCTGTTGTTGACAGCGTTCTCTTGACCTTTTGCTGAATTTCACCGCTGATTTTTCCCAATTCGGTGTCGGAGGACACAAAATTTATCGTTATTCTTGTGCCGCGGACGGCAATCGGGTCTTCGGTGATGATACCCGTCGGCGTCTCGTCCCTTGCCGGTACTTTCTTCAACGGCTTCGGGCGGGTGTCTTCCGTTATGTAGGCGTGGGTGGTGATATAGTTCATAAGAGCTTCCATGCCCTTCATCGACAGGTGCACTCCGTCGCCTATCGTGTAATCCTTTTTGGCAAAGCCCGTTTTCCGGTCTTTGAGCGCCTCGGATGAGTTCAGGAACTTATACCCCTCTTCTTTGCACATTTCCGCAATAGCCTTATTCATTTTGTCGACCGCCTGCATTGTGAGGAGGGTATTTTCTCTCTCTTTGTCAAGCGGCGGAACGGCATTTACTATAATGTCGGAATAAGGATAGGCGTCGTATATTTTTTTGAGCTGTTTTCTGTACCGCTCGATAAATTCATCGGTGTCCATAAACAGATTGTTGGTGCCGTAGGTGATTATTATTCTCTTCGGCTGATAGACTTCTACTGCCTCAATTACCGTCATCGGATTTTTGTATCCTTTGAAATAGACCAACTGTAAATTGTCAATGTGCTGTACGCCCATTGATACGGCGGCGATGACATTGTCCCATGTGGTGTAGCCGTACAGCATTGTGCGCACGGTGTTGGAGTCGCCGATAAACAGCGTTTCGTCTATATAATCCTTGCCGGCGTCGGCTGTTTCCTGCAAAACGGTGACGCCCAGCTGGTCGGTGTCGAGCGCCTCGTCCCGCGGGTTGTATTCGGCATCAAGCTCGTTTTGAGACATATCTTCGCCGTCGGAGGCCGCATTTTTGCCGCCGCCGAAAACAGCGCCGACAAACAGCGCAAATATAAGCACTATACATACGGCAAAGCCCGCAATAAGCGCTATGTGGGGCTTGCTGCCCCGTTTTGCCCTTTTTATGATATATCTTATACTCTTTTGTATGCTGTTCTTTTTACCTGATTTTTCAGTCATAATGCCCCCTGATGTTAGGTATTTATCTCGATATATAATATCATATAGAGAATATAATATAAAGTTTATTGTGTGAATATTAACCGAATTCTAAATATCTTACAAAAAATATGTTATTTTTTATATAAAAATAAAAGTCCGCCACACAGACGGACTCTTAATATTTATCAATTACGATTAAACAAGTTCGATAATTGCCATTTCAGCTGCGTCACCGCGACGAGCGCCGATTTTGATGATTCTTGTATAACCACCGTTGCGGTCTTCGTATTTTGGTGAAATTTCATCAAAGACTTTTCTTGCTACATCTTCTTTTGTTACGTAGCCGTATACCTGTCTCTTTGCATGCAGTGTATCATTTTTGCCGAGAGTGATGATTTTTTCAGCAGCAATTCTTACTTCTTTGGCTCTTGAAACAGTTGTTTCGATTTTGCCGTTTTCAAGAAGGTATGTAACCATTGCTCTCATCATAGCTCTGCGGTGTTCACTTGTTCTACCGAGTTTTCTTGTACCTGGCATGTGAGTTACTCCTTTTATTCTTCATCTTTTGGGAATTTTAAGCCCAAAGCAGCCATTTTCTGCATGACTTCTTCAAAGCTCTTTCTGCCGAGATTTCTGACTTTCATCATTTCGCTCTCGGATTTACCTACAAGGTCTCCAACAGTGTGGATGCCGGCTCTCTTGAGACAGTTGAAGGAACGGACCGAAAGGTCTAAGTCTTCAATTGTTATTTCTCCGAGACCCTTATTTGTTGTTTCATCCTTGCCTGTTTCAACCATCACCGGTCTTGAAACGTCGTCGGCGAGACCGACAAAGAGTTCAAGATGGTCGATGAGGATTCTTGCGCCTATACTCATGGCTTCGTTGGCTGTGATAACGCCGTTTGTCCAAACCTCAAGTGTGAGTTTGTCATAGTCTGTTATCTGACCTACACGCGTATTTTCAACCGAGTAGTTAGCCTTTACGACAGGAGTATAAATGCTGTCTGTAGGAAGAATTCCCAGTGTTGTGTATTCCTGTGTTTTCTTATTCTTATCGCCCGGAACATAACCACGTCCCTTATCGAATGTGAGTTCCATTACAAGTTTAGCACCTTCGCTCAATGTGGCGATGTGCCAATCAGGATTAAGAATCTCGATGTCACTGTCTGCCTCAATTGAGCCTGCCGTTACTTCGCATGGACCCACAGCGTTGATACGCACAGTCTTTACTTCATCGCAGTAAAGCTTTGCCGTGATGCCCTTGACATTGAGGATGATGTCTGTGACATCTTCCTTGACGCCCGGAATTGTTGTGAACTCGTGGAGAACGCCGTCGATTTTCACGCTTGTTACGGCTACGCCCGGAAGAGATGAAAGAAGAATTCTTCTGAGCGAGTTGCCGAGTGTGATGCCGAAGCCTCTTTCAAGAGGTTCAACAACAAATTTACCGTATCTGCCGTCGTCTGATAAAACCCGTGTTTTGATTCTTGGTTTTTCGATTTCTATCATTCGTTAATCCTCCGATTATAAGCTTAAAAATAGTTTTATAACTGCTAATTTGCTTAGATGGATTATTTAGAATAAAGCTCGACGATAAGATGTTCTGAAACCTCGAATTCAATATCGCTGCGTTCCGGTGCGCGGAGCACAGTGCCTTTGAGTTCAGCTGCGTCGCGGCTGAGCCAAGCCGGTACGATTACCAGCGGAGCGTCTGCTGCTGCATACTGAGCAAATTTCGGAGAAGACTTTGAGCGCTCGCGTACTGCGATAACGTCGCCGGCCTTAACCTGATATGACGGAATGTCAACTTTTCTGCCGTTTACTGTGAAGTGAGCATGGTTGACAAGCTGTCTTGCGTCACGGCGTGTAGATGCAAAGCCGAGACGGAATACAACGTTGTCAAGACGGGATTCGAGAATTGTGAGGAGGTTTTCACCTGCCATACCTTCTCTGCGTTCTGCCATTGCGAAATAGCCGGCAAACTGCTTTTCAAGAACGCCGTATATAAATTTAAGCTTCTGCTTTTCTTTGAGCTGAAGAGCATATTCAGACTGCTTTTTGCGCATGCCGTTGCCAGGGTTACGAGTTGTTGTCTTTTTGTCATAGCCCATAACTGCCGGTGAGATACCCAAGGCCTTGCAACGTCTTGCGATTGGCTGCATATTCTTTGCCATATTAGTTCCTCCTATTTGTATTAAACGCGTCTTCTCTTAGGTGGACGACAACCATTGTGCGGGATAGGTGTAACATCTTTAATCATTGTTACTTCAAGGCCTGCTGCCTGAAGAGCTCTGATAGCGGATTCTCTGCCCTGACCCGGACCCTTTACGAAAACCTCAACTGTTTTGAGGCCGTGTTCCATAGCTGCCTTTGCAGCTGTCTCTGCAACCATCTGTGCTGCATAAGGTGTAGCCTGTCTTGAACCTCTGAAACCGAGGCCGCCTGCGCTGCACCATGAAATTGCGTTGCCCTGAACGTCTGTAATTGTAACAATTGTGTTGTTAAAAGTAGACTGAATATGAGCAGCACCGCGTTCAATATTTTTACGCTGAATTCTCTTGCGAGTTGTTGTCTTTTTAACTGCCATTTTTTAGCCTCCTTAATTACTTCTTTTTGTTAGCAACAGTCTTTTTGGCGCCCTTGCGTGTTCTTGCGTTTGTCTTTGTTCTCTGACCGCGAACCGGGAGACCTTTGCGGTGTCTGACGCCTCTGTAGCAGCCGATCTCTGTGAGTCTCTTGATGTCAAGAGCTGTCTGTCTTCTGAGATCGCCTTCTACTACGACCTGCTGTGCTTCTATCTGATCTCTGATTGCCTGTACTTCTTCATCTGTAAGGTCTTTTACTCTTGTGTCCGGATTTACGCCGGCAGCTGCGAGAAGCTTCTGTGATGTTGAAAGACCGATACCGTAAATGTATGTAAGGCCGATTTCAACGCGCTTTTCTCTTGGTAAGTCAATACCTGATATACGAGCCATATATCTTACCTCCTGTTAATTATACTGTCATTAACCCTGACGCTGTTTGTGTTTTGGATTTGTGCAGATTACCATAACTTTACCGTGTCTCTTGATAACCTTGCATTTTTCGCACATTGGTTTAACGGATGGCTTTACCTTCATAATTCGTAACCTCCTAAAATGCTGTGTGTGTGATTATTTGGAACGCCAAGTAATGCGCCCCTTTGTTAAGTCGTAAGGTGACATTTCAACTGTTACCTTATCGCCCGGCAAAATACGAATGTAGTTCATTCTGAGTTTGCCTGAAATGTGAGCGAGCAAACGGTGACCGTTTGCGAGTTCAACTTGGAACATTGCGTTTGGCATAGCCTCGACAACTGTTCCTTCGACTTCGATTACATCATCTTTAGCCATTATTATTACTCCTATCTTTGTTTCTCGGCTGTCTTTAGCCGATTGAAATACTTATTTGCATTTCAGTCCGCTGTAAAGTGTGAGGGGTAATCAAAACACACTTAATACTTTTGTATGCATAGTTATCCCTTTGGGGACAAACCCATACAAAAGTTTGTTAAGCATTATTCACTCCCGACAGCCTGACCATACAGAAATAACAGTCACTTAATGTCACTGTCAAACCGAGATTATAAATCCCAATTTGTCAGAATTTCCGGACCGTTTGCGCCGATTGCTATTGTACGCTCAAAATGAGCAGCCAATCCGCCGTCTACGGTTTTAACCGTCCATTCGTTTGACATTACTTTGACTTCGCAAGAGCCCTCAGTAATCATAGGCTCTATAGCTATAGTCATACCCGGCACAAGTCTCACGCCCCTGCCGGCCCTGCCGAAATTCGGCACCTCAGGGTCTTCGTGCAGATCTCTGCCGATACCATGACCGACATATTCTCTGACTACGGAGAAGCCGTTTTCTTCCGCATGCTTTTGAACCGCATATCCGATGTCACCGATTCTGTTGCCCGGGCGAGCAGCCGCAATGCCCAAAGCAAGACATTCATTTGTGACTCGGCACAGTTTTTCAGCAACGGGGCTGACCTTTCCCACCTGATAAGTGAAAGCATTATCACCGTGGAAACCGCCTATAAATGCGCCCGTGTCTACACTTACTATATCACCGCTCCTGATGATTACCTTTTTTGACGGAATGCCGTGTATAACCTCATCGTTTACGGATATACAAGCGCTTCCGGGGAAGCCGTACATTCCGAGGAATCCCGGCTTAGCCCCGTGAGCGATAATATAATCGTGTATAATTTTGTCAAGTTCGTAGGTAGTCATACCTGCGCAAATTTGCTCACCGACATAGTTTAACACACCTGCAGAAATTATGCAAGCATTTTTTAAACTTTTTATTTCGTCGGCGTTTTTAATTATAATCACAGTTATTTACCTATTGCCTTGAGTACGAGTTCCGTTGTGTCTTCTACGCTGTTTTCGCCGCAAACCTCAACTAAAACGCCCTTTGTCCTGTAATAATCTTTCAGAGGCTCGGTCTGTTTGTGGTATGTGGCAAGTCTGTCAAGAACGGTAGCCGGCTCGTCGTCCTTGCGGATCATAAGCGGTTTGCCGCACTTGTCGCAAATGCCTTCAACGGCACTCGGGTTATATTTCACATGATATGTGGCGCCGCATGAGCAAACTCGTCTGCCGCTTACGCGCTCGACGATGAGCTCATCTCTGACCTCGATATCAAGTGCCATATCAATTTTGACACCCATGTTGTCAATAGCTTCTGCCTGAGGGATTGTTCTTGGAACACCGTCAAGTACAAAGCCGTTTTTGCAGTCATCCATTTTAAGTCTGTCATCCAAGATACCGAAGATAACCTCGTCCGGTACGAGCTGACCTGCGTCCATAAAAGCTTTTGCCTTTATGCCCATTTCCGTGCCGTCCTTGACAGCCTGACGGAGAATGTTGCCTGTTGAAATAGCCGGGATGTTCAGCTTATTGCAAATGATTTCTGCCTGTGTGCCTTTGCCGGCACCCGGAGCACCTAATAATATAATGTTCATAATTATTGTTCTCCAATTTATTTTATATCGGATTATTCAAGGAAGCCCTTGTGATGGCGCATAACCATCTGGCTCTCAAGTACCTGGGCTGTCTCAAGGGCAACACCTACTACGATGAGTATTGATGTACCGCCGAGCTGAATTGCCTTGCCTGTCAGGTTACCTGTGATAATCGGCAGGATGGCGACAACTACGAGGAAGAGAGCACCGATAAATGTGAGTTTTGAAATAACCTTTGCGATAAAGTCCTGTGTCTGTTTACCCGGTCTGAAGCCAGGGATGACGCCGTTGTTTGTGCGCAGGTTATTTGCGATTTCAACCGGGTTGTACTGCATTGTTACGTAGAAGTAGTTGAAAACTACGATGAGAACTGCGTAAACAACGGCATATACAAAACCGTTATAGTTGAATACATTGAGAATCTTGACCCATACTTCACTTGTTACGTTGAAGAACGCTCTGATTGTACCCGGAATGGATACCAAAGCGGAAGCGAAGATGATTGGCATAACGCCGGACATATTTACCTTGATAGGAAGATATGTGCTCTGGCCGCCCATCATTTTTCTGCCGACAACTCTTTTTGCGTACTGAACAGGAATTCTTCTTTCGGCGTTATTGAGAACAACGGCAAAAGCAACTACTGCAACGGCAAAAATAACGAATACAGGGACAAGAACGAAGTTGATAACCTCCCCGTCGATGCCGCGCTTAACCATATCGACGAATGTTGAAACTGATTGCGGGAATCTTGAAACAATACCGGTGAAGATAATCAGAGAAACACCGTTGCCGATGCCTTTTTTGTCTATCTGTTCGCCCATCCACATGAGTAAAAGTGAACCTGCAACAAATGTAACGATAATTACTACAGCCGCAAAGAAACCTTCAAGACCTTTTGTGTACATAAGCGTTCCGTAATTTCTGAGGGTGAAATAGTAACCTATGGAAATTATAAAGGCGATGCCTACGGCGACATATCTTGTGATTCTTGCGATTTTTCTTCTACCCTCTTCACCTTCTTTTGACAGGTTTTCCAGATAAGGAATGGCAACTGTCAAAAGAGTGATGATGATGGATGAGTTGATGTAAGGAATTACACCAAGAGCAAAGAGAGTGGCATTGGCAAATGCACCGCCGGATACAAGGTTGAGATAGCCGAGCATATTGCCGTTATCGGCCGAAATCATAGCCTTGAGAGCTTCCGGTTGGATAAACGGGACGGCGATTGCCGCACCCAAGCGATAAATCACAAGAACTATCGCTGTGAAGATAATCTTCTTACGAAGGTCTTCAATTTTCCATGCATTCTTAAATGTCTGTAACACTCTACTTATACCTCTTCAGCCTTTCCGCCTGCTTTTTCAATCTTTTCCTTAGCTGATGCAGAAAAAGCTGTAAGCTGCACTGTCATTGGCTTTGTGATTTCACCGTTGCCAAGGACTTTGATACCGTCATTTGTCTTTTTGACAAGACCTGCTGCGATTACTGCTGCTTCGTCAACAACAGCGCCTGCTTCAAATCTTGCTTCGAGGTCGCTGACTTTAATTGTAGCGAAAATCTTTCTGAATGGGTAGTTTGTAAAACCTACCTTAGGAAGTCTTCTCTGAAGTGGAAG
The DNA here is from genome assembly GCA_029007985.1 of Oscillospiraceae bacterium. Classification (GTDB taxonomy): domain Bacteria; phylum Bacillota; class Clostridia; order Oscillospirales; family Ruminococcaceae; genus RGIG3102. The sequence continues at coordinate 30,076 of JAQXIW010000017.1, read as the reverse complement.
CTGACCACCTTCGAAGCCTGCCTTCTTAGCGCCAGAACGAGCCTTCTGACCTTTGTGGCCGTAACCTGCTGTTTTGCCGTTACCGCTGCCGTGACCACGACCTTTTCTCTTAGCAGCTTTGCTTGAGCCTTCTGCCGGTCTCAATTCATGAAGCATCATGTTTGTGCACCTCCCTTTAATTACTTAACTACAACGAGGTGAGAAATCTTAGCGATTTTACCCATTGTTGCAGCATTCTTTGGCTGGACTGTTACATCGCCAACCTTCTTAAGTCCGAGAGCTGCTGCACAATCCTTCTGGTTCTGAAGGCGACCTGCAAGGCTCTTTACGAGTGTAATTGTGATTGTTTCCATTTACAAGTCCTCCTTAGCCCAGTATATCTTTTTCGTCAAGACCGCGGATTTTTGCAACTTCGGCAACAGTTCTTACAGAAGCAAGGCCTGCGATTGTTGCGGCAACAACGTTGCCCGGATTTCTTGAACGAAGTGATTTTGTTCTGATATCTTTAATGCCGGATACTTCGATAACGGCACGTACCGCGCCGCCGGCGATAACACCGGTACCAGGTGCTGCAGGTCTGAGAAGAACTCTTGCTGCGCCTGATTCGCCAACAACCTCGTGTGGGATTGTTGTGCCCTTTGTCGAAATTCTGACAAGGTGCTTTCTTGCATCTTCTGTACCTTTGCGGATAGCTTCCGGTACTTCAGCTGCTTTACCTATACCATAACCTACGACACCATTGCCGTCGCCAACAACGATAAGTGCTGAGAACTTTGCAATACGGCCGCCCTTAACGGTCTTTGATACACGGTTAATTGATACAACCTTCTCCTGAAGGTCAAGTGTGCTTGCGTCAATTCTTTCCATTGTATCCCTCCTTACAGCTTGAGGCCGCCCTCGCGAGCGCCTTCTGCCAATGCCTTCACACGGCCATGATAGAGATAGCCGCCGCGGTCAAATACTACTTCTGTAATACCTTTTTCGATAGCTGCTTTGGCAATGTTCTTGCCTACTTCTGTTGCAGCCTCGATGTTGCCGCCGTAAATTTCGAAGCCCTTATCCATTGAAGATGCGGCGCAAAGTGTTGTGCCGGCTACATCGTCAATAATCTGAGCATAAATGTGCTTTGAGGAGCGGAAAACGTTAAGACGTGGACGCTCTGCTGTGCCACTGATTTTTCTGCGAACGCGAGCATGTCTTCTGAGTCTTGCCCGGTTACTGTTTGGTTTCTTTACCATAATTAGCTCACTCCTTTATTATTTACCTTTACCTGTCTTGCCTTCCTTGCGGATTACATATTCGCCGACATAGCGAATACCCTTGCCCTTATATGGCTCCGGTGGTCTCTTCTCGCGGACTTCGGCAGCGAACTGACCGACTTTCTGCTTGTCGATACCAATAATCTTGATGTGGTTAGGATCCGGACATTCGATTTTGATATTTTCAACTTCAGGAACAATTACCTGGTGTGAGAAACCAAGGTTCATAACAAGGTTTGTGCCCTGTTTTGCAACTCTGTAACCTACACCCTGTACTTCGAGCTCTTTTGTAAAGCCTTCAGATACACCAATTACCATGTTGTTGATAAGTGTTCTTGTAAGACCGTGCAAAGATTTATTCTGGTTTGAATCATTTGGACGTGAAACAACTACCTCTGCACCCTCAACTTCGATTTTCATGTTTGGGTGGAATGTGGAATTAAGTGTTCCTTTAGGGCCAGCAACTGTAACATTACTGCCGTTTACTGTAACAGTAACACCTGCTGGAATAGCAATGTGTTTTCTTCCTATTCTCGACATAACTATTAACCCCCTTACCAAATATATGCGAGTACTTCGCCGCCCACATTCTCTTTGCGAGCTGCCTTGTCTGTCATAACGCCTTTAGATGTTGAAACGATAGCGATACCGATACCCTTCAAAACCTTTGGCATATCTTCGCAGCTTGTGTAGATACGAAGACCCGGCTTAGAAATTCTGCGCAGGCCTGTGATGGCGCATGCGCCTGTTTCTGTGTATTTAAGTGTAATTGTGATTACACCCTGTTTGTTATCTTCGGTTACTGTGTAGCCTTTGATATAACCTTCATCAACAAGAATCTGGCAAATAGCTTTTTTCATGTTGGATGCAGGTACGTCTACTGTTTCGTGTCTTGCCTGTGAAGCATTTCTGATTCTTGTGAGCAAGTCAGCGATTGGATCAGTGATATTCATAATCTTGCCTCCTTATTAAGTTAAAAGTTTTTTACCAGCTTGCTTTCTTAACGCCCGGAATCTCACCTTTGTAAGCGAGTTCTCTGAAGCAGATACGGCAGATACCGTATTTTCTCAGATAAGCATGTGGTCTGCCGCAGATTTTGCATCTGTTGTAAGCTCTTGTTGAGTATTTCGGCTCACGCTGCTGTTTGATTTTCATTGATGTCTTTGCCATGTATGTTATCCCCCTTAGTTAGCGAATGGAGCGCCAAGAGCTTTGAGAAGTGCTTTGGCTTCTTCATCTGTTTCTGCCGTTGTTACGAATGAGATATCCATACCGCGAATGGCATCGATTTTGTCGTATTCGATTTCAGGGAAGATAAGCTGTTCTCTGATACCGAATGAGTAGTTGCCGCGGCCGTCAAATGAGTTGCCGTTAATGCCGTGGAAGTCTCTTACACGCGGAAGAGCAACATAGAAAAGTCTTTCGACAAATTCGTACATTCTTTCGCCGCGGAGAGTTACCTTAACGCCGATTGGCTGGCCTTCACGGAGCTTGAAGTTAGCAACCGATTTCTTTGCTTTGCAGACGATTGGCTGCTGACCTGTGATTTTCTTGATGTCGCCTACTACTGCGTCGATAACCTTTGAGTTATCTTTTGCCTCTGAGCAACCGACATTTACAACTACTTTTTCAAGTTTCGGAATCTGCATTGTGCTCTTGTAGTTGAACTGCTTCATAAGAGCAGGAGCAACTTCTTTTGTGTATAATTCATTAAGATTTGACATAGTTTAGTTTCTCCTTTCTTACAGCTCAGCACCACAGTGCTTGCAAACGCGAACTTTTTTGCCGTTTTCGATTTTGTGGCCGACTCTTGTAGCCTTGCCGCATTTTGGACACACCGGCATAACTTTGCATGCGTAGATAGCTCTCTCGGCATCTACGATACCGCCGCTCTCGCCCTGTCTTCTCGGCTTGATGTGCTTTTTAGCCATGTTGAAGCCTTCGACAATTACCTTGCCTTCTGACGGGCTTACAGCGAGAACCTTGCCTGTTTCACCGCGGTCCTTACCGCTAATAATCTTAACGGTATCACCAGTTTTTACATGAACTTTTGTCATTATAATTCTCCTTACAGTGATTCCGGTGCAAGGCTCAAGATTTTCAGATAGCCCTTGTCGCGAAGTTCACGAGCAACAGGTCCAAAAATACGTGTGCCTCTCGGATTTTTATCATCTCTAATAATAACTGCTGCGTTTTCGTCGAAACGGATGTATGAACCGTCTTCACGACGGAGACCGCTCTTTGAACGAACGATAACAGCCTTAACTACTTCACCTTTTTTAACAACGCCGCCCGGTGTTGTTTTCTTAACTGAAGCTACAACTACATCGCCGATATTTGCATATCTTCTGCGTGTACCGCCAAGAACTCTGATACACATAAGCTCTTTGGCGCCTGTGTTGTCTGCAACCTTCAGATAGGTCTGCATCTGTACCATGTACAAGTCCTCCTTTTCAATAGCTTATTTAGCTTTTTCTACTACCCTAACAAGTCTCCAGTTTTTGTCCTTTGAAAGCGGGCGGCATTCCATGATTTCAACACGGTCGCCTACGCCACATTCATTTTTCTCGTCGTGAGCTTTGAACTTAACTGTTCTCTTAACGATTTTCTTATACAAAGGGTGAGCTACTCTGTCTTCGATAGCGACAACGATTGTCTTGTCCATCTTGTCGGATACTACTGTACCGATTCTTGTTTTTCTCAAATTGCGTTCCATTGTATTACCTCCCCTTCATTATTTCTCGATAGCGGAAAGAGCTGTCAGAACTCTTGCGATATCTTTTCTTACTGCATTGATTCTCATTGGGTTTTCCAGCTGATTGATAGCGTGCTGGAAACGGAGGTTAAACTGTTCGGCTTTGAGTTCCTTGAGTTTTGCTGTGAGCTGTTCAGCTGACATATTCTTAAGTTCTGATGCTTTCATTATTCAGCCTCCTCTTCCTTTTTGACAAACTTGCACTTGATAGGAAGCTTGTGCATAGCCAAACGCATAGCTTCTCTTGCTGCTTCTTCGGATACGCCGCCGATTTCGAACAGGACTCTGCCCGGTTTAACAACGGCTACCCACTTTTCAGGTGAACCTTTACCTGAACCCATTCTGGTGCCTGCCGGCTTTTCTGTAACAGGTTTATCAGGGAATATTTTGATCCAAACCTGGCCGCCACGCTTGATGTAACGAGTCATGGCAACACGGGCTGCTTCGATCTGGTTAGATGTGATCCATGCCGGCTCAAGAGCCTGGAGGCCGAATTCACCGTATGTAACTTTGTTACCGCGAAGTGCCTTACCTGTCATACGACCTCTGTGTACTCTGCGGTACTTTACTCTCTTTGGTAAAAGCATTATTTTTTGCCTCCTTCTCTGCGTGGTTTAGATACCTTGAGGACTTCACCCTTGTAAATCCAAACCTTTACGCCTACTTTACCGAATGTTGTATCGGCTTCTGCAAAGCCGTAGTCGATATCGGCGCGAAGTGTCTGAAGCGGGATTGTACCTTCGTGGTACTGTTCTGTTCTGGCGATGTCTGCGCCGCCGAGACGACCCGAGCAGCTTGCCTTGATACCCTTAACGCCGAGTCTCATGGCTCTTGACATAGCCTGCTTCATAGCTCTTCTGAATGCAATTCTCTTTTCGAGCTGTGCTGCAATGTTTTCTGCGACGAGCTGAGCGTCTGCGTCTGCAGCCTTAACCTCTGTGATGTTGACGATTACTTCGTCAGCCGGTCTCTTGACCATTTTTGCAATCTGAGCTTTGAGCTTTTCGATTTCTGCACCCTGGCGGCCGATAACCATACCCGGTTTTGCGCAGAAGATGTTGATTCTTAATACTTTTGAGTCTCTCTCAATCTCAATTTTTGAAACACCTGCAGTGTAAAGCTGAGCTTTGAGAACTTTTCTGATGTTGTAGTCTTCTACGAGTGTGTCGCCAAACTGCTGTTTTTCGACAAACCAACGAGAATCCCAGTTCTTAATTACGCCGACACGAAGACCGTGTGGATTAACTTTCTGTCCCATAGCTTCCTCCTTATTCCTCGATTTCCTTGAGAACTACTGTCATGTGAGATGTTCTCTTGAGAATTCTGTATGCTCTACCCTGTGCTCTCGGCATTACTCTTTTAAGAGTCGGACCAGGTGTTACAAAACATTCTGAAACGTACAGATTGTTTTTGTCCATTGAAAAATTGTGTTCCGCATTTGCCTGTGCTGATTTAACCAGTTTAAGTAACGGTTCACATGCAGCCTTGTTTGTGTGGCGCAGAATGGCGATAGCTTCGTCAATCGGCTTATTTCTGATAAGGTCCATGACGATCTGTACCTTTCTTGGCGCAATGCGGACATTTCTTGCGTATGCCCTAGCTTCCATAGTTATATCTCCTTACTTGCCTGATTTAGATCCTGCGTGACCGCGGAATGTTCTTGTTGGTGCGAATTCACCAAGCTTGTGGCCTACCATGTCTTCTGTTACATAGACCGGAACGTGCTTGCGGCCGTCGTGAACAGCGAATGTGTGACCTACAAACTGTGGGAAAATTGTAGATGAACGGCTCCAAGTCTTCAAAACTCTTTTTTCGCCAGTCTTGTTCATTTCAATAACTCTCTTGAGGAGAACAGGCTGTACGAAAGGGCCTTTTTTAACACTTCTACCCATATTATTAAAACTCCTTTAATTAACCGTTGCGGCGTCTGACGATAAGCTTGTCGGATGCCTTCTTCTTGTCTCTTGTCTTGTAACCAAGAGCAGGCTTGCCCCATGGTGTAACCGGGCCTGAGCGGCCGATTGGTGCTCTGCCCTCACCACCGCCGTGCGGGTGGTCGTTAGGGTTCATAACAGAACCGCGAACTGTCGGTCTCCAACCCATGTGTCTCTTTTTACCGGCTTTGCCGATTTTTACGTTGTTGTGGTCAACATTTGATACTGTGCCGACTGTTGCCATGCAGTTCATCGGGATGTATCTCTGTTCGCCTGAAGGAAGTCTTACGAGGCCGTATTTGCCTTCCTTAGCGAGAAGCTGTGCAAAGTTGCCTGCTGAACGAACGAGCTGTGCGCCTTTGCCCGGGTAGAGTTCAATGTTGTGGATAACTGTACCTACCGGAATGTTTGCGATCGGAAGTGCGTTGCCCGGCTTGATGTCGGCGTTAGCACCTGCCATAACCGTATCTCCTACCTTGAGACCGTCCGGTGCGACGATGTAAGCCTTTTCGCCGTCTTCGTACTGGAGAAGTGCGATGAAAGCTGTTCTGTTCGGGTCGTACTCGAGTGTCTTTACTGTAGCAGGAACATCCGTTTTGTTTCTCTTGAAGTCGATAACACGATATTTTGTTCTGTTGCCGCCGCCGTGGTGACGAACAGTGATGCGGCCTGTGTTATTGCGGCCGGCTGTTTTATTCATAGGTTCCAGAAGACTTCTTTCCGGTGCAACCTTTGAAAGAGCTGAGTAATCTGTCAGAGCCATGTTGCGGCGTGACGGAGTAGTCGGCTTAAATTTTTGAATTGCCATTTAGGTTCACTCTCCTTATGAGTCTTTTTGCGAGAAACGCCTTTGCGCCTCCCATACTTAAAAACGTCTCTATGATTTATAGGACGGAGGGGCTTATCAGTTCATACCTTCGAAGAACTCGATGCCCTTTGAATCAGCTGTCAATGTGATGATAGCTTTCTTTGTTGCGGCTGTGAAACCGCCCTTCATGCCCTGACGGCGATATCTGCCGCGAACATTCATTGTGTTTACCTTAGCTACCTTTACGCCGAAGAGCTCTTCCGCAGCTTTTGCGATTTCGATCTTGTTGGCGGATTTGGCAACCTGGAATGTGTACTTCTTTTCAGCAATGCCCTTCATGCTGTTTTCAGTGATGATTGGCTTGATGATGATATCCTGTGCGAATGTCATTATGCGAATACCTCCTCAAGTTTCTTTGCGGCAGCGAGGTCAACTACAAGTGTCTTTGCGTTGATTGTGTCGTATGCGTTCATTGTTGTTGCCAATGTTGTTTGTACGCCAGGAATATTACCTGCCGACTTAACAACCTTCTCGTTTACAACAGCCTGAACCATAAGAGCCTTACCTTCAACGTTAAGATTCTTGAGCATCTTTACGACTGCCTTTGTTGAGTAATCTGTAACAGCGTAGTCATTTACTACTACGAGCTTGCCTGCCTGTGCCTTAGCTGAAAGTGCTGAGCAAATAGCAAGTCTCTTTACTTTCTTGTTGAGCGAGTAGCTGTAGTCACGCGGTTTTGGGCCGAGTGCTACGCCGCCGTGTGTCCACTGCGGAGCGCGGATAGAACCCTGTCTTGCGCGGCCTGTACCCTTCTGTCTCCACGGTTTGCGACCGCCGCCGCGAACTTCGGCTCTTGTGAGAGTCGACTGTGTGCCCTGTCTCTGGTTAGCGAGGAAGTTTACGACTGCTGCGTGCATAACTCTCTCGTTCGGTGTGATACCGAATACTGCATCGGAAAGCTCAACTGTGTCAACCTTTGCGCCATTAATGTCAAAAACATCAAACTGTGCCATTTTGTTTTCCTCCTTTAAGCCTTCACGCTGTCTGTAAGAACAACAATTCCGCCTTTTGCGCCAGGAATTGCACCCTTAACAGCGATGAGATTATTTTCTGCATCAATCTTAACTACTGTAAGATTCTGAACTGTAACTCTTTCTGCACCGAGGTGACCAGGGAGTTTTTTGCCCTTGAAAACTCTTGACGGTGTGGATGTTGAGCCGTTAGAGCCTGCGTGTCTGTGAACAGGGCCTACGCCGTGAGTTTCCTTGAGTCTGTGGTTGTTCCAGCGCTTGATTGTGCCGGCGTAACCTTTACCTTTTGATGTGCCGCATACGTCAACTTTGTCGCCTGCAGCGAATGTGTCGGCCTTGATGATGTCGCCAACATTGATGTTTTCGATTGAGTCGAGGCGGAATTCTCTGAGTGTTTTCTTAGGAGCAACGCCTGCTTTTTCGAAATGTCCTTTTTCAGGTTTTGTGAGGTGCTTGTCTTTAACTTCGCCAAAACCTACCTGAACAGCCTGATAGCCGTCGCTCTCGACTGTCTTCTTCTGTACGACAACACAAGGACCTGCCTCGACGACTGTTACCGGTACTACCATACCGTTTTCGTCGAAAAGCTGTGTCATACCGATTTTCTTACCGATAATTGCTTTCTGCATTTTATAATGCCTCCTGTTAGGTTATTGGTTGGCCTTGCAGCCAACATGACTCCAACTTTGCGGTTGAGAGGTTCGCTCTATATAATGAGTAACTATTATATTGGTTAGAGCTTGATTTCAATTTCAACGCCTGCAGGGAGCTGCAGGTTTTTGAGAGCATCTACAGTCTTGTTTGTAGGCTTGATGATGTCGATAACTCTCTTGTGAGTTCTGTACTCGAACTGTTCTCTTGAGTCTTTGTACTTGTGAACGGCTCTGAGGATTGTAGTGATTTCCTTTTCTGTCGGGAGCGGAATAGGGCCTGAAACTCTTGCACCTGTTCTCTTTGCTGCTTCAACGATTTTTTCTGCCGAAGCATCTACCAACTGATGGTCATAACTTTTCAATCTGACTCTGATTTTTTCCTTGACTGCCATTGTAACGCCTCCTTATAAGATTTTAATTTTTTAGCGGCGGTTATCTGAATTAAAAACCTTGTCGGGTGTTTCGCATCTTCTCATAACAAAAACCGATTAACCGCCATGCAGTTACATCGGATTTGAGCCTTGCGGCCCGTTTCACAAAGTTTAGGTCAGAGGAACTTTTAAGTTCATGCACCCTTCGCATTTTTATATTCAGTTTCGCCCGGTTCAAAGATCGGACATACTCAGCGGAAAAACCCGTTTTTCACGGCAACCTCCCGCTTCAACGCATAATCTTTGCAGTCGCCTAATTATGATACTACAAACGCATAAATAATGCAAGCATTTTTGCATTATTTTGAAATTTTGTATACATAACCTATATTTTTGACTTTTAATATTGATTTTTTGTTGATATTGATAATGTGATTATCGCCGTCATATATGCAATATTAAAACCTCGTCTATAATATCAAATTGACCGGAAAATGTCAACGGTTTTATGAAAAAAGCTGCGATTGACTAACCGCAGCCCATTTTTATTATTTCAGTTTTTTTGATTTTTTGCCGCCCGGATTTTTTCAAAGACAAATGCAAATCCGGCGAGAGACGCGGATATGAATACAGGATAATAATTGAGCAAATATCTTGTGCCGGCCTCCCACAGAAGCAGGAAAAGGAACATGCCGAATGACGACAGCTGCCGCGCAAAAAGTCTGCGGTCTTTTCCCGATACCCCGACTGCGCCGCCGATACAAATCATTAAAAACACCGTTACATGATAGCCCTGTATAATATTGTCAAATACGGCGTTGTACTTGCCCCGAGAATTGAGAATATCTATCATAAAATTTTGCTTCATGGGTGAATCCGATACTGTATTCGGATAGTCCAAGTTGCCGCTGCCGAAGCTTCTTACTGCTTTTTCGTTAAGAAATTTTATATATCCGACAGGTCCCATATATTCAAGTCGGGCTTTCAGCAGGAATTTTGCGCCGTCAACTTTATCTTCGTGTGTTTCCTGCGCCCAGATGAAATGATTGTCATCGGCGCTGTGTGTGCCGTCACCCTGCATACCCATGGCAATCCATGCGAGAAACGGAGTGCTCATGTCATACGCTTTATCCTTGTCCAAAATATTTCTGTACATAAACCGGTCGAAAACTCCGCTTACCAAAGCGAACCCCATCGCGGAACTGACAGCAATGACGGCAAGTCTTTTGAAATCAAATTTTATAACACACCGAATAATCACCGCTATCAGAGCAATAGCCACGGAATATTTTATTTTGATGCCCAAACCGACCGCCAGACCCATGGCAATGCAAAAAAGAATATTTTGGATTTTGCCTTTCGGCTTTCCGACTGTCTGATAAAAATAAATTATCAAAGGCGGAAAGAGCATTGATGTGGTATCCGTATAAAAAATGGATATGTAAGTTTGCAGAGGTAGACAAAAATACAAAAGAATAACGGCGAATGCGGCATATTTTGTACCCATAGCGTTTCTTACGCTTAAAAATGTGAACAGATACGCAGCGCTTATACACCGCCGGTTAAACAGTGCGCCTACCGCAAAAAAGTTTGTTATTCCGAATTTATGTGCCCGCCTGAAAATAAACTGCAAAATAATTGTAATAGGCATATTGTTTGGATATTTGTAGAAATAATCCAAGTACGGGTCCTCAATAACCCCCGTGATTGTGTAGTTATATGCACCCGTGAAAACTCTTTCAAAATCTCTGGTCGGATAGCCGCCGCACAGGTTATATGTCACAAACTGTGTGATCCACAGCACGATAAAAAAGCAGACAAGGAATTTTACGGTATTTCTCTCTATAAAGTCCCGGTGTTTTTCTACGGTCTTGAAAGCCAAAAACATGAGAGCAAGCCAAACAGCCGCAATAGGCAAAACAATGTACGGCTTGTAATCAAAGTACGGATTGAAAAACAAAACATTTATCATAAGCCATGAAAAGCACAGGGTAAATATCCGATAAAAGATGTTTTTGCATATTCTGTCTGTCTTGTTCATATCAATTTACCCTCCGAAGCTTGGATATAACCTTTTCGTCCACGGTAACCGGGGCGCTTTCATAAGTGTGATAAATAACCATACCCGGTTTTAGGTCATTTGTCTTTTTTATATTTTTTACAAAAGTGTAGTCGACATCCACCTTCCGCTCGCCCTTCAGGCTAGAATGGTAAGCCGCAAGCATGGCGGCTTCATTCTGTGTGGTCAGCGGTATGTCCTTGCCCTCGCTCATGACGACGACATGGCTGCCAGGCGCCTTTTTTGTGTGAAACCACATATCCTTGCCCCTGGCAATTTTCATTGTGAGCCTGTCGTTTTGAGAGTTGTTTCTGCCGACAAGAATCAAAAATCCGTCGGAGGAAATATATCTGATAAAATCCTGCGGCTTTTGTTTTTTGTCCTTTGCCTTAAAATATTTCAAATAACCGGCATCGTGCAGCTCCGCTCGGATAGCCGTCAATTCTTTTTCGCTTTCTGCGGCGGAAATATTGTAGGAAACGGAATTGAGATATTCCAATTCTATTTCGCCCTCCCGCAAAAGCTTTGTCATCATTTTGACGGCAGTCTGTCGCCTTTTGTATTCCTTGTAATACTTCTGGGCGTTTTGGTTGCCCGTCAGCCTTACATCGAGCGGAATTGTAACGGTGTTGCCGTCGTAGTAGTTGAGCACCTCAACGCTCTTCATACCCTTTTGCAAAGCGTAGAGATTTGCCGTCAGCAATTCGCCGTATATTCTGTATTTTTCGTTGTCGACCGACCGCCGCAATTCTTCCGCCCTTGCCGTCTGTTTTCTCTGCGTTCTGTCTATAAGATTTGATACCAGCTTATGCAGGTCTCTGCCCTTTTGTTTGAGTCTCTCGGTGCGGTCTTTCCGGGCGTAATATTCCACCAAGAGCTCATTGACCGAGGAAAAAGTCTTTTTGTCCAAGCCGTCGTATTGGCACAGCGGCATAAAGGAAAATTCGCTCGGCGCATTTTGTTCGTTATAAATAACCGTCCACATAGGGTTTTCATAGTATTCGACTACTCTTTGCGCCCGTCTTTGCACAGCGGCTCTCTCCGCCCGTGTGAGATTGTTTGCCATAATATCGGAAGTGCCCGAATTGTAGGCAATCTCTCTGGCAATAACCGGGCCTATGCCCTGTGTACACTTCATAAAAGCCTTGTCGACGAGCGCCGGAAATTCAAACACCTTTTCCAAAACCTCGCCGAGCCGCCCGACAAGTCTCGGGTTGTCTCTGTTCGGCGGCAATTTATAAGTCAAGCCCGGCAAAAGCTGGCGCACGCTGGAAGCGTCCGCGTCTACTCTTTTCATGGCGTCGATTATTTTACCGTCACCGTTTATTATTACAAGATTGGAATATCTGCCCATCAGCTCCGCCGCAACATCTATGCTTACCGTATCTCCCATTTCGCTGGTTGCGGTAAAGGAGAGCATTATGATTCTCTCGCCGGCTATGCCATGTGCACCGACGAACTTTGCGCCGGAGAGATATTTTCTAAGCAGCATACAAAAGGACGGCGGCGTCCGCGGGTTTTCAAATTCTTCGTTTGTTACGCAAATTCTCCGTGAGCCGCTTCTGGCGGAAAGCAATAGTTTGAGATTGCCGCCTTTTGTACGCATGTGGAAAACTATCTCGTCTTTTGAAGGCTGATGTATTTTATCTATTCTGCTGTTTTGCAGTCTTTCGTCAAGCTCTGCCGCCAGCAGAGACATTGTCAAAGCGTCAAGTGCCATTTTTGTCTCCGTAATATCATTTATTTTCTAATCACAATATATAGTACTATATTATATAAGATAATTGTGTTTTAATCAATAAATGCAGAGCATTGCTGCTCTGCAAATATTATTTTATGCCGTCGATGAGAGTTTGCAATTTATTTATCGCCTTTGAATATTCCGGGTTCTCGGCGCCGGTTTCAATCAAAAAGCCTTTTTGCTCTTTTTTAAGCCTTGTCATAATCAGCTCAAAATAGCCCTTTGCGCTGTCGCCTGTGTTTTCACCGCTCTTGCCGAGGTATATATCAAAAACATCTGACGCTGTGTTTTTACCCGTGTAGACGGCGCACATACAGGAATAGTATTTGCCCTTTTCCTCGACCGTTGTTTCTTTTTCGATTTCAAACCCGTTGGAATACAGCCATTCTCTCACGGTGTAGCCGCTTTGAGCCGGCAGCAGAACAAGCTTAATATCAGGGCTCTTAACCCACGGCGCATTATCTAAAATGAATTTCATCGTGGTGCCGCCGAGACCGGCGATGACAATGTGGCTTATTTCGCCGTCGGAATTGTCTATTCCGTCAAGGCCGTCCGTCAAGTAAAACCGGGCTTTGTCCGACAAGCCCTGCCGTGAAAACAAGTCTACCGCTTTCTGCAAAGGCTTTGCGTTTATGTCGGTGGCGATAATGCGGCGGGCTTTGCCTTCTTTTATCAGGTACAGCGACAGCTTGCCGTGGTCACAGCCTACATCGCACACCGTCTTGCCGTCTTGAACAAAAGAGGCAGCCATAAGTAAACGACTGCCTATATTTGTGTTTTTCATATTACTCGGCAAAGTGAGCGTTGAGCATCTCAATCAAGTCATCCGGGTCAACGCCGTGTACCATACATGCCTGCTCTATATTTTCGCCCCTTGACGCAGGACATCCCAGACAGTGCATACCGATCTGCATAAAATAGATTGCAGTTGTCGGGTCTTCGTCAAGAATAGCGCCGAGGTTTGTTTCTCTTGTGACAACCATAGTGATTCTCCTTTTATTCTTGTTATATCAATAGTATATCAAAACAGTAGGTTATTTGCAATACTATTGTGACCTAAGTCACATAATAAACCAAAATTCACTGCCTTTGCCCTCTTGGGATGTGACGCCGTATTCAAAGTGGTGATTTTCCATAACGGTTTTGACAACGGCGAGACCGAGACCGGTACCTTGTTTACCCAAGTCTTTTCTCGAACGGTAGTATCTGTCAAAAATATGCTTTTGGTCTTCTTCGCTTATGCCTTCGCCGGAATCGGTCACGCTGACTTTGACCTTGCCGTTAGGCAAAATATTTACACCGACCACGACTTCTGTTCCCTGCGGCGTGTGTACAAGGGCATTTGACACGAAATTGTGCAGCACTCTTTCGATGAGAGAGGCGTCCGCCGTCACATAAGCTTCATCAACGCCCTCGTATCTTATGGTCTTGCCCTCTTTTTCTGCCTTATTCTTGTAAATATCGACTATGTCGAGGCACATATCCGCTATGTTGTACTGTACAAAATTCAATTTGTATGCGCCCTGTGACAGCTTGGTATATTCAAGGACGCTGTTGACCATCTTTGTCAGCCTGTCCGTCTCGTCGATAATGGTGTTGAGCTGTGACTCGCGTATTTCCCTGTTGTCGCCGGTTATGTCTCTTATGGATTCCGCATAGCCTTTAATTATCGTCAAAGGCGTGCGCAAATCGTGGGTTATGCCGGAGACAAGCTCTTTTTGCATATCCTGTGTGGTTTTGATCTCTTTGACCATTGAGTTGAAGTCGGCGGCAAGCTGGCCGAATTCATCGGTTGGGTCCTCCGGAAAGGATATTTCAATATCGTATTTTCCCTTTGCGACCTCTTTTGTCGCCTTTGACAGCGTCATAATCGGGCTGACAAACCAATGAGACATTATTGCGGAAATGATGAGCGCAATTAAAATCGTAAAAATTGTCGCCGTTTTAAGCTGTGCCGTGACAATGGAAATGATGGAATCTGTAGACGCCAGAGATGTGGACGCCACAATGGTGTATCTGTTGTTCCAATATTTGCCCCGTACAGGCTGTCTGTTGCCGTAAGCGTCGTTGAGCGTGCCCACATAGGAGCCGGATTTTCTCGTCTGCTCTCTTATATCTACGGCGGTTTCGTTATTCATTCTGCGGTGCACGCCGTAAATATACGACATAGACTCGTCCGGGACATGCAGACTGCATCCGTCGCCTATGCCCTCAAAAAGCGCTATACCGTTGCCGAATTCGTCGGCAATTTCGATGCAATAGCCGTTTGCGGCGAGGGTTTTTATCTTTTCCGTCACATCGTCGGTCAATTCGCCGTTGTTGTCGCTTATTATTTTAGCCGTCGATGAAATCAGCTTTGTCAGCTGATTTTGAGTCATTCTGTAATACATCGGCTTGAAAAACAGCGATGTTATTACCCATACTATCGCAAGTATAGACAGACAGACCGCAAGTATCATTGCGGTCAGCTTATTGCGTATGCTTGTTTTCATTAAAATCAATCCTTAGGTTCAAACTTATAGCCGACGCCCCATACGGTGACAATGCAGTCTCTGTAATCTTTCAGATGGCCTCTGAGCATTTTGATGTGAGTGTCGACCGTTCTGTCCTCGCCGAAATAGTCGTAATTCCAAACTTTCAAAAGTATTCTCTCTCTTGAAAGAGCCACGCCTTTATTCTGTACAAGGCATACAAGCAAATCGAATTCTTTCGGGGTGACATTTATCAGCTCGCCGTCAATTCGTATCGAGTGGGACGGCACATCTATGACAAGACCGCCGAAAATGTATCTTTCGTTGCTTTCGCTCTGTACCGGGTTTGCTCTCGCAATAACGGCCTTTACACGGGCGACAAGCTCTTTCGGCGAAAACGGCTTTACCACATAGTCGTCCGAGCCGGCCTCAAATCCCTGTATTTTATCGTATTCTTCGCCCTTTGCGGAAAGAATGATGACAGGTGTGCGGAAGCCTCTGTTTCTCATCTCTTTAAGACAGGTGTAGCCGTCCATAAACGGCATCATAATATCGAGAATACAAAGGTCGATATCGCCTTTGCTTATTTTTGAAAGTGCGTCAATACCGTCTTGCGCCGTTTCGACATCATATCCCTCGATTGTCATATACTGACTGATGAGATCTCTTATTCTCTGCTCGTCGTCAACCACTAATATTTTCATAAACATATCCTCGCTTTTCTATATTATATCATATATAGGCATATTATTTCTATTATTATCTTCATTATAAATAGCATTGGTTATAGTTTTGTGAAAATTGCAAAACTTTTGACTTGTTCGCATGACAATTCAAATTAACTTGACTATACCGGACAAATTTATTAAAATTGTAGTAATACAAAGCATACGGAGATATAAAAATGGTATATGTTTTAGCAATAGTTATCGTTTTGGTTATTTTGATTTTCTTTACATTTACACCGGGAGGAGCGCGCAGAGCGCAGAGGGAGCTTTTTTACGGCTACTACTATGCGGAAAACGGCGTGACCGACGAAAACGATGTGCCTAACTCAAAAGAAGCTTTTGAGAAATGCGCCGAAAACGGCGTCGGCATCAAGGTATCCGCCTATCATTCGGAGGATATGAAGATTTTCTTAGCGGAAAAGCTATCCGTAGACGGCACAGATATTACCGATATAAATTCGGATGTTCTTTCGGAAAAAGGCTTTATGAAGCTGTCGGAGCTTTTGTCAATCGTAAACGGCAGAGTGCCTATTATCGTAGAAATCAAGCCTACAAAGGACAACGATAAAAACTGCAGACTTGTGGCGGATTTGATTTTGAGCTATCCTTTCGGCAACTGTGCCGTGGCAAGTTTACATTCCGGCACAATAGCTTGGTTTAAGCACACAGAAAAGTCAATTTTCAGAATTTTGATTTCCGCACCTGCCGCAGACTTTATCGGTTTGAGCAAAACCGACGCTTTTCTCAACGGCAATTTGCTGAGGCTGTCGGCATCCCGCCCGCAGATGATAGTGTACCGCAACAAACCGCTGAGCTTTTTGGTCAAATTCTGCTATGCATTCGGCGCTTCCCACGGCACATTTACGATCACCGACAGCGAGACCGCAAAATCCCTCGAAGAAGAAATGGACTGTATGTTCATCAAGGGTTTTATGCCTCGGTCGGGCAAATACAAGGATATGCCTGTTATTGAGATGTCAAAAGCTGAGGAAGAACAGATAAAGAAACGCGAAGAAAAAGAGCGGCGCCGGGCACGCAAAATCGAAATTGAAAAAATAGCCGAAGAAGAAAAAAGACAGAAAAAAATCGCCCGAGGCGAAAAGATCGTGGACAAAAAGGCCGCCTATCTCTATGACGAGGAGGAATTCGGCCCTTTGTCGGCCTCTTACGACGAAGACGAAGAAAAACCGCACGCCGACAATATCGAATAACACAGAAAATCCTCCGCATCGGCGGAGGATTTGTTTTTAGAGTTTTACCATTGTTTTTAAGATGTCTTCCGGCTTTATTTTAGGTGTTTTTTTAGGCCGTTTCAGCTTGTGAGTAAAAAACAGCGCACAGACCGTAACGGCAAAGTAAATAAGAGATTTTGATGTGAGTTCAACAAAGCCGCCCGGTGTAAACAGATATGTCAACATTCCGTTAAAGGCGTCCAAAAAGCCCATCGCGTCCGCCATCCACATTGTAAATGCGGAATTAAAACAGACTGTCATATAGGCCATATATACGCAGACTGCGCCGCATATCGCCAGGCCCTTGCCGTCGGTAATTCCGTGCTGTTTTCTATAAGTCAAATATGCCATAACCGGCACAAACAGAAAAGCGACCGAGTATATTTTGCCGGTGAATGCGGTGATAAACATATTTATAAATGCGCCGATGAACGCGCCCAAAATCGCGCCCGGCAAACCCTGTAAATGACCGCCCTTGCTGTTTTCTTTTTCTTGGGCGTATGAAATTTCCAGCCGCTTTGCCTCATTTTCAATACAGTTTTTGTGGGCTCTGGCGTATTCGCCGCCGTGAATTGCCATCACATCACAGCCGTTTTCGCCGCAAACCGAACAGACGAGCTGCGGATATGCTCTGACATCTCTAAGGCATCTTACAAGAATATCGAGGTATTCCGAGAGCTTCCTTGTTTTCAGAGCGTCGGCGGACAGAGAAAAGAATACTCTTTTATCGTTCCAGCCGGACACGGTCAAGCCGTAGCCCTTAATGAGTTTATTCAGATTGACCAACGCCTTTTTGTCCGACGCCGTAACCGTGGCGGAAAATGTCACGCCCACGCCGTTGCCGTTTGTCGTGATGAGCGTCACATAGTCGTCCCAGATTCCTGCAATACCGCCCGGGCTGATTTGAGTAAAACCGTTGGATTTGCCGAAATTCAATAAATCGTTCCTGTTCATATTTCACCTTTTCTTTATGTTGTCCCAATAGGTCTTTGCCGCCTGCTCGGTGCGGTTTTCGCCGAATTCGTAGTAGACATCGTCTTTGATTTCATCCGGCAGATACTGCTGTTTCACCCAATGATTCGGATAAGAATGAGGGTATTTGTATTTTTCGCCGTCGGCAAGACCCGACTGCGCCGGATTGTGCGCGTCTTTCAGATAAGGCGGCATATCGCGGAAACCGCCGTTTCTGACAACAGCCGCCGCTCTGTCTATGGCAGTTTCGCCGCTGTTGGATTTAGGCGCAGTCGCCAATAGAATAACCGCGTCAGCCAAAGGTATTCTCGCCTCAGGCATACCCACCTGTAAAGCGATGTCGCAGCAGGCTTTGACCGCAGAAATCGCCCGCGGATATGCCAGACCGATATCCTCGCATGCTATGACGAGTATTCGTCTGATAGCCGGCAACATTCCGTCGGCCTCCAAAAGCCTTGCCAAATAGTGCAGAGCCGCGTTTTCGTCCGAGCCCCTTATCGACTTTTGCAGCGCCGAAAGCAGATTGTAGTGTTCGTCGCCGCCGTTGTCAAACCTGTTTGCCGAGCGCTGCGTCACCTGTTTTGCCATTGTATCGGTTATGACATTGTCGCCGGAATAAGACGCCGCCGCAATGAGAAGTTCAAGTGCGTTAAAGGATTTTCTCATATCGCCGCCGCATCCCATTGACAGTGTTTTCACCGCAGTCTCCGTCAGAGCGTACTTCGTGCCGTTTTCCCTGTTGTATCTGTCGAGGGATTTTTCTATGCCCTCGGCGATATCCTCCGCCGACAGAGGCTTGAATTCAAAAACAGTCGCTCGTGAAAGTATGGCGTTGAAAACGGCGAAGTACGGATTTTCGGTAGTGGAGGCAATCATCGTCACCGAGCCGTCCTCTAAAACCTCGAGCAGAGATTGCTGCTGCTTTTTATTGAGATACTGTATTTCGTCCAAATACAGCAAAATGCCGTTTTCACAGCCGAAGGTGTTTATCTGTGATATTATGTCTTTTATATCCGCCGTCGAGCTCTGCGTTCCGTTGAGCTTGAAAAGTTTGCGGTCGGTCATTTTGGCTATTATCGACGCCACCGTTGTCTTGCCTACGCCGGACGGGCCGTAAAAAATCATATTTTGTATCACGCCGGCTTCAATCCGCTGTCTGAACACGCTGTCCTTTGACAGCAGGTGCTTTTGACCGCAGACATCGTCCAATGTGATGGGGCGCATTGACGCCCGCAAAGGCTGACTCATAGATATTCCTCGTTAAATTATATAAAAGTATTTTAATTGCGGTTTATTTGTGTTAGAATTTTATTATATCATAGAAAGTCGGTAAAATGTATGAAAACTAAAAAACAAGCGGCTGAAATTGTACAAAGACTGGAAAAAGAATATCCTGTCGCCGAATGTACCTTGGACACATCGACCCGGTGGCAGCTTTTGGTGTCGGTAAGACTTGCCGCCCAATGCACAGATGCAAGAGTAAATGAAATCATACCCATATTGTTGGACAAATTCCCGACGGTTGAGGCGCTGGCAGACGCCCCGGTGGGCGAAATAATAGAAATCGTCAAGCCGTGCGGTCTGGGGAACACAAAAGGCAGAGACATAAAACGGTGTATGACCATGCTGAAAGACGATTTCGGCGGAGTTGTGCCGGACAATATGGATGATTTGCTGAAATTGCCTGGCGTGGGCCGCAAAAGCGCAAATCTGATTTTGGGCGATGTGTACGGCAAGCCTGCCGTCGTCGCCGACACCCACTGCATAAGGCTGTCAAACAGACTGGGCTTTATGAAACGGGGCGAGACCGTCACCGACCCGTACAAAGTCGAAATTGCGTTAAAAAAAGTGGTTGCGCCGGAAAAATCCAACGATCTGTGCCACCGTTTTGTCCTGCACGGCAGAGCTGTCTGCACTCGGAGAAAGCCTTATTGCGAAAAGTGCTGTCTTTCGGATTTGTGCCGTTATAAAAAAGAAGCGGATAAAAAGGCGAAAAAACAATAATATTGACTTTGCGATACGCAAGTGATAATATATTCACGGACATAAAAACAGGGGAGCATTTGCTGAGATTAGCCCTAAGGCTTAAACCCTTTAACCTGATTCGGATAATGCCGACGGAGGGAGTTTTACAGTATTGACTGTGTCTTTGAGCGCGACTGCGCCGCAGGTATACCGTACAATCCCCCGCCGTTTTGGCGGGGTTATTTGTTTTTATGGCTGAAAAATTTCGAAAGGAAAAGAAAAAATGCAAAGAAACAAAACAAAAACCTTGGTTACCTGTGCCATGCTGATTGCGGTGGCGACCGTGTTGTCGGTGTGGCCGAAATTCGACGGTATGTGGCCTAACGGCGGCTCGGTCACTTTCTGCTCAATGCTGCCTATAATCATTATCTCATATCTTTACGGTATGAAATGGGGCTTTATGTCCTCCACCGTTTTCGGCGTTATCCAGCTTATGACAGAGCTGAAAGGTGTGGCGGGCGCAAGCGTATTCGACACCTTTATGATTATTCTTTTGGACTACATCGTGGCTTTTGCCGTGCTGGGAATAGGCGGAATATTCAGAGGTAAATTCAACAGCATCGCAAAAGAGCTGTCCTTGGGCGCAGTTATCGCAATACTTGCCAGATTTGCGGCTCACTTTGTGTCGGGATATTTACTTTTCTCCGGCTGGGCGGAATGGTTTTTCACTCAGGAGGGCTTCACTCTGGGCAATTCGATATTTGCCGCCCTCGGCAACGGCACACCGCTGTATATGCTGTACAGCCTTATGTACAACGGCTCCTATCTTATACCTGAAATGATTATCACGGCTGTTGTCGCGTATATTTTGGGCAAGCAAAAATTCTTTGAAAAGCTTGTCGGCGAAACAAAATAAGACGAAGCAAAGCAAAAAAGAAAAGCGGTGTCCGAGACACCGCTTAATTTTTTATTCCGCTTTTGACGCTTCAAAACATTCGGAACAGAGCACAGGTCTGTCTTCGCGAGGCTTGAAAGGCACTCTTGCCTCTTTGCCGCATCTGGCACAGACTGTTGTGTAGTACTCTCTGACAGGTTTTGCCGTCGGGGTACCGTTCTTTCTGGCGGCGCGGCATTCCTTGCAGCGAACCGGCTTGTTTTCAAAGCCTTTTGAAGCGTAGAATTCCTGCTCGCCGGCTGTGAAAACAAATTCTTTTCCGCAGTCTCTGCATACTAAAATTTCGTCCTGATACATGTTTGTAATCTCCCTTAATAAAATGTGTCCAAGGCAGATTCAAAACAATGTATTAAATGAGCCTCGGTATATATAAACGCACGGTGCATTTATTAACAGTTTGTTGCCTTTGGCGATAAATTAAATTCAAAACATTTTCATAAAGGTTAATACTATGACGAAACTGCAAAAATTCTATTATCAATTACCCGAAGGGTTCAAATTGTGAAGATAACTTTATCTCATTTTGATTATATTGTTTTTTTATTCAATTGTCAAAGCAAAAATTACATATATTTACAATTTTGTTTATATGCACAATTACCATAATAAAAAATGTAACATTTATAAATTTATCCATTTATTTGTTTGCATTATCTTTAATAATATCATATACTATTATAAATTGACACGGGAAGGTATATTTATGGAATACACATTGATTGCACCATGCTATTTCGGCACTGAGTCTGTGCTGAATTACGAAATAAAAAAATTGGGCGCTCACGATATAGATGTCTCCGACGGCAGAATTATTTTCAAGGGGGATGAACACATCATTGCCCGGGCGAATATAAATTTGCGCACCGCCGAGAGAGTCCTCATACTTTTGGCGGAATTTAAGGCGACGACTTTTGACGAGTTGTTTGACGGCGTGTCAAAAATCGACTGGAAGCGGATATTGCCCCTCAACGCTGAATTTCCTGTCAAGGGCTCGTCTCTGTCCAGCGTGCTGTCCAGCGTTCCGGCCTGTCAGAAAATCATCAAAAAATCCATAGTGGAAAAATTGAGAAAGCAATACAAAACCACGATACTGTCCGAGGACGGCGATCTCTACAAAATCAGATTTTCAATAAGAAAAGATGTGTGTCAGATTATGCTGGACACCTCCGGCGACGGTCTGCACAAAAGGGGCTACCGCCGTCACAGCGGCGAGGCGCCGATAAAAGAAACTTTGGCGGCGGCTATTGTGGACTTGGCGAGGATCAGAGATTATGACACCGTTCAGGACCCGTTCTGCGGCTCAGGCACGTTGCTTATCGAGGCGGCTCAAAAGGCGATGAACATTGCCCCGGGGATGAACAGAAAATTTGCCGCGGAAAAATACGATTTTATCCCGAAAGAAGTATGGGCGGAGGAAAGAGCAAAAGCAAAAGCGGCCGTGAGAGCCGACAACGGTTTTGCGGCTTACGGTTTTGACATAGACCCTCTCGTTTTGGAAACCGCGCGCAAAAACGCCGAGAAAGCGGGCGTTGCAAAATATGTTAAATTCTTTGAGGCGGATGTCAAAAAGTTTTCACCGAGCCCGGATTCGACAGTCATCACAAATCCACCTTACGGCGAGAGATTGGGCGACATTGAGCAGGCGGCAAGACTCGAAGAAATCCTGTCAAAAAGGCTGAAAGAAAACCCGGTCAAGTCGGCGTATATCATTACCTCCGACGGCGAATTTGAATCCCATTTCGGCAAAAAACGGTCAAAGAGAAGAAAGCTGTACAACGGCATGATACCGTGTCAGCTTTACATGTACTATTGACAATTCTCTATGGGCTGTCAGCCATATATAAACCGTATACAACAAAAGCCCGAAAGGCTGCTCGCTTTGCCGAGTGTCTTCCGGACTTTTTTGATTTATCATCGTTTTATCTTTTTTCCATAAGGCTTATGCCGGCGCAGGCAAGGCCTATACCCAACAGCGTTACGGCTCTTTCCGCGTCGATAACGCCGAGGCAAGACAGTGTTGTAACCGATACGCCCATTGCCAGACACACGGCTCTTATAACCGTAGAGATTATCTCTTTTACCGTCGGTTTGTCGGCGGCGGAAACGGTCTCCGACTTAATCCGCATAAGCTCGTCCACCGTCATGTCGAAAATTTCCGCCAGCTTCGGCAGAGAATTGACATCCGGGTAAGAGAGGTCTCTCTCCCACTTTGATACCGCCTTGTCGGTCACGCCCATTTTTTCAGCGAGTTCAAGCTGTGTCATACCGAGTTCTTTTCTTTTTGCCGCGATTATTTGTCCCATTGTGTTTTTCATATTGAGTTCTCCTTGTGAATGATTTGTTGGTTTCATTTTAGGCTCTCAACAAAAAATACTCAACCGACCGACAGTTTAGTTTGCACGACGGACAGTTTAGTTGCGGTTTAGTTAAAATATTATCGGTTTATTCGCCGTTTCCGTCGGTATTTTCTGCCGAATTTTCGGTTTCTGTCGACTCGCTCGGTGTTTGTTCCCGCGATGACCGAGGCGGCTGCGGCTCTTCAGAGGACTGCGGCGGCTCTTCCCGGGACGCAGACGATGATGATACGACCAACGGCGTATTGTCTGAAACATAGAGCAATAGCACATCTCTGTCCGGGTCTATCTCGGTACCTGCCACCTTGTCCGTGCCGGCAACGGTGTTGTACGGATATTTTTCCGTCTGTTTGACTTGAATCTGAGCGTATCTTATGCCCAGAGAATCCAAATATCTCTCGGCCCGGGCAATTTCCATTCCCACCAGACCGTCAGGGACCTTCGGCAGTTCTCCGCCCTTTGAAACAGTCAAATAAATAACCGTACCCTTGTCAACCTTTGTGCCGACCTCCGGCGTGTGCGAAACAATGTGCCCCTCTGCAACATCATTTGAATGAATATAGCTGACAGAAAATTGAAAATCCTCCGAATACATCGGGTTTTCGACAACTTTTTCGTATTCGGCGTTGCGGAAATCCGGCACAATTACGGTTTCAACCGTCCGAATTATTTCCGATGTGCTGTCGCCGGAATAGGATGTTGTCTCTTTATCCCCCGTCATCCCGAAAATCGCAATTACAAACAGCACGGCTATCAGCACTACGGCAACAATCGGTATGTATCTTTTGTCAAAAGATTCGGTAAAACTCTTAACTTTTGATATTTTCTCCCCCGATTCCCGCCGAGGCGCAGCCTTTGCGGCTTTTATTTTGCCGTCGAGGCCGTCGGCAAAATCCGAAATATTGTCGGTGCGCTCCGACGGTTCGGTCTTGGTTGCATTTTTAATTGCCTCAATGGCGTGTTTCGGGAAGAGGGCTGCGATATTTTCGTCGTTAAATGCACCCGGGTAAAACAGCTTGCCGGTGACGGCGTTAAAAAACAGGGCGCCAACCGAGTAAATATCGGTATACATTCCGGCAAATTTGTTCTGGGCGTACTGCTCCGGGGCGGAAAATCCGTCGTAGAGTTTGTACATTATGTGCTCGTTGCGCACTCTCAAATCCCGAATGGCAAAACCGGTCAGCACAAGCGCGCCCTCGAGAGTTATCATAACCGTCTCGTCGCTTATGCCGCCGTGGGCGATGTTCATCTCCTCGAGAATTTCCACCGCATTGAAAAGGTCTTTGAAAAGCCATCTGGCCTCTCGAAAAGAATATGGCTTGCCCCTTTTAATCAGGTTTTCTTTCAGCGTTTCGCCCTTTATGTATTCCAAAACAGCGTATGCCGTGCCGTTTTCCGTGATAATGTCATACACCGCCTGAACGGAGCGGCTGTTGGCTTTTGCAACGGCGGAATGAATGTCGACAAAATCCATCATCAGATTTTTGAACAGTACTTCCTTGCCCCGCTGCGGCAATATCATATCTCCGTCGCGGCCGCCTATCATAGAGACCGGCAAAAATTCCTTGATTATTACTCTGCGGTTGTTCTTTATATCGTAGGAAAGATAGGATGTGCTCTCGCCGTCCATGGCGACGACGTCGCCGACGGTGTAGCCGCCGAGCCTCGTGCCGTATTCCAGCGTGCCCACCAAATGTTTTGCCCGGCTCGTCTGCGGAAAACCGCATCGTGAGCACTCGCCGTTTTCGTCGAGTATTCCGTGACAAAAAATACAGATGTTATCCGACATTTTAACCCCTTTATCAAACAGGGCTCTGCACTCCGTAAATGCAAAGCCCGTTATTTAGTATCGTATTAAACTTCCGGTAAATCTTCTTCGTTTTCAAGATTGTGGTAGAAGTTCTGAACATCGTCGTCTTCTTCGAGATGGCTGAACAAGAGAGCAAGTTTTTTGAGCGATTCTTCGTCTTCAATTTTTGTGTAGTTGTTCGGTACCTGTGCGGCTTCTCTCTGGGCGAGCTTGTAGCCCATGCCTTCAAGAGCGTCGGCAACCGCCGATACATCTGCAGCCCGGCATGTGACCTCGATGACATCTTCCTCATTTGAAAAATCGTCTGCTCCGGCCTCCATGCAGTTCATCATAATTTCTTCTTCGTCGTATGTTTCGTATTCGTCTTTTTCGATTACGATTACGCCCTTTGTCTCAAACATATATGAAACACAGCCGGTAGAGCCGAGATTGCCGCCGAATTTGTCAAAATAGTGGCGGACATTTGACGCTGTTCTGTTTTTATTGTCTGTGAGAGTTTCCACGATGACGGCAATACCGCCGCAGCCGTAGCCCTCGTATACGTTGGATTCATAGTTTGTCTTGTCATCGTCGCCGGCTTTTTTAATGGCTCTCAAAAGGTTGTCCTGAGGCACATTAGCCGCTCTGCCTTTTGCGAGAAGGTCTCTGAGCTTTGAGTTGTTGTTAGGGTCGCCGCCGCCCTCTTTGACGGCTACCGCAATCTCTCTGGAAAGTTTTGTAAACACTTTTGCTCTTGCGGCGTCATTTGCGCCCTTTTTTCTTTTAATGGTGCTCCATTTTGAATGTCCTGACATATAAATCTCCCGAATATATTAAATAGAATTATTGTAAATTATCTACACAATTTTAACATAAGTCTTTTACAATTTCAAGCGCAGGCGAAATAAAACCGCCTTAAAACACAGAGAAAATCAGTCTTTGCCCTCTTTCACGCCTTTTGCGGACAGCACGCCGAAAATCGTGCCGAAAAATATTTTGACATCGCCCAAAAAGGTTATGTTTTGTGCGTAATCGCCGTCGTATTTTGCCTTTATGTCAATCGGTAATTCGTCTCTGCCGTTTATCTGCGCCAGCCCGGTCAAGCCCGGTCTTATGTCGTTGGCACCGTATTTGTCCCTTTCGGCAATTAAATCGTATTGGTTCCACAGAGCAGGTCTCGGCCCTATCACCGACATTTCGCCCACAAGAATATTCCATATTTGAGGCAATTCATCGAGAGAAGATTTTCTCAAAAATCTGCCGACCTTTGTTATTTTGCTGTTCGGGTCCGCCAAAAGATGCGTCGGTACGTCCTTCGGCACATCGGCGTACATTGTGCGGAATTTAAGTATCTGAAAATACTCTTTATCCTTCGCCACCCTTTTCTGTTTGAAAAGCACCGGCCCTTTTGAATCCGCCTTTATAATGATCGCAATCAGCAGCATAATCGGTGAAAGAATAATTAGAGCGGCGCCGGAAAGTATAATATCAATTATTCTCTTAAAATACTTTTTATACATAAATGTTTAATATGAATATGTGTTGTGATGGAATGTAGGTACCATCTGCTGTAATTTTGACATCAGTTTATCCTGGTTGTTTTCATAGGCAATCGCCTTTAATTCCAGCAAATCGCTGAAGAATCTGTCAGAATCCATTTTGAGAGGCGAGCCGATAAAAATTTTGCTGTTTGTGGTTTTTCTCACGCTCTCCTCGTCCTGCAAAAGCTCTTCATACAGCTTTTCGCCCGGGCGCAGACCGGTGAACACAATATCCACATCTTTATACGGCACAAGCCCCGACATTTTTATAAGGTTTTCCGCCAGAGTGAGAATTTTCACCGGGTTGCCCATATCCAAAACGAATATCTCGCCGTTGCGCTCGCCCATGGCGCCGGCCTCAAGAACGAGAGACACGGCCTCCGGAATGGTCATAAAGAATCTGACTATATCCTTGTGCGTTACGGTCAGCGGGCCGCCCTCGGCGAGCTGCTCTTTGAAAAGCGGTAAAACCGAGCCGTTTGAGCCCAATACATTGCCGAATCTGACGGCGACGAATATGGTGTTGCCCTTTGAATTTTGACCTATATTCTGTATTATCATTTCGCATATGCGCTTTGTCGTACCCATCACATTTGTCGGGTTTACGGCTTTGTCGGTGGAAATGAGAACGAACTTTTCAGCCCCGTATTTTTCGGCGCAGAGAGCGCAGTTATATGTGCCGAAAACGTTGTTTTTCACCGCTTCCTCCGGGGCGTCCTCCATCAGCGGCACATGCTTGTGTGCGGCGGCGTGGAAAACGACATTCGGGCGGAACTCACAGAAAAGCGAATCCATTTTCTTTGTGTCTCTGACCGAGGCGATGCGGACTTCCAGCGGCAAATCTTTGCCGTATTTTCTTATCAGCTCCTGCTGTACGGAATATGCGGAATTTTCGTAAATATCTATTATCACCAGTTTTTTCGGACCTATCGCCATAATCTGACGGCACAGCTCCGAGCCTATCGAGCCGCCGCCGCCGGTGACAAATATGGTCTTGCCCTTTACCAGCTTTGCGGCTTCGTCCGGCAAGGTGACCGGGTCTCTGCCCAGCAAATCCTCCACCCTGATGTCTCTGATACGGCTCATAATATCGCCGCCCTCGGCGATAATTTTTACGATGTCCGGCAAGGTTTTGACATTTGCCTGTGTTGACGAGCAAATATCAATTATTCTCTTTCTGTTTTCGGCGTCAAGAGTAGGTATGGCTATAAGGATTGTGTCAATTTGACATTCGGTGACAAGCTGCGGAATGTCGTTAGTCGTACCCAATATTTCAACGCCGATAATGCTCCTGCCCTGCTTGCCCTTGTCGTCGTCGACCGCGCAGATTATGTTCATTTCCCGGTCGCGATTTTTTCTCGTCTCGTGAATGAGAGTGGACGCGGCGTCACCGGCGCCCACCAGCAATACTCTCTGTCGTTTTTTGCCCATTGCGTTGATTTTTGTGTTTCTGACCATTCTGTATGTCAAACGGACATAAATTGTAAATGTGGACGCAAAGGCGGCGGAAAGCCCGTAGACCGACAGCGGTATGCGGCGGTCGGTAAATATTATCAGG
Organism: Oscillospiraceae bacterium; assembly: GCA_029007985.1. Classification (GTDB taxonomy): domain Bacteria; phylum Bacillota; class Clostridia; order Oscillospirales; family Ruminococcaceae; genus RGIG3102. Next base: position 1,900 of record JAQXIW010000017.1, on the reverse strand, counting down.
CTGATTGCCAAAAATGTGATGACGGCAACCACGCTGGAATATACGCATTTTGAAAATTCTACAATCTCCGCATATCGCCACAAACTGTCGTACATGCCCCGAGCCGTGTAAACGATGAGAAAACAGGCGACAAACAAAAAAGTGCTTGACACCATAAGACTGTAATACAAATTTATGTCGGCTCTGCCCAAAATGAGCATCCATGTGAAAAGATATGCAAAGGTTATTGTGACAAAGTCAATCGTAAACAGTAAAAATCTGCGATGCTTGGATAGCAACTTATCCATAACGGATATAATCTCCCGTATAAACAAATATTTATTCTAAATATTATAATACTTTTTTTGCTTTTATTCAACATAATATAACGACAAAGTCCATTACCCTGAGATAACATACTCTGTGCAAAAAAAGCAGGCATAAAGTAATATATACATAATTAAACAGTACAATATCCCGTCGGGTTTGCCGACGGGATATTGTTTATACTTATTTCTTTGTTTGTTTGATATTTTGATTATCAACCCGGAAATCAATAATTTTCTGCGTTTACTTCAAAGTATGCCTTCGGGTGATCACATACCGGGCAGACTTCAGGGGCCTTTGTACCCACTACGATATGTCCGCAGTTGCGACATTCCCAGATTTTAACTTCGCTCTTTTCAAATACCTGTGCCGTTTCAATGTTCTTCAAAAGCGCACGGTATCTTTCCTCGTGGTGTTTTTCAATGGCGGCCACGGCTCTGAATTTTGCGGCAAGCTCAGGGAAGCCCTCTTCTTCCGCCGTCTTTGCAAAGCCGTCGTACATATCCGTCCACTCATAGTTTTCGCCTTCTGCGGCGGCGGCAAGGTTAGCCGGTGTGTCTCCCAGCTCTTTCAGCTCCTTAAACCACATTTTTGCGTGTTCTTTTTCGTTGTCCGCTGTCTTCAGGAAAAGAGCCGACATCTGTTCATAGCCCTCTTTTTTTGCAACAGACGCAAAATATGTGTATTTGTTTCTCGCCTGTGATTCGCCTGCGAATGCTTCCCACAGATTCTTTTCTGTCTGTGTGCCTGCGTATTTATTCACCGACGGCTCGCTTTTCTCCGGCTTTTTTGTGATTTTTTCAAAATCGGACGCCGGGTGCTTACACAGCGGGCAGATGAAATCTTCAGGCAGTTCTTCGCCCACATATTCATATCCGCAAATCAAACAGCGCCATACAGTTTGACCGTCGTCAGTCGTGCCGACCGGCTGCGGCTTCGGTTTAATGTTTTCTAAATAGTAGTCGTATGTCACCGACGGCGCCCGGCTGAGCACCTCCATATCGGTTATCTCGCCCACAAACATTGTATGCGAGCCCAAGTCCTCTGTCTTGCCCACCTTTACTGAAATGTAGGCGTTTGTGCCCTCTGTGATATAGTACAGGCCGTTTGCCGCGCGTTTGCAGTTTTCGTAGCCGGCAAATTTGTCCGTGTCTTTGCCCGACCGGAAACCGAAGCGTTTGAACAAATCAAAATTCGCCTCTCTGCTGAGTATCGAGACGGTAAATTCGCCCGTTCTCATAATCATATCGTGGGTGTAGTTTGCCTTGTTTACGCAAACGCTCAGCTGATTCGGGGTTGACGCCGCCTGAATAGCCGTGTTGATGATACAGCCGTTGTCCTTGTCGCCCTCTTTTGCCGTCAATACGAAAAGGCCGTAACTGAGCTTGTACATTGCTTTTTTGTCCATTTTTACCTCCGTTTTACCATAATTTCCCGAAACGGTTTGCCCGGGGCACTTGTGCGGTAAATGCATAGTTGTGCTATGGTAACTTTCTTTTGTTTATTATACATTTTATTATGGTTTAAGTCAATAAAATCACTGTCGCAAACCGCCGAATTGTACTTTGAATAATTTGATATTTTGACTAAATAT
>JAQXIW010000016.1 GCA_029007985.1 Oscillospiraceae bacterium | reverse complement strand
GGGTAGTCTTTGAAAGCAATCATTACAATTATGATGTGTTTTTTCTCTCCCTCCGTCAAAAATCATAGATTTTTGCCACCTCCCTCATCAGATGGAGGCTTGCACTAATATTTATGCTTTCAAAAGAATTGTATATACGAGCACATTTTATCGTAGGGGACGATGCCTACATCGTCCCGTATGTTATTTATTGATATAAAGTATATTATAGCTGTTTTGACAACAAATTAGTTGTTATCTTGTTCTCTCTCTCTCCGTCACGGCGTACCGCCGTGCCACCTCTCTCGTCAGAGAGAGGCTTGCAGCAATGTTTTCGCTTTCTAAAGACGACAATCCAACAAATATTTACTAACGGTACGATGTCGAGCTGGCACCCTACATTCTTTTGATAAATTTGGCAAGGCTCTCCCAAAAATTGGACCCTTAAAATTTTAACATCATATTCTCCGTTTTATCACAAATATGGTATAATATCATCACATAAACATTTTTCATGCAATTTTGCATTGCATACCTAACTAAAATATTTTAGTCAAAATTCTTTCAACCAATATTTATTATTCATATTTTTTTCCAATATATGAAATATCGAAATCAACGGTGAAAATATGAAAACAAAGAAAATTTTAACAGTCGTATTTTTTGCCCTGGCGGTCGGCTGTCTTGCCTTGGCTATGACCGGCACAGAGACGGCAATTTACGCAACGGGCGTATGCGGCGTGCTCGCCCTGGTCTTTCTTATGCTTACCGTCGCAGACGGGGCTCAGAACCCGGTCAAAATTTACAGGCTTTTCACGGCGATAACCGGTGTCGCCACAGCCGTGCTGGTCGGGTACGCCTATTATGTGTCCGCACAGCCGGATATGTTCGCCGGGCTTGTGGCTTTGGTGCTGATTTTAGTTGTGGGCATACCGCTGTTTGCGGCGTTTGCAATATGTGCGGCGTTTTGGATTTTTGCCGCAGTCAAGGCAAAAAAACAGAGTGAAAACAGCCGGAAACCGACCGAATAACCGCCCGCATTGAGTGTTTTTCGCCCGAGCCGCCGTCTGCATTGACAATAAAAAACAATAATGATATATTTATAATATATTTATTCTGTAAAGGAGATTTTTATGGACCCCGAAGGGACTTATATTTTTATTTTAACTATCATAATCAGCATTGTTATCTGCCTGTATACAGCAGCAGAAATCAGACAGGAAAAAGACGAAAACACCAAATACGGTCTGCCGTATACCACGGTGTCCCGGTGCCTTTTGCTTCTGTGTGATTTGCGGTTTCTGTTTTTATGCGGTTTTTCCCGCATTGTCGCCGCTTACTGTCTGCCGCTGCGGGCTGTATTTGTTATATTGGGTATCATCACCCCGTTTTGCCTGGGGCTCGCTTTGTCGGATAAGCTGTCCGGCCTGGTGAAAATCCTCACGCCGCTTATGAATGTGATGAATAAAACCGTGACGGCGATTGCGCTTTTGCCCGTGTTTTTGATTTTCCGTCTATTCCGCCTGGACGCCGGCGACGAAGTCACACAGGAGGATGTAATGGATATGGTCGAGGACGCCGACGAAGACGAAATCGACGACGACCAAAAAGAGATGATTGAGAACATTTTTGAGCTGGACGAGACCTGTGCCGGCGATATTATGACTCACCGCCGCGATGTCACCGCCTTTTCCGGCAGAGAAAAGTGCAAAGACATTATTTCCGAGGCGGTCAAAAGCGGATTTTCCAGAATACCTGTCTACGACGGCACAATCGACACGATTGTCGGTTTTCTCTACGCAAAGGATTTGCTCTCGATAATGGGCGACGACAAAAAAATGGAGATGCCGGTGCGCAGATTCGTCAGAAAGCGGATGTATGTGCCGGAGGCCTGCGCCGCCAGAGAGCTTTTGGTGCAGTTTAAGAAAAAACACACCCAGATAGCCGTTGTCGTCGACGAATACGGCGGCACTTCGGGCATAGTCACGATGGAGGACATTTTGGAGGAAATCGTCGGCAATATCCAGGACGAATACGACAACGAAGAAGAAATATATGTCCAAAACGAAGACGGCTCCTACACCGCCCAGGCTTCCATGCGGATAGAGGATCTACTGGATCTTTTCGGCATAGAGACCGACGAAGAAGAGCGGGAGGAAGAGGATTTTGACTCCATCGGCGGCATGATAATCTCAAAATTAGAGCGAATACCGACCTCCGACGAACAGGCTCAGATTGAATACAAAGGTCTGCTTTTCACTGTGCTGAAAGTAGAGGACAGACGAATCGTAAAGGTCAAGGTCGAAAAACAGAGCCGGGAAAATCAAAGTGATTAAAAGGCAAAGTTTTGAGAAATATTTTGCTTGTCTTAAATCAATAAAATGCATAAATCAGAACCTTTTGGATAATGGGGTGCGGGTGTCCGGTGGACACCTTTGCGAAGCAAAAGCACCGACCGAGCCGACAGGCGACTTTAATAAACAGAAACTTTAAGTAAGGCTCCACTTGTGAGGGGAGCTGTCAAAACGAAGTTTTGACTGAGGGGTAGTCTTTGTAAGTAAACACTGAAATTATGATGTGTGTTTTTCTCTCCTTCCGTCAAAAATCAGAGACTTTTGCCACCTCCCTCATCAGATGGAGGCACACGCTGATATTTCTGCTCTCAAAAGAAACGTAGGGGACGGTGCCCACATCGTCCCGAAAGTTATTTAATGATAAAACTATATGATAACTATTCTGACAACAAATTAGATGCTTTTGTTTTCTCCGTTTTGGCTTACGCCAATCCACCTCTCTTGTCGGAGTGAGTCTTCACTGATTTTTCCCATTTCAAAGCAAAGGCATAGCCTTGTATTTATAAATTGTATTTTTGGGGGTTGTAATTATGGAAAATGTAAAAACGGAAATCGTCCGCTGTGAGTGCGGCGAAAAGCTGAAAGTCTGCCTTGACAGAGATTATTATCTGCCTTTCAAGGTTCTGGGTGGCAGAAAAGTGGCTTTTTTGGATATTTCGGGCGAGGTTTCGCTCAATGAAAGCTGCGCGGATATGCTGGCGGAAAAGCTGGCGACAATGGACTTTGACGCCATCGTAAATCCTGTCGCCAAGTCAAACGCTCTCGCCCACGCAGTCGCCGTCAGACTTATGAGAAAAACAGGCAAAGACTTTTCACACACGGTTGTCGCCCGCAAGGCAAAACGGGGCGAAACACACAGAGTCGACGCCACATACCGCTCGGTTACCACGCCGGTTGATCAGACAATGTACCTGACCGACGATGACGCAGACTTCATCAAGGGCAAAAAGGTTTTGCTCATCGACGACGTTTTCGGACAGGGCGGCACGACAAAAGGCTTGAAAGAACTGGTCGCAAAAGCCGGGGCGGAAATTTCGGCGCACGCCGTTATCGCTATCGAACAAAACACAAATCACCCACGGGATTTGGTATACCTGTTTGAATTGCCGGTTATTGATTGACAGATAACCGGAATCGGCTTATTTGACAGGAGAAATTGAAAATATATTGTCAAAATTTTGACGGGGCGGTGTCGGCATCGCCCCGTTTATATTTTATTGTAAATAGAAGCCGCCGCAGCGATTTTGCCGGCAAAAGCCGCGTTTTATCCGCTGTAACCCTAACATGATATTCTTCCGCCTCGTTTTCTACGCCCGAATAAATCGTGAAAAGGCAATGCTATCTCGGTTTTCGGCCGCCGGACACAAATTTCCCCTGAAACTATTGACATTTTGTCGGTTTGACATTATAATATTTTATGCTACGCGGATATGGCGGAATAGGCAGACGCGCTAGATTCAGGTTCTAGTCGGGGCAACTCGGTGCAGGTTCAACTCCTGTTATCCGCACCACATCATTCGGTTACGGATGATGTTTTTTATTTCCCTAAATAAATATAGATTATTGTTGCGTATAAATATATTTATAATACATCAAAATACTTGTTTTTTGCATTATTGTTAATAAAGAGTAAACAATTATGCGTTTTATTTGAAATAAAGGCGGATTTTTGATATAATTTACAATGACATAAAAGCGTTATCAAAATGTATTTTCAGCGCCTGACCCGAAAGGGTGACGAGGGCTGCGGTTATCGAAACATTCGGCGGATGCCGCAGGGGTATACGCATATCCGAACCGTCCGACAAAAACACGGCGAAAGCCGTGAACAGACAACGACGGGGTGCGTCCTTTTATGTCAAATAATATAAAAGGAGATACGATACTATGTGTGGCATAGTAGGCTATGTGGGCAAAAGAAACGCCCAAGAGGTAATTATTTCAGGCCTCGAAAAACTGGAATACCGCGGTTATGATTCGGCAGGTATCGCCGTAATCACCGAAAACGGTCTTGAAAGCGCAAAATTCAAGGGCAGACTGTCCGTTTTGGCGGACTATCTCGCCGAGCACCCGATAAAGGGAACAACGGGCATAGGTCACACCAGATGGGCTACCCACGGCGTGCCGTCGGACGAAAACGCTCACCCGCATTTCAACACGGCTAAAACACTTGCCGTAATTCACAACGGCATCATTGAAAACTATCAGGAAATCAAAGCCATGCTCATCGAAAAGGGCTATGTTTTCCGCTCACAGACAGACACGGAATGTGTCGCGCACCTTTTTGATTTGTACTACGACGGCGATTTGCTCAAAACCGCATTCAAGGTCAACAGCATCATAAGAGGCACATACGCCTTGCTCATCTGCCACCGGGATTCCCCTGACGAATTTGTGGCTCTGAGAAATGAAGCCCCGCTGGTCATCGGCTACGGTGAGGGCGAGAACTTTGTAGCCTCCGATATTCCGGCGGTGCTGGAATACACAAGACAGGTTGCATTTTTGGAAAACGGTGAAATCGCCCATGTCACAGCCGACGGCGTAACGGTTTACAATTCAAAGGGCGACACGGTCAAAAAAGAGCCTTTCACGGTGGAATGGACACTTGAAGCGGCTACAAAGGGCGGCTACGACCACTTTATGCTCAAGGAAATTCACGAGCAGCCGCAGGGCATCCGCGACACAATCAACACGAGAATTGACGCAAACGGCTACATCAAGCTGGACGACATCAAGCTGACAAAGGCGGACATCGAAAAATTCGACAAAATTTATGTTGTCGCCTGCGGCACGGCATATCACGCCGGCTGTGTGGGCAAGTATGTCATCGAAAAGCTTGCTAAAATACCGGTAATGTGCGACATCGCGTCGGAATACAGATATTCCGACCCGTTTGTTGACGACAAGACTTTGGTCATCGTCGTTTCACAGTCCGGCGAGACGGCGGACACTCTCGCCGCTCTGCGCGAATCAAAGCGCAAGGGCGCAAGAATTCTGTCAATCACAAATGTTGTCGGCTCTTCCATCGCCAGAGAATCCGACGATGTGTTCTACACTTGGGCGGGCCCGGAGGTCGCCGTTGCGTCCACAAAGGCGTACACGACTCAGTTGGTCGCCTTCTATATGATTGCTCTCAATATGGCTTTGGCAAAGGGCACAATAGACGAGGCCGGATATTTTGAGCTTGTTTCACAGCTCAAAAATACCGCCGATTTGCTGGAAGAAATGCTGAAGGACGACAGCGAAGAAAAAGAAGTCGCCTCGCTTATCAAAGATAAATCCGCCCTCTTCTATCTGGGCAGAAGCGTCGATATGCAGACGGCAAAGGAAATGGCTCTCAAACTCAAGGAAATTTCCTATATTTACGCCGAAAGTTTCGCCGGCGGCGAATTAAAGCACGGCCCTATCGCTCTCATCGAGCCGGGTACACCGGTAATCGCCGTTTCGACTCAGACGGCTCTGGTCGAAAAAATGGTGTCGAACATTCAGGAAGTCAAGCGGAGAGGCGCATTCGTCATCGGCATCGGCTGTGAGGGCGACACCCTGCTCAAAGGCGTATGCGACAAGGTCATCTATGTGCCGAAGGTCGACGATTTGCTCGCCCCTCTGGTCAGCGTTGTACCGGGTCAGCTCATCGCTTACCACACATCGCTTATGAAGGGCTACGATGTGGACAAGCCGAGAAACCTTGCAAAATCCGTCACGGTTGAATAAACATTTTAGTAATTTTCCCCCTGTTTCGGCAGGGGGAAAATTTGTATTATGTGCGGCTTTTTTGTGACCTTACTGACAAAATGTGAAAAAATATTGTTGAAGGGTTGTTAAAATCGCATTAAAAACGGTTGACATTTTTCAAAAAATGTCTATTATTTCATAGTTTGTGAAAAATTTATCTTTATTTTTTTTAGTGTATATAATATAATAAAGCATAAATATTTTGGTTTTATTGTATTGTTTTTTATAAGAGGATATACTTATGCTTGACGGCAGACATTTATCAAAGGATATACTTGCTCAGAAATTGGAGCAGATAAAAATCGAACCTCTCGACGCTTTTCATGTAGTGGTCGAGGATAAAAAGGAAACTCTCAACGATTTATCCACATCGTACAGAATGTCGATTATCGTAAAGGGCAAGGGAAAAATAACCACCGGCAACGGCAACTACTATGTCAAAGCAGGCGATTTGCTCATCGTCGCCCCTAACATCATCTACACATCGTCTTCAAACAGCGACGAGACTTTGGAGACCTATTCCGTGCGCTTCACAATGGCGACAAACGAATGTGTAAAAGAGTTTGTCTCCATGACAAGCAACAGAGAAGTGCTGATTTTCAACGACATAATTACGGTATACCACTTGGATATGGTCGAGGCGGTTTTCGCCCTCGTACAGAAAAACGACCCGTCGGCGTACTTCTTTATCAAGACGATTTTGAATCAGGCTCTGGGGCTGATTGTCTACAACGCCGGCAAGGTGACGACAAACAAGGTTTTGTCCAAGTCAAAGACAAGATCCAGCGAGTACATTGTAATGAAGTGCAGCGACTACATGGCGTCAAACCCGTCTCTCAACATCACCGTTGAGGACCTGTGCAAGCTGTGCGGCGTTTCACAGAGCTATTTGTACAAGAGCTTTATGTCGATACTCGGTATGTCCACAAAGGCGTTTATCACCTCCACAAAGCTGAAAGCGGCGGAGGACGGATTGCTTTTGACGGACAAATCCGTAACCGAAATTGCTTTGGAAAACGGATACCCGAACACATATCAGTTTTCAAACATTTTCAAAAAGGCTCACGGCATTTCACCGACGGAATACAGAAAGAGCCAAAGAGCGCTGTAAATACAAAACGGGCGGTTATACCGCCCGTATTTTATTGCTTTTATTCGTCGTCGGCGTCGGTTATCGGCTGTTCGATATCCACTATTTCCGCCTGTACCGTCTCGATGTTATCGGTATTCGGTTTGTTTTCTTTTGAAAGATTCAAATCTCGCAATTCCTCCTGAGCCTTTTCGGCGTTTTTCTCCGCCCGGATGATGCCGAAAGAGGAGATAATGCTGATTACGCTGTCTGCGACAAGACATACGCCCGCAAACCTGAAGAGCATGAGAGCCGTCGAGAACGGGTTGTTCAAAATCACCAGCGCAAATGCGATTTTCAAAACCGCAAATACGATGCCGCCCATTTTCTTTTCGTAGTGCAGTCTGTTCATAATCATAAAGTTGTGAATTGAGCCCGCCGCGCTGATGAGCAGATAAATCGAGAACATCACCGGAATGACGGAAATCAAAACATCGCTTCGCAGCGCCACGAAAATACCCAAGCTGATAAGCAAAATGTCCCACAGCTTTGTCGGGGTAAAGGCTTTTACCAAGCGATAGTCTTTGATAAGACCCAATATGCCGGAAAACGCCAGAGCCGCCGCAATGACAAGGCATATTATTTTAGTAGAGTTGCTCGGGTAGATAATCAGAAACATACCCAAGACAAAGGTGGCTATTGCCGAGACGGAAAATTTTTCCGCAAATTTATTTATTTTATCCATATATTTTCTCCTTTATGTTAACGAAAGGTCTGTTTTCCTGTACATATAAATTATCACAAATTTACGCTCAAATTGTGAAAACGCTATGATTGATTATGTGTCATTATTGTGTTATATTTAGTGTAAGAAATAATTTATCAAGGAGACGATTATGAAAAAAACACCTATCATCATCGACTGCGACCCGGGCGTTGACGACAGCTATGCCATCGCTTTGGCGAACAGCTGTGAGTTTTTTGACATCAAAGCCATCACTCCGGTTGAGGGCAATGTGCCTGCCGAGCTGACCAGAAAGAACGCTCTCGCTTTGAGAGAGATGCTGGACATTGACTGCCGAGTAGCTTTCGGCGCAGACAAGCCGCTGGTCATACCGTACTTCAACAAAATTACCGGCACTCACGGCGAGGCCGGAGTCGGCACGGTCAAATTCCCGCCGTCAAAGCTCGGCCCGGACGAAAAGCCGGCGTGGGATGTCATTTACGAGGAAGCCGTCAAGGCAAACGGCGAATTGCTGCTGTTTGCGGTGGGCCCTTTGACAAACATCGCCATCGCATTGAGAAAGTACCCGGATTTGCCGAAACTTTTGAAAAAATTTGTAATTATGGGCGGCGGTACTTTCGGCAACATATCCTCCACCGGCGAGACAGCCGAATTTAACATTTGGGTTGACCCGACCGCCGCAAAGGAAGTATTTGAAAAACTTGATGTATATATGGTCGGCCTTAACGCCACTCATGCCGCCGAGCTGAAAAAGGCGGATTTTGACGAGATGATTGCCCTGTGCGGCGACAACGAAAAAGCGTACCTTTTGCGCGAGCTGTCAAAATTCTCCATGCGGAACGCCTTTGAGCGCGGCTTTGACAACTCCGTTATCCACGACGCCCTTGCGATAGCTTCGGAAATCAACCCGGATGTTCTGGAATACGAGGATTACTATGTATTCGTCGAGGACGACCCGCAAAAGAAAAACGCCGGCCAGACGGTTATCGACCTTGAACGCAAATCGGGCAAAGAGCCGAATTGCCATGTGGCGATGAAGGTAAACCAGCCGCTTTTCGCACAGATGATGAAAGATTTGTGCAAATACTACGGCACAAAATAACCTGCGGCGACGAAAGGCGTCTTTGTCAGGCAGAGTAATATTAACAAGGCTCCACTTGTGAGGGGAGCTGTCAAAACGAAGTTTTGACTGAGGGGTAGTTTTTGAAAAATAAATACGCTGTAACAGAACTACAGCCTATTTATCGTAGGGGACGATGCCCACATCGTCCCGCACATTATGTCTTTATTTTTATAGATTCACCGAAAAATTGGAGTTATCCGTTCTCTCCCTCCGTCAAAAATCAGAGATTTTTGCCACCTCCCTCATCAGATGGAGGCTTGCGACAATGTTTTTATTTTCAAAATCGCCGACCGAGCCGACAGGCGACTTTAATAGATAAAAAGGTTGAGAAAGGCCCACTTGTGTAAAGGGGGCTGTCTGTGAAGCAGACTGGGGGATTGACTTGTTATTTTGAAAATATAAATTTTGAAGTTTCATTCAACCGATGTTTTCTATCCCCACCGGCTCGACAGTCGTCGACCCACCTCCCCTTAAGCATAAAGGGGAGGCTTTCACAAATGTTACTGTTATCAAAAACCACCGACGGAGCAGAGAGGCTTCTTTTGAATGACAGGATAATTAGGAAAGGCTCCACTTGTCAGGGGAGCTGGCACCGAAGGTGACTGAGGGGTAGTCTTTGTAAGCAAGCATTGCAATTATGATGTGTGTTTTTCTCTCCCTCCGTCAAAAATCGGAGATTTTTGCCACCTCCCTCATCAGATGGAGGCTTGCGGCGATGGTTCTGCCGGCAAAGTCACCTCTCTCATCATAGAGTGGCTTTAGCAGACAATCATTCTTTCAAAAGACGACGCTTTATAAAACGACGAATTTTTCAAACACAAAACCGCCTCGTGTGAGGCGGTTTTATTTACAGTATCGGTTTTCTCTTTACGGTTGTGGACATAATAATCTGTGTGTTTGTGTTGCCCATTTTTTGAAATCTCATAACCAACTTTTCTAAATCGGTGATTTCGTATGCGTCCACCTTGACAAGATAGGAATAATTGCCGGTGACATGGTAACATTCCACCACCATCGGCTCGTTGTTTACCAGATTGATGAATTTTTCCGTGTCCGCCGGCTGAATTGAGACATTTATAATGGCGTGAATGGTCCTGCCCATTTTGCGCGGCGAAACAATGGCGGTGTAGCCCTCGATGACGCCGTCTTTTTCCAGTCTTTTTATTCTTTCGCTGACGGCAGGCGCCGTGAGAGAAATGGTCTGTGTGATTTCCTTGACTGTTATTCTGCCGTTTTCCTGTAAAAGTTTGAGAATTTTCTTATCAATAGAATCCATGTTTTACCTCAAAACAATTTTATATACATAAAGTCAGTCTATAAAATTATTTATTAAAAAAATTTATAGTGCTATTATATATATATTTATTTTGTTTGTAAAGCGAAAAAGTAAAGTTTGTTAAATATTACATAAGCGTTAATCAAATTTTTGAAAATTCGGTAAACATATACATATAGCGGCGGTTTACTTTGCCTGTAATCTCTATGCCGGCTTCGGTGTAATTTTCGCTGTCGACGCGGCCGTTCTCGCGGATTGTGTTCAAAAGCGCGGTTTTTGAGTACGGCAAAACTATGTCTAAATCGCACATTCTCCGAGAGAGCATTTCGTCGATTTTCAAAAGCAGGTCGTCCAGCCCCAAGCCGCTTTTGGCGGATGTGATTATGCCGTCGCGCGGGGCGTATTCGCCGTGGTCTTTGTCCGCCTTGTTGTAGACGGTAATGATATTTTCCGTGTCACAGCCTATTTCCGCCAGTACGCTGCCGGTGACCTGCAGCTGTAAATCCCTGTCCTCCGAGGCAATATCACAAACTCTCAAAATGATGTCGGCATATTTTGCCTGTTCGAGAGTGGATTTGAAAGCCTCTACCATATTGTGCGGCAGACGGCTGACAAAACCGACGGTGTCAACTAAAATAACAGTCTGTCCCGACGGCAGAACGAGTTTTCTCGCTGTCGGGTCGAGTGTGGCAAAAAGCATGTCCTTTTCAAAAATATCCGAGCCGGTCAAGGCGTTCAAAAGAGAGGATTTGCCCACATTTGTGTATCCGGCGAGAGCCACAATCGGCACTTCGTTCTTTTTTCGGGCGGTGTTGAGCAAATCTCTGCGCTTTTCGACTTGGGCGAGCTTGTCTTTTATAAAATCGATTCTTTGGTTTATGTATCTTCTGTCCAGCTCCAACTTTGTTTCGCCTGCGCCGCGTCGGGCTCCACCGCCGCCAGCACCGCCGCCGCCCTGACGGGACATGGACGCGCCCACGCCGCTGAGCCTCGGCAGACGGTATTTAAGCAAAGCCAATTCCGTTTGCAACTTGCCCTCGGCTGTTGTGGCTCTGCGCGAGAAAATTTCCAAAATCAGCATTGTCCTGTCGATGACCTCTATACCGAGAAAGTCGGAAATATTCCTAATCTGCGAGCCGGTCAGCTCTGCGTCGAAAACGCACAGCTCAATTTCGTTTTTCTCCGCCAAATCCTTGGCTTCCTCCAGCTTGCCCTCGCCCAGATAGTATTTCTTTTCCGGGTTGTCCCTGTTCTGCACCAGCGAAAAAATCACTTCCAGCTCGGCGGCTTCGCACAGGGCGGTCAGCTCTTTTATAGAATCTTCCATGTTGTACCGGCCGAAATCGACGGCACACAGCATTGTTCTTGTATTCATATTTATTCCTTAATACTTTATTTTTTCACAAATCCGTGTTAGAATCAGACTAACAAAAGGAGATGATGATATGATTTGTCCTAATTGCGGCCGCCAAATAAGCGATACGGCTAAATTTTGCTCGGGCTGCGGTATGCCGATTGACAGCTCAGCCGCCGAAAATGATAAAATTTCAAATTCGGCTGTGATAAGCGAAAACGCCCAATCGCCGACGGATTTCGGTGTAAACCGGGGCAAAAACGGCGGTATTTGGTCAGAAAGCGGCGAATTTCACGCCGGCGAAAATACCGTCGGGCGCAAAACCGCCGAAAAGGCAAAAAAGCGGTACGACGAAAGCCCGATGGCAGTGTCGGACTATTTAATGACAAGGGTTATCGCAATTATACCTCTGTTTGGGCTAATCTATCTGTTTTATGTCATTTTTACCACAGACAACATAAACCGCAAAAATCACGCGATTTCCGCCGTGGTTATGTCGGTATTTTCGCTTATTTTGTGGGTTGCTTTTTTCACCGGCGTGCTTTTTGCGCGACCGTTGGCGTGATAATTTAACGGCATTTATTGCAGAGCGCGGTTTGCGCCGGCTCTGCCCGGGGCGGCAAAAGCCGCCTTTTTATTTGCCGATTTTTGCCAAGACCTCGCTTTTTTCCGGCACGGACATAATGCCGCCGTGCTTCTGTGTGGAGAGCGACGCGGCGTTGACGGCAAATGTGACTATATTTCTCAAATCCCGTTCGGTCAACTCGCCCGGCTCTTTACCGGTATCCAACAGCATGGCCATTGCGCTGCCGCCGAAAATATCTCCGGCGCCTGTGGTGTCCAAAACATCGACCTCGACGCCGCCGACATAACCGGTAAAGCCGTTGGCGGAATAGTAACAGCCCTTTGCGCCCAGAGTGACATAACAGACCTTTACGCCGTAGTCTCTGTGCAGAATTTCCGCCCCATGTTTTTCGTCACAGCCGAATAAAAATTCAACTTCTTCATCGGATATTTTTACCACATCCGCCTTTGAGAGCGCGGTTTTCATCGCCTCTTTCGCTTTTTCGGGGCTGTCCCACAAAACGAGGCGCAAATTCGGGTCACAGGATATGATTTTTCCGCGGCTCTTGGCATAGTCTATGCATTTGAGAGTGGTCTCGCGGCATTTTTCGTCGGTCATCGAGAGCGTGCCGTAGTGAAAGACCTTACAGCCGTCTATTTCGCTCAAATCTATTTCGTCAAAGTCTATCTGTGTGTCCGCCCCCGGCTTTCTGGCAAAGGAAAAAGAGCGGTCGCCGCTGCCGTCAAGTGTGACAAAGGCGAGAGTAGTAAAATAATCGTCGCTTAAAACCACATTTTTTGTGTCGATGCCGGCGCTGTCGAGAGTAGCGACCAGCAGATTGCCGAATGCGTCGTTGCCGACCTTGGCTGTCATTCCGGCGGAATGTCCGTATTTATTTACGGCGGCCAAATAATTTGCCGGTGCGCCGCCCGGCTGTGCCTGTAAAAGCGGATATCCGCCCTCGACGCCCTTTTGCGCAAAATCTATAAGCAATTCGCCCAAGGCTATAACTTCTGTCATGGCTGTGTACCCCTTTTGTGTTTATTGTGTTTATTATACAACAAATCGCAAATAAATAAAATTGAAAAATCCTTTTTTACATTATATAATATTAAAAAAAGCAAAAAAGGAGCTATTATGAAAAAAATAGGTATGGTGGGCGGTCTTTCCTGGCAGTCGACGGTAGATTACTACAAAATCATAAACGAGGAATCCAACAAAAGATTGGGCAACAAATCCACGGTAGAACAGATTATTTGGTCAACCGACTTGGAAAGAAAATTCAACCATGTGGTCAACGGCGAATTGGACGAGCTGGCGGATGAGTTTATCGAAATCGCACAGGGCTTGGAGAGAGCCGGCGCAGACTGTGTGATTATGGCGACAAACACAATGCACCTTGTATTCGACAAGGTGGCGGCGAGCGTAAAAATACCTATGATTCACATAGCCGACCCGACCGCAGAGACAATTAAAAAAGCCGGCTTTGACAAGGTGGCTCTGCTGGGTACTTCCTTCACCTGCACGCACCCGTTCTACATGGGCAGACTGAAAGAAAAATACGGCATTGAATGTTTGGTGCCGACAGAGGAGGAAAAGGTTGAAATTCAGCGTGTAATCGAGGAGGAGCTGACCTTTAACATCATTAAGGATTCCTCCCGCGACTATTATCTCAAAGTCATTGACGAGCTGGCCCGGCAGGGCGCACAGGGCGTCATCTTGGGCTGTACCGAAATACAGATGTTGATTAAACAGGAGGACACCCCTTTGCCTGTATTTGACACGACGACGCTGCACGCGCTGGCCGCCGTGGATTTTGCGATGGGGGAATAATCTACAAACGGGGGAACGGAAATGGACATTAAATACATCGGCGCCGACGAAGTGTCGGAAAAGCTGAAAATGAATATATGTATAGACTTGATGGAGGATGTCTTTCTCGACTATGCAAACGGAAAGATTAAAAATGTTCTGCGCTCGATGGCTTCCATGGGCGAGGGTATTTTAGGCTGTATGCCGGGTGTAATCAAGGAAAAACACGCTGCCGGCGCAAAGCTTATAACGGTAATTCACGACAACGCCAAAAGAGGCTTGCCGTCGCATCAGGGCATCGTGGCGATTTTTGACACGGAAAACGGCATGCTGAAAGGCATTTGCGACGGCACACGGATAACGGCTATCCGCACGGGCGCCGTATCGGGCTTGCGGACAAAATATATGTCAAACCCGGGCGCAAAGACTTTGGCTGTCATCGGCAGCGGCGTACAGGCACGGATGAACACCGACGCGGTTTTGTGCGTGCGCGGCATTGAAAATGTCAATGTTTGGTCGAGAAACCGCGCTCACGCCGAAGAATTTGCCGTTAAAATGAGAGAAAAGCACCCGACGGTGAAATTCACGGTTTTCGACAGCGGCAGGGAAGCGGTGCAAAACGCAGATGTAATCTGTACCGTCACCCCGGGCAAAGATGTGGTGCTGAAAGGCGAATGGCTAAAAAAAGGCGTTCATATCAACGCCGTGGGCGCATGCACAAGGGCAGACAGAGAGCTGGACGCCGACTGCGTAAAGGCGGCGCGATTGTTTACGGATTCGATGACTCGGTGCAGAGCCGAGGGCGGCGATTTCGTACAGGCTCTTAATGAGGGCGCCGTGGACGAAAATCACCTTTTGGGCACTTTGGGCGAGATTGTCGCCGGCATGAAAAAAGCCAGAGAAAGCGATATGGACATCACAATTTTCAATTCTCTCGGTCTGGCGGAAGAGGACATCGCCTGTGCCGACTTTTTGCTGAAATAACGGCAATCCGATAAAACGGCTTCGTTTTTATGACAATAAATTAAGCAAGGCTTCTTTTTGCGGGAAACCTTGCTTTTTATTTTTTTATTAAGCATTTACAGCCCTAAAATATTTATCAGCAAAATGCCGGACAGGCCGTAGTATGTGATTACGGCGACCAGGTCGTTTACCGTTGTGATAAGCGGGCCGGAGGCAACCGCCGGGTCCACGCCGATACCCTTGAAAAACATAGGTATGGTTGTACCCATAATGCCGGAAATAAACATGGCGATAATCAGCGATATTCCTATACAGGCGGACACCGCAAAGGCGCTCTGAATGTTCGGCATTTTGAAAATGTAGATGTATACGCCGAGCACGATTAAAGCGACAACGGCGAGAATAAAGCCGTTTGACAGCGCGACTCTGCCCTCTTTTGAGACGAGCCCCAGCTTTTCTTTGAATGTCAAATCCTCGTTTGTCAAAGCTCTTATCGTCACCGCCAAAGACTGTGTGCCGGCGTTGCCCGCCATGCCGAGAATCAGCGACTGAAAACACACTACGGCAGGCAATTTCGCCACGACTTTTTCAAATATGCCCACGACGGACGAAACAAGCATGCCCAGAGCCAACAGCACCAGCAGCCACGGCAGTCTCTTTGCCACCGATTTCAAAACCGGCTCGTCAAAATCCTCGGAATCCGAGGCACCGCCCATTCGCAGAATATCCTCGGTCTGCTCTTCGACGAGAACATCAATGATGTCGTCGACGGTGATTATGCCCAGGAGCGAGCCTTTTCTGTTGAGAACAGGTACGGCTTTCAGGTCGTATTTTGCGACTATTTGCGAAACTTCCTCCTGGTCCATTTCAGGGGATACGGATATTATGTTGTCGTCCATTATTTCGGACAGCGGCGT
>JAQXIW010000015.1 GCA_029007985.1 Oscillospiraceae bacterium | reverse complement strand
GATTTTAATTCGATTATTTCTTTTTCATACTTGCTTATGTTTTTGTAACTTCTTGCCATAAAAAATCCTCCTGATGTAGTTTATATTCTACACCAGGAGGGTTCTTATTTTCTATGTCCGTTTTTTACGGACTTGTGCATTGGTTCTTATGTGTTTGTTTATTAAATAATTATAATTAAAATCAATTAGATAAATTCCAATTTTGAGAACAGATTAATTGAAAAATATTCGTATTATTTGAATCAAGAGTTTTAATAAGCAACTTATAAATTTATAAGTTGCTTATTAATTCCCTGACATATTTACGATTTGGAGTAATAATTGTTAAAATGTAAATATCAATTTTACGACAGAGGAGGAAATTATGTCAGAGAATAAGATTATTAATAAAAAAGGGGTTCACTATGGCTGGGTAATTGTCTTTGTGGGCTTCCTTGCGATGTGGTTTATTACCTGTGTATTCACATCTGTTTCAGGGATGATGATTACACCTGTAACTGAAGAACTGGGCATCAGTCGCAGCCGGTTTGCAATGACATCAACAGCTGCATCAGTGGCCGGTATGATAATATCAGTTTATATCGGGAAAACCTTCCGGAAATACACAGTAAAAAAGACTATGCTGTTTGGTGCTGCGCTTTTTGCAGCCTGTTATGCGGCTTATGGTCTGGCACCAAATATATGGGTGTTTTATATAATCGGTTTCTTTTCCGGTTTTGGTATGGTAATGTCTTCAATGGTTGCTATTTCAACATTACTGACAAGGTGGTTTGATGAAAAACGTGGCTTTGCACTTGCATTGGCCTCCACAGGCAGCGGTGTTGGCGGTGTGATTATGAATCCGCTTCTGGCAAGCATGGTAACATCAATAGGCTGGAGAAAAACACACTTTGTACTGGGCGCAATGATTGCTGTGGTTATGGTGCCGGCGATTATTCTGCTGGTAAAAGAATCTCCGCGGGAAATGGGTCTTGAGCCATATGGCAAAAAAACAACAG
Source organism: Oscillospiraceae bacterium (assembly GCA_029007985.1). GTDB lineage: Bacteria > Bacillota > Clostridia > Oscillospirales > Ruminococcaceae > RGIG3102. The sequence goes on along the minus strand of JAQXIW010000015.1, from coordinate 5,805 downwards.
CAGAAAGTGGTGTGGCAACAGTTGTGACAGGCTTCACCTCTACACAAGCCAAAAAGACACCTATGTACCGGATGTGGATTCCTGTTGTTGTTATAGTACAGGCCACATTCAATACGATGATGGCACATACTGTTGCATATGCCACAGATATGGGGTTTGTATATACAGCAGCCGCTAGAATAGCATCTCTTATGACTGCAGGTCTGGCTGTCTGGAAATTGGTTATCGGTCATTTGTATGACACAGCGGGTACACGCAAAGCCGCTACAGTTTCACTATCAGTTTTTGCAATAGTACTTATGCTTTATGCAATATCCAGCAAGGAAATGGCATTCATTTACTATATTGCTGTTGCTCTTTACGGTATAGGCGGCTCATTTGTAACAATTGCCTTCTCTGTAATTGTACAGGATATTTTCGGCAAAAAAGACTATGCCACAATTTATGGCAACGTGAACTTTTTTGCATCAATAGGCGGCGGCATAGGCAGCCCGATAGTTGCAGCTGTGTTTGATAATTTCGGCACATATAAACCTGCCTGGTGGGGTCTTTCAATACTTATGTGGATAAGCGTTGTACTTATTAATATGACTTTCAAAGCCAAAGAAAAATACGATAGATAAAAAATGGAGCAGAAGATTATCTTCTGCTCCATTTTTTATCTAATTATCTGTGATTGCATTTGTGGCATATACCATCGCCTGTAGGCTCTTCATTGAAATACTGGCCGCTCCACCGGCAGATAGACTGCAGTATAGGCATTAGTGAGTGGCCTTTTTCTGTCAGGCAGTATTCTACCTTTGGCGGTATTTCGTCATATTGTCTGCGTATTACCAGTTCTTCGCTTATCATTTCTTTCAGACTGGCAGCCAGTACAGGGTCTGTAATGTTTGCCATCTCTTTTCTTATCTGGCCGTATCGCAGCCATCCTTTTGTATGCAGTACACACAGTATTCTTGGTTTCCATTTGCCGCCAAACAGACTTAAACCGTATTCCAGCGGGCAGCGTATATCTTTTTCAAGTTTTGGCTGATACATTTTCTTCACCTCACAATTAAAGTTTAAACTATAGATTTTATAATTTCAAGTTACTTGTAAATTATTAAGTGACTTATAATCCGACTAATATCTTAATTTTGCTGACTGCGGATTGAATAATTTAATCACATAAACATAAAAGGAGATTATATTATGTAGCTGAATGACAATGTAAGAGAAATACTTGAAGGCAATATCTGGAACTTTGCAACTCCGGGCGACAAAGAAAATGTGGTGCCGATCCACTACAAACATGTTACAGAAGACGGTAATCCGGTTGTGGTTGACAATTTCCTGAGAAAAACAAAAGCAAATGTCCTGAAAACAGGCGTTGCAGCTGTTTCTCCTTTCAAGCCAGGTGAAGCATGATATCATGTGAAAGGCAAAGCTACATATATCACAGAAAGAGAACTGTTTGAAAAATGTGCAGCTATGTTTGACATTGATGTAAAAAGTATTGTTTACATTACATCAGATGAAATCTATTACACAACAAAAGTAAAAAACATGCGATAAGAGCGAGTTTCTGTGCAGCCTGGGCGGTATGAATCAAGGAATAATATATGTTGTTTGAACTCTCGATAGCCTTGCAAACAAAAAGCAACCTTAATCAATAAGGTTGCTTTTGTTATATATTGTTATATTTTTATATTTCTACACTCACGCCAAGGTTGTTTTTCTTTGCGTAGGCGTAAATCATTTCTGCGGTTGCGATGTCTTCTACAGAAATGCCCACCGATTCAAAAAGAGTTATCTCATCGTCCGATTTTCTGCCAGGGGCGTCGCCGCTTATTACACAGCCGATTTCCGTCATATTAGGCATTCTTTCCAAATCTCCGCAGTTTACGGAATAGATAAAATCGCCGGCGTCTCTTTCGCACGCCTCTTTCCAGTCGCAGAATATATTTGAATTTGCAACGGTTTTTGCGTCTATTTCTCTGCCGTTAGGCGAGCATGTGCCGACGGCGTTTATATGAGCGCCCTTCTTTATGTGTTCAAAGGACAGCAGAGGCTCTGTCATTCTGCCGTTTGTGGTGGTGCATATTATATCCGCATTTTCAGTTGCTTCATTCGGCGTGTCGCAGATAACAAATTTAATATTGCCGTGTTTTTCCGAAAGTGTTTTCACAGCGGTTTCGGCTCTTTCGCGAGAACGATTCCAAATAAAAACAGTGTCAATATTTCTCACCTTTGAAATCGCATTTATATGTTCTGTTCCCTCTTTGCCTATGCCCAAAATCGCAAGTGTACGGGCGTCTTTTCTTGCGAGAACATCCGTCGCCCGCGCCGATGTGGCGGCCGTCCTGATAACCGTGATAAGCTCTGCGTCGACAATGGCTTTTAACGCGCCCGTATTCGTGTCAAAAAGCGGAATGATGCCCTGTTGAGTACCCATTTTCGCGGTTTCTTTGCCCGGGAAAATTATCACTTTTGCGCCGGTAACGCTTTCACCTATAAGCGAAGCCGGCATAAGCGCAAGCATATTGCCGTTATCGTGCGGAATCATCATTCTCTGCATGACTTTCGTCTCTTTCCGGCTTATGCTTTTTAAGCAGTCTTTCATAACCGGTATTACTCGTTCCTGTGTGAGAATATACGAGCAGAGTTTTCTGCCAATAATCAATGTATTGCTCATAAACTACCTCTTATTTCAGTGTTTATTATATTATACAGAAATTCGGCATTTTTTCAAACAAAAAACAGGCTTTTCAGCCTGTTATTTGTTAATTATAATTCGCTGACGGCAGCTTTGAGAGCGTCTGCCTTATCGCAGATTTCCCACTTTACGCCGAGGTCTTCTCTGCCCATGTGGCCGTAAGCGGCAAGCTTGCGGTAAATAGGCTTGCGCAGGTCGAGTGTGTCGATAATAGCCTGTGGGCGAAGGTCAAATACCTTTTCTACGGCTTTTTCGATTTTTTCTTCGTCAACCGTATTTGTGCCGAATGTCTCTACAAGAATGGAAACCGGCTGTGCTATGCCGATTGCATAGGCAAGCTCGACTTCACATTTAGACGCAAGGCCGGCTGCAACTACATTTTTTGCCACATATCTTGCGGCGTAAGCTGCGCTTCTGTCAACCTTCGTCGGGTCTTTGCCGGAGAAAGCGCCGCCGCCGTGACGGGCATAGCCGCCGTAGGTATCGACAATAATTTTTCTGCCTGTCAGACCGGAGTCACCCTGCGGACCGCCGATTACAAATCTGCCTGTCGGGTTGATGAAATATTTTGTGTCTTCGTCAAGAAGGTTTGCCGGAATAACAGGCTCAATAACATACTTTTTAATGTCTTTTCTGAGCTGTTCGGTCTCGATGTCAGGCGAATGCTGTGTGGAGATGACAACAGTGTCTACTCTCACCGGCTTGCCGTCGTCGTATTCGACTGTGACCTGGCTCTTGCCGTCCGGGCGGAGATAGTCAAGAACATTTGATTTTCTGACTTCTGCAAGTCTTTTTGTGAGCTTATGTGCAAGTGAAATAGGCAGAGGCATGAGCTCCGGCGTCTCGTCACAGGCAAAACCGAACATCATACCCTGGTCTCCGGCGCCACCGACTTCGTCGTTTGTGCCAAGGGCGATATCGGCAGACTGTTTGTCGAGAGCAGTGATAACTGCACAGGTGTCGCAGTCAAATCCGTACTTTGCTCTGTCGTAACCGATTTCTTTGATGACATTTCTTGCGATTGACTGAATGTCAACCGTGTGTGTTGTTGTGATTTCGCCTACGCATACAACAAGACCTGTTGTACATGTTGTCTCACAGGCTACTCTGCCGTTAGGATCGTGTGCAAGGATATCGTCGAGAACAGCGTCTGATATCTGGTCTGCGATTTTGTCAGGATGTCCCTCTGTTACCGATTCGGATGTGAAAAATACTTTTGACATAATTTTTTCCTTTCTTATTGTGTGGTTATATGAATTCAACCTATGTGAATTTTTCGTAAAAAAAGCTCACAGACGCAAAGCCTGTGAGTATAATCACTTATCTCTCGGCTTAATACCGCTGGAATTAGCACCTTGCAAATGTAGGTTGCCGGACTTCATAGGGCCAGTCCCTCAGTCACTCTTAATAAGTCAAATTCAATTGTCGATATATTATAAATCATTCTTGATTGATTGTCAATATATAAATAAAACAAAAAAGAGATAAACCGCAGTTTACCTCTCTGGCGGAGAGGGTGGGATTCGAACCCACGGTTCTCTCGAATCACTAGTTTTCAAGACTAGCTCCTTAAACCACTCGGACACCTCTCCAAACACCTTATCGGTGAAAACATATTATCACAGACAGAATAAAATGTCAATATTTTTATGTGACATTCAATATACTTTTCTGAGATTTTCCGATTTGATTATTTATGTTTTTGCCATAATTTAATAAAAAAATTGTCTATTATTATCATTGACTGTAATGTAAAGCATAAACTAAAATAAAGATAAATTATAACTGTTATAAGGAGGTTATATGCGTAAAATTATTCTTGATGTAGATACCGGTACGGATGACGCCATTGCCATAATGTGCGCCATTCAGTCGGCCGAGCTCGAAGTAGTCGGCATTTGCACGGTAAACGGCAACCGCGGTATTTCCTACACGACAGAGAACACTCTCAGGCTTTTGGAGTATCTCGGCAGAGAAGAAATCCCTGTCTATAAGGGTGCCTGTCTGCCTATGGTCTCTACCCTGCCTGCTTGGCGCAGACCGGAAGTCCCGTACGGTGGCAAGCCTTTCAGAGAGATGGAAATACACGGCGACTACCTGGAATTGCCGCCGAGCAAAAACAAAAAAGCCGAAGATATCGACGCCGTGTCTTGGTACATCAAAACTCTGACAACCGCAAAGGAAAAACTGACAATCGTCCCTGTCGGCCCGCTGACAAACTTGGCTCTCGCTTTGAGAGTTAGACCCGAAATAGTCGACAATATTGAGGAAATCGTCATTATGGGCGCCGCATACGCCCACGGCAACAAAACTGCTGCCGCCGAATTCAACTGGTGGTGCGACCCGGAAGCAGCAAAAATCGTCATGGACTGCGGCGCGAAAATAACCGTAATTCCGCTTGACGCAACGCACAAAGCCTGCGTAAAGGGCTCTGAAGCCGATGTGATTGAATCTCTGGGTACAAAGGCGTGCATTGCCGCGGCTGACATGATTAAGCAGCGCATAAGAGGATATTCCACATTCCAGCCTATGGGCGACGATATGGCTCCTGTTCACGACGCATTGGCTGTCTTGTATCTCATTGACAAAGGTGTGTGCGAGGATGTCCGCCCTATGTATGTTGATGTGGATTTCGGCGGCGGGGCTTCCGACGGCATGTCGATAGTAGATGTCGATAAGAGATACTATGACAAAGAGCCGAACTGCGAATTTGCTTTCAGCGCAAACAGAGAGAAATTCGTCAAATTGCTGACCGAGAAACTGTCAGCAAGATAATTATTGGTAACATATCACTAATTTTTGATTTTTTTAGTTATATAGTTGATTTTTTATTGATAAAATGTTATCATATTAACGACTTAAAACGGAGGTATATTAAAATGAACAGATTAAAAGATAAAGTTGCTATCGTTACAGGTTCAACAAGCGGTATCGGCGTCGGCATCGCAAAAATGTTTGCCGCAGAGGGCGCAAAGGTTGTAGTTTGCGGTCGTCGTCAGGAAAGAGGCCAGGCTGTTGTTGATGAAATCGCTGCAGCAGGCGGTGAAGCTTGGTACCACTTCATGGATTTGACAGACTACACATCAATCGACGCTCTTTTCAAAGACACA
>JAQXIW010000014.1 GCA_029007985.1 Oscillospiraceae bacterium | reverse complement strand
TCCATACCGCCGGCGCCGCCCTTGGCAAAGACTTCGCTGAACGCACATTCAACGCCTATTTCTTTACAGAAATCCTTTACCGTCTGTACTTCCGCCTCCGTGTCGGCAGGGAAGGAGTTGACGGCAACCACGCAAGGCAGACCGAAATTGTCCCTGATGTTGTGTACATGTCTTTCCAGATTAGGCAGACCTTTTTTGAGAGCCTCGATGTTTTCGGCGTTCAAATCCGCTTTTGCAACGCCGCCGTGGGATTTAAGCGCTCTGACCGTAGCCACAATTACGACTGCATTTGGGCAAAGACCGTTCATGCGGCACTTGATGTCTAAAAATTTCTCTGCGCCCAAGTCCGCGCCGAAACCGGCCTCGGTTACCACATAGTCGCCAAGTTTCAAAGCCAATTTCGTGGCGACGGCGGAATTACAGCCGTGGGCGATATTTGCAAACGGGCCGCCGTGAATAAGACACGGCGTGTGCTCGAGAGTCTGTACCAAGTTAGGATTTATTGCGTCCTTCAAAAGAGCCGCCATTGCGCCCTGTGCGCCCAGCATACCCACAGTCACAGGCTCGTTGGCATAGGTGTAGCCGAAAACGATTTTTGAAAGTCTGTCTTTCAAATCCGCCAAATCCCGAGCCAGACAGAAACACGCCATGACTTCGCTTGCCACCGTGATGTCAAAACCGTCCTCGCGAGGCGTGCCGTTGACTCTGCCGCCGAGGCCGTCGGTGATGTATCTCAGCTGTCTGTCGTTCATGTCGACGCAGCGTTTCCATGTGATGCGGCGCGGGTCGATACCCAGCCGGTTGCCTTGATAAATGTGGTTGTCTATAAGCGCGGCAAGAAGGTTATTTGCCGCCCCGATTGCGTGTAAGTCGCCGGTGAAGTGCAGATTGATGTCCTCCATAGGTACGACCTGTGAATAACCGCCGCCTGCGGCTCCGCCCTTAACGCCGAAAACCGGGCCCAGAGAAGGCTCGCGCAGAGCGAGAATACAGTTTTTGCCCATCTTTGAAAGTGCGTCGCCCAAACCGATGCTTGTTGTCGTCTTGCCCTCGCCGGCAGGCGTAGGGTTAATGGCGGTGACCAAAATCAGTTTGCCCTTTTTGTCCGGCAAATCCTTGACTTTTGAAAGGTCGATTTTTGCTTTGTAGTCGCCGTAAAGGCTGATTTCTTTTCTGGAAAGACCGATTTTTTCAGCGATTTCCTCAACAGGCTTCATCTCTGCGGCCTGTGCGATTTCAATATCTGTCAGCATACATAACCTCCGTATAATTAAAATTTTTTCTACATTTTGATTATATACTAAACGGATTATAAAATCCATAAATATAACTACACTTATTTTTGGGTGAATGTTAGAAAATATTGTATAAAATCACGATAATATGTTATACTATAAAATGATTTATTATGCTTAAAATAAATGAAGTAAAGTAGGTTAATATGATATATCTTGACAATGCCGCAACCACTCCGGTAAACCCGGAGGTTGCAAAAGTAATATACGACAGCATGCTGACGACATTTGCCAATCCGTCGTCGCTGTATTCCGCCGGGGCGAAAAGCGAGGCGGAGATGAACAGAGCAAGGACGACGGTGGCGGCGTGTATAAACGCAAAACCGAACGAAATGTATTTTACCGCCTCTGCGTCTGAAAGCAACAACATCGCCATTTACGGCATGGCTCTCGCGCGCAAAAATTGGGGCAAAAAGCTGATTACCACCGGCTACGAACACCCGGCGGTCAGATATCCTTTTGAATTTCTAAGGGAACAGGGCTTTGAAATTGTCTACATAGACCCGGAATCCGACGGCACAATAGACGAAAACAAAGTGATAGACGCCGTAGACAAACAGACCTCTATGGTTTGTCTTATTCATGTCAACAACGAGACCGGGGCGATTGTCGACATAGAAAAGGTCGCCAAAGGCGTAAAGGCGAAAAATTCGCGCACCGTCGTACACATCGACGCCACACAGTCTTTCTTGAAATACCCGATTGATGTTAAAAAATTACCGATTGATTCGCTGTCCTTTTCCGCACAGAAAATAAACGGCCCGAAGGGCATAGGCGGTCTTTATCTCAAAAGCGGCACAAACATAAAAGCTGTGTTTGCCGGCGGCGGCCAGGAGGGCGGTATTCGCTCCGGCACGGAAAACATACACTACATTCAGGGACTTGCCAAAGCCTGTGAAATAATGCGACCGGAAATGGCAAAGCACATGGCAATGTACAAAAAGCTGCACGACAGACTTTTAGACGGCTTAAAACAGTTTGACAACGCGGTGATTAACAGCCCCGAAAACCGGGCGCCGTTCACCGTCAACATATCATTTTTGGGATACAGGAGCGAGACTTTATTGCATTTCCTCGACCAAACCTGCGGTATATGCGTGTCCTCCGGCTCTGCTTGTTCAAAGGGCAACCGGTCGCACACCTTATCGCACATGCACCTGTCAAACGACAGGATAGATTCGGCTCTGCGCATATCCTTCGGCGTACAGAACACCGAGAGCGATGTGGACGCGCTTTTAGATGGGCTTAAACTCGCAAAAGAAAAATTACAGAAAGTGAAAAGATAAATGAAAGAACTTATAATGTGTTACCTCGGCGAAACGGCGCTGAAAGGGCTGAACAAGTCGAATTTCGAGGCTCGGCTCATGCGCGAGGTCAGAAAGAGAACAGAGAGCTGCGGCAATTTTAAGACTTACAAGGCACAGAGCGTTTTCTATGTTGAGCCTGCGGACGAATTTGCCGATACCGACAGAGCTTTTGACAGAGTGAAAAAAATATTCGGCTTCACCCACATTTCAAAGGCTCGGATAGCGGAAAAAGATATGGACAAAATCTGCAAGCTCGCCCCGGAATACTGCGCTCGGGCGCTCGCCGAGGCAAAGACCTTCAAGGTGGCGGCAAGGCGTTCCGACAAGGAATTTCCACTGGGCTCGCTCGAAATTTCAAAAGAGGTCGGCCATTGGGTTTTAGAGGCGTACCCTCATCTTGAAGTCGATGTCAAAAAGCCCGATGTTACAGTTATGGTGGAAATCCGCGACAAATCCGCTTATGTTCACACCGATAAGGTCAAAGCCCGGGGCGGCGTGCCTGTGGGCACATCGGGCAGAGGAGCCATCATGCTCTCCGGCGGTATAGACAGCCCGGTTGCCGCATATATGATGGCTAAAAGGGGTATGGACATTATGTCCGTCCATTTTGCCTCTCCGCCTTACACATCCGAGAGAGCGAGGGGCAAGGTCATAACACTGGCGGAAAAACTGACGGAGTACACCGGCGATATGAATTTGTTTATCGTGCCGTTCACCGAGGCTCAGGAATACATCCGTGACAACGGAGTTGAGGACTTGTTCACGATTCTTATGAGAAGAAGCATGCTGAGAATCACAGCCCGAATAGCCGAAAAATACGGCGCACAGGCGATAGTGACCGGCGAGAGCTTGGGCCAGGTTGCCTCTCAGACCATAGGCGCCTTGGCAATAACCGACGCAACGGTGGATATGCCGATTTTCCGCCCGTGCATCGGCATGGACAAAATTGAGATATCCGATATAGCAAGAAACATAGATACATTTGAAACTTCGATTCTCCCGTATGAAGACTGCTGTACCATATTCACTCCGTCACACCCTAAGACAAAGCCGAAAATGAGCGAAATTCTGGCGGCGGAAGAAAAAATGGACATGACAAAACTCGCCCGGCTGGAAGAAAAAGCCCGGTCGGAACGGGAAAAGATTTTTATAAAACTGCGGTAAAACCCGTCGCCGCAAAGGGAGGTGAATTGATTGACAGCCGAAATAATAACGGTAGGCAATGATTTATTGCTCGGCAACACGCGGCTTTCGTCCGCCGGCGCGATCATACGGCGGATAATAAATCTCGGCATAAAAGTGGGCGGCAGCAGAGCCACCGACGGAAACTCGAACTTTCGCAAAGCTGTGTCCGACGCAAAAGAGAACAACGACATCGTGGTGTTTAAGCTGGATTCCGACGCAGATTTGTCAATTAAGTCGCAAATTGCGCGGGAGTGGGGCGACAGCCTGGCATTCAGCGAAAAATCATATAACGACATACTCGAATACGCGCGGAAAAACGGCATAAAGCCGACCGAAGCCGCCAGAGAACAGGCATATATACCGAAAAAGGGCAGAATAATGCGACTTGACGGCAGTCGGGCCGTGGCGACCGTGCTGATAGACGGCGAAAAGCTTGCCGTCATTTTGCAGTGCGACGACGACGAAACACAGCGCCTTCTGGACGAAAAAGTCGTGCCGCTGCTGTCTAAACTCGTCAGCGGAGCGATAGTCACAAAATATGTCAACATAATAGGTACCGATATTCCGACCGTCAGACAAAAGCTCGCCGACATAAACATGCCGGAGGGCGCCTCGATTTCATATTTTGCAAAAAGGGGCGAACTGTCCGCAGTCATCACCGCAAAGGCGGAGACAAGACCGGCGGCAGAGGAAATATCCGATAGGCTGTATTCTGAGATAGACGGCAGAATACACAATTATATATACGGCGTAAATGCGGCGAACATCGAGACCGTCATTGTCGACAGCCTTGCGCAAAAGGGCAAGACCGTCGCCGTGGCGGAGGACATTACCGGCTCGGAAATTGCCCACCGCATATCCCAAACAAAAAACGGGGATAAGGTTTTTTCGCTGGGCATAACAGCCGTATCCGACAGAGATAAAACAGAGCATCTCGGCGTCAGCCGGGACGATATAGCCACTTACACAGCCGTTTCAACTCCGGTTGCCGTTCAAATGGCGCGGTATGTTCAAAAGACAGCCGGCGCGGATTACGCCATAGCCGCGAACGGTCGGTTTGCTGCGGCGGAAAATCCAGCCGAGACCGACGGCACGGTGTATGTGGCCGTTCGGGACGAAAACAACGTATATGTCAAACGCTGTGAATTTTCCGGCGATAAAAAAGACGCGGTCAACCTGGCGTCACAGGCGGCTTTTGATTTGCTGCGCTGCGTTGTCAACAATCTGCCGTCGGAAAACACCAGGGTTTACGACAATGACGCCGTCTCCGAGCGGGAGGAAGAACCGGAAAAGAAACCGGGATTTTTCGCTGTTCTTTTCAGAGTGATACTGCTCGTCATTCTGTCATTCACCATTGCCTGCGGCTATCTCTATGCGAGAAACAGCGGCGCATTGGACAAACTCAATTTGCCTAAACTCTCTCTTTCGAGCGTGACGACGCAGATAAGCGCAATATTTGACAGAGAGATTGATATTCCCACAACGATAAGCGAAAGACGGACAACCGATTTTTTCGCACGGGGCTTTGACCGCAAAACATTGAAAATGTTCGGCCGACTGAAAGGACAAAGCCCTGAATACACATGTTGGCTGACATTCAAAAGCGCGAAAAAAGAATATCCCGTCGCAGACGGCGCACAAAACGCCAAAACCGAATACGATTTGTGGCTCGACAGCGATTTTGCGGCGGACAATATAATTTCAATACACGGACTCACGGCGGAAAACTGCTTTGACTTTACCGATTTGGAAACGGTCAGGGACAATTCCCACATAATGCTGTACACCGACGACGCAAAATGCGCCCAGATTTTTTCCGTCGGCACATTTTCAAAGGCTGAATACGAAGAATTGAAAGCCGTGAGCGACAAAGCGGAATTTGCCGTCTCCGCCATTGCGAGAAGCCTTTATGATGTCGATGTCGCCGTCAGAGAAAACGACGAAATCATCGTGCTGACTCAAAAACTGTCCGATGACGAATATGCGGTAGTATTTGCCGTATCTGGAGACGCGGGCGTTTATCCGTCGGTGGACATAAAGACAAACACTGTCTACGCCGATTGGTACAGAGAAAAGGCAAATATACACAGCGATAATTCCGCCCGGGCTCTTTTGTATGCCTGGGAGGTCTGGGACAGAAACAACTACACGCCGTTTGTGCCGGGGCGGAACAGCTCCTCCGATTCGGACGATTCGGTGATTTCCCTGTCTCTCGGCTCGTCACGGCCGTCCGGACAAAGCTTGTCATCGGCTGCGAGTTCGTCTTTGCGGTCAAGCTCATCTTTGAGTCCGTCCTCTTCAAAACCGGGCGCCTCATCCGCTTCGCCGTCAAAACAGAGCTCGGCACCGGCTTCTTCGGAGGTATCTTCGGAAAATGTGCGGCCGTCCCAAACGGTGACGGCGTCCTCCGTGCCGGCAGGCTCGGATTCGTCATCGGCGGCATTGCCGTCGTCGGAAAACGCCCCGTCCTCACGGGCTGACCCTACGCCTCGGCCGCCGGCTGAGGAAATACTCACCGTCACAATGAACGGCCGGGTGGTGTCCGGCCCGGCTTCACAGATATTGGCGCAGATAGTGGCGATAGAGATGTCGTCCTCATGGAATGTCGAGGCGCTCAAAGCACAGGCTGTCGCCACCCATTCGTATCTTGAATTTATGTACAACAGGGGCACGGCCGCGCCTGCCGTATCCGGCAGAACAAACCCGTCTCAAAAGGTCATCGACGCCGTCAGCGAGGTGTCCGATGTCATAATGACATACGGCGGCATGCCGATAAACGCGGTTTACACCGCCTCGGCGGCAGGATATACAAACCCGTCAAATCAGGTTTGGAGCGTCACATACCCTTATCTTGTATCCGTCGAGAGCAAGTACGACTATCTGTCAACCGGATACGAAAAGACCTACACATTCACGGCGGAAAAATTAAAGGAAATCATCGAGAGCAAAATAGATGTCACTCTCGATTTGGAGGACTGTGAAAACTGGATAAGCGTTGTCGACTACACCGACGGCGGATATGTGCGCCGCATGAACATCGGCGGCGCCACAACCTACAACGGCGGCAAGCGAAATATCACCGGCTACTATTTTGCCACCGACATTTTGGCTCGGGGCGGCACTTCACTGCGCAGCGCGGCTTTCACATACGACTACAACGCCGATACACAGACCTTCACCTTTGTCACAAAGGGCTACGGTCACGGCGTGGGCTTGTCCCAGTGGGGCGCACAGTTTTACGCCGCATACGAGGGGTGGGACTATCGCCGGATACTTTCCCATTACTACACGGGTATAACTTTTACTACAAAATAACGGAGAATATATGAACTACATTGATTTGCGTTCGGACAGCGTCACTCAGCCTACACAGGAGATGAGAGAGGCTATGTACACACGGCCGGTGGGGGACGACCAATTCGGCGACGACCCTACGGTGAAAAATCTTGAACAGCTATGCGCTCGCAAAGTGGGCAAAGAGGCCGGGCTTTTTGTCGCCTCCGGCACTATGGGCAATCAGCTGGCGGTGATGACCCACACCGTCAGAGGCGATGAAATCATAGTCTCGTCCGGCAGCCACATAGTCGTACACGAGGTGGGCGCCCGGGCGGTGCTCTCCGGCGTAAATGTCAGGGCGATAGACTGTCTCAACGATTTGCTCACGCCGTCGATAATTGAAAGGGTTTGCCGACCGACAAACGACACTCTCTCGCCTAAAACCTCTCTCGTCTGCATTGAAAACGCCATGACAAACGGCAAAGTCGCCACCGTGCCGCAGATGAAAGAGATATACGACAGCGCAAAAGAACACAATCTCGGCGTTCATCTGGACGGCGCCCGTCTTTTCAACGCATCGGTGGCTCTTGGCGTCGATGTCAAAGAGATAACGCAGTACTGCGATTCCGTCATGGTCTGCCTTTCAAAAGGGCTGTGCGCCCCGGTGGGCAGCGTTCTGTGCGGCAGCGCGGATTTTATCGAAAAAGCCCGCCGCAACAGAAAAATGATGGGCGGCGGCATGGCACAGGCCGGTATGCTG
>JAQXIW010000013.1 GCA_029007985.1 Oscillospiraceae bacterium | reverse complement strand
ATAAACCCGGACGCCCAATATTAAACCGACCGCCAATTCCATAAGTATTTTCACAACTTTCAATAAAATTTTCACTTGTTATCTCCTTTTTCTCAATCTGTCCGCTATATCTTGCCGAATGTGTTTAATCTGCAACAGGGCGAGCGCCCGATAGACCGCGCCGAAAGCGTACTCCCGACCGGCGCAGTACACGGCGCACACCGCCGCAAAAAACATCATTATAAATAAATCGCAAAAAATTACGAATGTTCGCATGTCAAGTATTTTCATTTTACACCGTACTCTTTCAAAAACATATCCGTAAATTCAGCCGCCTTTTTCAGCACTTCCTCCCTTTTTTCCGGGTTTCTGTCGCTGTAATGTACCAGCTCGGAAAGCGGAGCCGAAAACCCGAACGCCAAAAGGTCTACATCACATTGTTTTATTAGCCCCTTTTCCATCATTCCCGAAAAAATTACCGCAAAAATTGACTCTTGCTTTTTACAAAAATAATAGTTAGCCAGTTGTTTTGCCTTTTCGTCGGAAAATTGCTCTTTTGTCAGCAGCTTGCGTGCCTTTATCACCTTCTCGTCGTCCAGTGTGAAACCGAACATCGCCAGCGCCGTCTCTTTGAACTGTTCAAGGCTCGACGGGATTTGAATGGCGTTTTTGCGTGAGTTGAAATGCCGGTTATAGTGGGTGGCGATTTGCTCAATCATCTCGTTCCAGAGTGCGTCCTTTGAGTCAAAATGTCGGTAAAACGCCGATTTGACGATGCCGACCTCGGCGCATATATCCTTTATGTTTGCCCCATCGTAGCCGTCTCTGATGAAAATATCCAGCGCCGCGTCCATAAGCTTTTGCTTTGTGTCCTTTGCCATAAAATCCCCTTTTTTTGAATTTAAGTGTTTGAAAGTAATAATTTCGTTACGCGTGGTTATCTATATAATTAAATTTATTTGTTTTTGAATTGAATATTTAAGTTTTTGTTTTGAATTACCCTTGCCGAAATTTAATGTAGTGTGAGAATATGAATATAATTTATATACGGCAAAGCTTGTATTATTTAATTTATGTGAGTGACCGGTTTTATATTTGTATAAGCAATTTGTTTTGATTTTGCAGTAGCCGTATTTTTATATAGCGAGTATTTTGATATAATTTTGCCCGGCATGGCTGTGGAATCCGTTTCATTATTATATGGGTTATACTCTAAAATTATATCGGAAAGAATTTACTCTTATTATCAATAACGAAAAGTATTCACCGCATTGCGTAAACTTTCGTTCACATTCCTATTATAGTGAACTTTTGTTCACTTTGCAAGGGGTTTTTGAAAAAATTCTTCTGTTTTAATACTTTTTTAATCACCGGTTGAATTACCGGTGTGAGTTTTGACCTATATTTGTTTATTCCTGTGCAAACGCACAAAAAACAGGGCATTTCTGCCCTGTCTTAATTTGATATTCAATACTTCGGTTTTTCATTATCGGGTGTTACCGCCGATATTTGAGAATTTCGGGTTTACGAGTGTAAAATCCGGTAATACCCTATTAACCTACATATTTAACTGCGGAGTCACCGGCGATTCTGCCGAAAACTGTAAAGTCGGCTACAGCGTTGCCGCCGAGACGGTTTGCGCCGTGTACGCCGCCTGTGATTTCGCCTGCGGCGAAGAGGCCTGCGATTGCTGTGCCGTCAGCCTTGAGAACTTCACAAGTCGGGTCGATTGAAAGACCGCCCATTGTGTGATGAACGCCTGCGGAAACCTTAATTGCATAGTAAGGTGCTGTGTCAAGCTTGTTTGCAAAGCTTGTTCTGCCGAATTCGGCGTCTTCTTTTGCGTCAACACATGCGTTCCAATCGTTCATTGTCTGAGCAAATGTGGCTTCGTCAATTGAAAGCGCCTTTGCCAACTCTTCGTAGGTTGCGCCCTCTGTTGTAAAGCCTTTCTTGATGTAGCCGGCGATGACGGACGATGCGTCAACCATTGCCTGGTCTACGATAAGGTATGAGTAAGAGCCTGTCTGTGCGATTTCGGCGGCGGAAACAACATCTCTTGTGCCGACTTCGTCAACAAATCTCTTGCCCTCTGCGTTTACGAGGATAGCGCCGTCGCCGCGGAGACCTTCTGTAATGAGGGCGGCTGTGTTGGCTTCAACTGTCGGGTGAATCTGAATCTTGTCCATATCGACTGTTGCTGCACCGATAGCCTCAGCCATCTTGATGCCCTGACCCTGAATGCCTGCGGCATTTGTTGTCATAAAGCCTTTGAGTGAAGGCTGGTATGAAGCGACCATGTCGAGATTTGCGCCGAAACCGCCTGTTGTAAGGATAACGGCTGATGCGTTGACGGTGACTTTTTCACCGTTCTTGCCTGTGGCGACGATACCTGTGACCTTGTCGCCGTCTGTCATAATTTCTGTGGCTGTTGTTTCAAGTAAAACAGTGATGCCGCGGTCTGTCATATTCTTTTCAAGCAGCGGAATCATATATGCGCCGACCGAAACAACCTTACCTTCGTCATTGAGAGGTCTGTGGATTCTCTTTACGGAAGCGCCGCCGAAGCTGGAAACAGAAGGCATATCAATGCCGATTGAAGCGAGCCAGTCGATGGCGTCTGCGGAATTTTCACAGAGCGTTTTTACAAGCTCAAAGTTGTTGATACCCTTACCGCCTATCATTGTGTCGAGTTCCATAAGCTCGACAGAGTCAAAGTAACCCTTGTCAGAGGAATCCAGCAGATAAGCGTCATACTGTGCCTTGACGGTCTTTGCCAATTCCGTGATTGCGGCGTTGTCGGCGTATGTTGTCGCGGCTGTGTTGAGAGTCTTTTCAACGCCGGCATTTTCTGCAAATTCGTTTTTGTCCTGAGCGGCTGTCTTTGTTGCATTGAGACCGCCTGTGGCTCTGACCGAGTTGCCGCCCACCATTGCCTGGCTTTCGACAACGATAACTGTCTTGCCTTCGTCTGCGGCTGTGATAGCGGCTGTCATGCCTGCGCCGCCTGCACCGACGATAACGATGTCGGCGTCGTATGAAGCGTCTTTAACTTCGCCACCGCCTACTGTCATGTAGTCGTCAGGATTGAGACCGGCAGATGTGAGGGCAGATTTTGCGGCCTCCAAAATACCGTTTGATGTGAATGTGGCTGTTGCGATTACATCAACGCCCACGGAGTTGTTTTTTGCGATTTCAGCCGGGAGCTTTTCGATGGCGACAGAGCCGATACCCTGTGTTTCATCCTTGCCCTCTGCTGTACAATCGACGATTTTTGAATCTTCGAGAGTGAGTGTTACGGTTACATCGCCGCCAAAGCCCTTGGCTGTACCTGTGAATGTACCCGAAACGCCCTTGCTTTCTTTGCCCGAGCAGCCTGCCATAGAAAGTACCAAAGCAAGCGCACAAAGCATTGAAACGAGTTTCTTCATTGCTTTTCTCCTTTATAATTTTGTGAATTTGGATTGATAAATTATTATCAATCAAATTTCGATAATTATATATCAATAGCCGTCGAAAGTCAATAGATAAACATATTGTTTATATATGTTTATCTTATTTTTATGAATGAATTTTGTCAAATATATATGAAAAAGTTAATAAATTATCCACTCTTGCCGTATTGTAATAAAATTGTAATAACTATTGTGAAAATAACAGTAGGTTATTTTGGTTTAAGCGGTGCGGTGGGTGTGTAGGCGTAATGATTAGCGATAGACCGAATCTTGTGACAGAGCGGTAAAAATCAAGTAATTTTGACGGAGAAAGAACGGTAAATACATGTAGAATTGTATCGTTGTAATTTTGTTTTTTTATATCAATCATCGTAGAGGACTATTTCGGTGTCATAGCGTTTCTATATGCCGATTTTTAGAATCTTTGTCTTTTTATTGTAGGTTTTAGTGCAAGCCTCCATCTGACGAGAGAGGTGGCAAAAGTCGAAGACTTTTGACGGAGGAAGAGAACGGAATTATAACAAATTTGTTCTAAAATAAAAAGTCTTAAATAGTAAATAATAGACGGGACGATGTGGGCATCGTCCCCTACGATAAGTAGTCTATATTTCTGTAACATCATTTTTTTATTCAAAGACTACGCCTCAGTCGCTTTCAGCGACAGGTATCGCCTGTCAGCTCGGTCGGTGCTTTTGCTGCGCAAAGGTGTCCACCGGACACCCGCACCCCCTGACAAGTGGAGCCTTGCCTGATACTTTTATTTATTAAAGGCGAATGTTGCTTTTGAAAGCAGAAATATTAGTGCAAGCCTCCCCTTTATGCCTAAGGGGAGGTGGGTCGACGAATGTCGAGCCGGTAGGGATAAAAAAACATCGTTTGAATATAACTCATAAACATATAAATTATCAAAATATAAATCAATCCCCCAGTCACGATTTCATCGTGACAGCCCCCTTTATCCAAAAGGGGCCTTTCTCAACCTTTTTATCTATTTAAGTCCCCTGTCGGCTCGGTCGG
>JAQXIW010000012.1 GCA_029007985.1 Oscillospiraceae bacterium | reverse complement strand
GATAAGGTCAAACCACGCCAGCCGGTAACCGCACGACATGCAGTGTGACCTTTTTTTGCTTAGCGACTCACCCCGCGGTATGCGATATATGCATACATTGAGAAATGAGCCGATAACGATACCGTATAGGAAAACGATGATGTAAATAAATACATCAATTAAATCCATAGTGAGAATTAATTATTTAACAGCTTCTACAGCAGTTTTCCAATCGACACCTGTTGATGTTGTTGTTACACCAAATGTAACGGCGCCATTAGCATCTTTTGTTACTGTAATAGTTACCGCAGCCCGCGAAGCACTCGAGAATGAAACGGATGGAACTGCTTTCTTAACTTCAGCCGAAAGTGCATTATCAGTTGTATCACATGTAATTGAACCGTCAGAAGCAATGGTAATTTTGCTGCCTGTTGCTGTTTTCTTATTTACAGTTTCGTCAGCCATAGAGAGCCTTGCAGCCTCTACTACTTCAGAAACAGCAGAAGCATCCTTCTGAACTCTTGTCTTTTCAACATATCTGAGAAGTGACGGTGCAAGAACGCCTACGAGTACAGCCATGATGGCTACTACAACGATAAGCTCTACAAGAGAGAAACCTTTTTTGTTAAGCTTTTTCATTTGGAAAAATTCTCCTTTTTGAAAAGTAATTTTTATTTATCTTAAAACAGCGTAAACCCTACAATATACGCCGTTATAAGCGGGTGTAAAACGCCGCGCCGGGCGGCGATTTTGTGACGGCGCAAAAACCGTCTTGTGCGCGTTACAGATTGTCCAATCCGTTGTAGAGAGCCAGCATCGGGCTGAACAGCGCGTAGAGAATAAAGCATACCAGAACAGCCAGGAAAATAATTATCATCGGCTCGAGTGCAGCCAAAAGCTGTTGTGTGGCGAGCTCGACTTCTTCGTCGTAATAATCGGCGAGTTTTGAAAGCATAGCCTCCATGTCGCCGGTGTCTTCGCCGATTTTTATCATGTGCACAACCATCGGCGGAAACAGCCCCGACCTTTTCAGCGGCTCGGAAAGCGGTATGCCTTTTAACACTTCTTCTTTTGCGTCAAGCAGCGCGTCTTTGAAAAGCACATTCGTCATTGTGTGCGCCGTGATTTCCAAAGCGTCGGTCATCTGCAAGCCCGAGCCTGTCAAAGTAGACAGAGTTCTCGCCAGACGGGCGGCGGCGGATTTGACCGTGAAATCAGCCAGAGCCGGTATTTTGACGCCGATATAGCCGAAGATAGCCTGACCTCTTGCACTCGCTTTGAATACTCTGAGTGCAAATACAGCCGCAACTACCATTGCAAGCACGAATATAATGTGACTTCTTAAATAATTAGACAGGTTGACAACCGCAACGGTGATTGCCGGCATCTCGATGTCCATACCCTCAAACATACTCATAAACTGAGGGACAATGACCGTCAGCAAAAGTACCAGCACGCCAAAGGCGACAATCATAACTATTATCGGGTAAATCATCGCTTTTTTAACAGTGCCGGAAAGCTTGGCGTCCTTTTCATACTGTACAGCCATTCTTTCAAGTGACCGGTCGAGAGAACCCGAGGCCTCACCGGCGTCCACAAGCGAAATCAGCATGCCGTTAAAATATTCCGGGTATTCTCTCATGGAAATACCGAGAGTTTCACCCTTTTGAATACTGACCGCACAACCGGAAATGGCTTTTGCCAAGCCTTTGTTTTCCGTCGATTCACTCAGCATATTGAGAGACTCTACAATTGTAACGCCGGCTCTCAGCAAAGAGGCAAACTGACGGCAAAACAGAGCCATGTCACGAGGTTTTGTTTTCTTTCTGATTGAAAAAGATATGTCTTTATTCAAAAAGTTTTCTTCGTCAATAGATACAGGAGTTAACCCTAAAGCCCTTACAGCCCGAATCGCTCTTTCTCTGTCGTTGGCTTCGACGCTGCCCTTTTTTTCTTTTCCGGCGCCGTCTATACCGACATACGCAAAATTAGGCATTTTGATTCTCCTTTAATAATATAAGTTTTTAGACATTGCACCATGGTCGTGCGCATATCTTATGGCGTTTTCTTTTGTAATTTTTCCGTCTCTGTACAAATCTAAAAGCGAATCGTCCATCATCTGCATACCCATGCGGCGATTTATCTGTATCTGTGACGGTATCTGGAATGATTTGTTCTCACGGATAAGGTTTCTGACTGCGTTGTTGGCAAGCAATACCTCAAAAGCAGCCACTCTGCCATGGCCGGAGGCATCCGGCAAAAGCTGTTGTGAAATAACGGCCTCAAGTACATTTGCGAGTTGTACTCGAATTTGCTCCTGCTGATGCGGCGGGAAAACATCTATAATTCTGTCAATCGTGCTGGCGGCGTCATTTGTGTGCAGTGTAGAGAAAACGAGATGGCCTGTCTCCGCCGCTGTTATGGCGGTGGAGATGGTCTCGAGGTCACGCATTTCGCCCACGAGTATAACATCAGGGTCCTGGCGGAGTGCCGCGCGCAAAGCGGCGGCAAATGATTTTGTATCCGTACCCAATTCTCTCTGGTTTACGATAGATAAATCGTGTCTGTGCAGATATTCAATCGGGTCTTCAAGAGTTATTATATGGTCCGAATAGTTGCGGTTGATTGTCATAATAAGCGAAGCGAGAGTCGTCGATTTGCCCGATCCGGTCGCCCCCGTAACAAGCACAAGCCCTTTTTTGAGTTTTGTCAGCTCGACTACCGACTGCGGTATGCCTAAATTTTCCGGGCGCGGAATGTCATAAGGCAAAAGTCTCATAACGCAGGCGAGGGAGTTTCTCTGGTGAAAAACATTTACTCTGAATCGGCTTTCACCCGTCATAGAATAAGCAAAATCTATCTCGCCGTTTTCCTGCATTCTGCGGTTAATCATCTCATTGTTGATGTAGAGAGGCTCGACAAGCTCTCTTACCTCATCAGGAGTCATTTTATGGTTGTCGAAAGGCGTCAAAGCGCCGTCAATTCTGAACGCTATTCCTCTGCCGGCAGTAATATGTACATCGGAGGCGTTGCTTTTGATGGCCCGCCTGAGAATGTTATTTAATTTTGCATTTGTCTCTTCTGCCATATTTTCCCCCAATATTTTTACATTTTATTCTTCATAGGATACTCTGAGCATTTCAGTAATGCCGGTAATGCCTTCTCTTACATACTCGGCGGCACTCATACGCAGAGTGCTCATACCCTCTTTCAGTGCCTGTTGTTTTATGGCCTCGGTGCCCTCTTCTTTTGCAATTATCCTCTTGAGGGCAGGCGTGATTTCCATTATCTCATACACGCCTATACGGCCGAAATAGCCTGTTTCGGCGCACTGATAACAACCGACCGGCTCGTAAATTTCGATATCCTCGTCGAGATTAGGCGCGAGAATAAGCTTTTTTTCGTCCAATGTTGCAAGTCTTTTCCTCTTGCAATGCGGACAGAGCTTTCTGACAAGTCTCTGTGCGATAATGCCGACAACCGAGTCGGCGACAAGATAACTTTCAAGCCCCATATCAACAAGACGGGTGACCGTCGCCGCAGACGAGTTTGTATGCAAAGTGGACACAACCAAGTGACCTGTAATGGAAGCCTGTACGGCTATCTGTGCTGTCTCGGCGTCACGAATCTCGCCTATCATGATGATGTCCGGGTCCTGACGGAGAATTGAACGCAAAGCCGAGGCAAATGTCAATTCCGCCTTTGGGTTTACCTGTACCTGATTTATTCCGTCAATGTTGGCTTCGACCGGGTCTTCAACCGTAATTATGTTTACGTCTTCGGTGTTGAGCTCTGAAAGAGCCGTATACAATGTTGTGGATTTACCGGAGCCTGTAGGGCCGGTGACGAGGATAATGCCGTTAGGGTTTGAGAGAATATGGTCAAATTTTGCCATTTCATCAGGTTTCAAACCGAGCTCGGATTTATCTCTCTGCAAGCCTGTTTTGAGAGCAAGTCTCATAACCGCCTTTTCGCCGTACACAGTAGGCAAAACGGAGACACGAATATCGTATTCTTTTCTGTCTACTATTGCGGTTATACGGCCGTCCTGCGGCTTTCTTTTTTCGGAAATATCCATACCGCCGATAACTTTAATACGGGCGATAATGGCCGGCAAAAGCTGTATGTCGTAGCTCATTTTTTCATAGAGCGCGCCGTCTATTCTGTATCTTACCCTTACCTTATTTTGCAAAGCCTCTATATGAATATCCGAGGCGCGCTGACGGGCGGCCTGTTCAATCATAGTCTTTACAAGAATAACGATAGGAGAATTTTCAATATCGGAATTAGCCTGTTCATTTTCGAGATCGGCTAACCGTGCTTTTCTTTCGGAAGCGTATTTTTCGGCGGCATTGAGAGCCTCGCTGTCGCCGTAATATTTGTCAATAGCCAGCATTATCTCGTTGGCGGTCGATATGCACGGCTCAACCTGGAGGTTGGTGACAATTGAAAAGTCGTCAATGGCGTCCATATCCATCGGGTCGGCCATGGCAAGTCGCACAACATTAAGATTGCCCTCCGCATATCCGACCGGCACCATTGTGTATTTTCTTAAAAGCCCGCCGTTTACTATTCCGAGCAGATCCTCAGGAATTTTCTCTAAGTTCGGTCTGACTATTTCCAAACCGAGCTGCCGGGAAAGAGCCTTGACAATTTCTGTTTCTGTGGTAACGCCGAGATCAACCAAAATCTCGCCGATTTTCTTTGTACTCTGTTTTCTTATTTCAAGGGCCCTGTTGAGCTGGTCGTTTGTGATTACGCCGCCGCTTACCAAAATGTCGCCTATTTTCTTTTTTCTTCTGCCGTATTCCATTCGAAACTCCCGAATCCCCAATTTTTCAATAGATTACATATAGATATCAATACTGATAGTGGCCTTTAATGCTTTATCTGCCACTACGGAATAATTCACAAAATGAACAC
>JAQXIW010000011.1 GCA_029007985.1 Oscillospiraceae bacterium | reverse complement strand
TTTCCGCCGCTTCATCTATGGAGCCGCACACCGTACAGCCGGTCTTTTCCTTTAACGCCCGCATTTTGTAACCGTTTCTGTCATATATCGCCACCTGCCGCGGCTCTATGGCTTTGCACACGCCTATGACCAGCGCGCCGCCCATATTTCCCGTACCTATAAATGCTATTTTGCTCATAATGTTTCTCCCGTGTTTTTTTACCATTCTACCACAAACCGCGGCAATAATAAACTGTTGTCCTTGACTAACCGTGCATATTCTTTATATAATTGTCTTACTTTAAGGGAGTAGTCGGCGCAACGCGTGACAAGTCAACATACTGATTGCCGTGCAATCTGGCTTGTCTTAATCGGCGAGACTTAAGGTACGGTTTTATTGCCGTAT
Organism: Oscillospiraceae bacterium; assembly: GCA_029007985.1. Classification (GTDB taxonomy): domain Bacteria; phylum Bacillota; class Clostridia; order Oscillospirales; family Ruminococcaceae; genus RGIG3102. The sequence continues at coordinate 10,633 of JAQXIW010000011.1, read as the reverse complement.
CTGCCCTTTGTCTGTCAGGTACGGCCTGACATTTTTTATTTGTGAGGTAAATTTATGGATTTTGTTGAATTGCGGATACTCGCTCTGGGGCTGTCGATGGACGCTTTTGCCGTGTCCGTCTGCAAGGGACTTGCCACAAAAAAATGTACGGCAAAGCACTATTTTTCCGTCGGGGCTTGGTTCGGCGGTTTTCAGGCTCTCATGCCTGCAATAGGCTGGTTTTTAGGCTCAAGATTTGAAAAATACATAACTTCAATCGACCATTGGATAGCTTTTGTTTTGTTGGCTTTCATCGGCGGCAATATGATAAAAGAGGCTTTCGGCGATGATGACGGCAACGAAGACGACTCTTTCAGCGTTAAAACAATGTCGGTTTTGGCTGTCGCCACAAGTATAGATGCCCTGACGATAGGTATCATGTTCGGTCTTTTGCCGGATGTCAGCATCCTGTCGGCTGTCGCTCTCATCGGCGTCACCACTTTTATCCTGTCCGCAATCGGTTTGAAGGTGGGCAATGTTTTCGGCCTCAAATACAAAAAGAAAGCCGAAATTGCCGGCGGCACAATTTTGATTTTAATCGGTGTAAAGGTACTTGCCGAGCATTTAGGCTTTATATGAAAATACGCATCCGAAAAGGATGCGTTTTATTTTATCAAAGTTTTCATCAACAGCAAAACCGTCAGATGAGCCGGGTAAAACAGGTAAAACGCCCGCTTTACAAAATTGCTTTGGCTGTGTTTTGAGCCGTCGTAGCGGTATAAAAGTATGTGGGCAGCGAAAACAAGCGGCAAAGCCCGGAAAACCGCGTCAGCCGGGCTGAAAGCCCCCTTTTGCGAAAACAGAAAAAACATAAGAGAGTAAAATGCCGTATTCAGCGCAAAGGCGGTCTCTTTTTTGATTGTTCCGTCCCCGGCGTACAAAAAGGTCAGCGTGAAAAACGGCGCCATAATCGACCAGTCGCAAAACATACAAGCGCCGAAAACGAGCGTAATTCCCGCTGTTTTCAGCCCCTTATTCCCCACTCTGTGATACAGGGCGCACAGGCAGAGGCACAAAAACAGGGTGAACATCATATTAGGCATTATCCAGTCGTCGCCGAAGTACAGCGAGTAGGGTATCTGTGACAAAACGCCGCACAAAAACAGCCTGAGGGCGTACTTTTTGACATTTTTTGTGTGAGAATAGCCCTCGACAAGAAAGTAAATCATCGTGATTGCCGTAAAATACCCGGTGTAGGTACAGACTTTATACGCCGCCGAGCCGTATGGCAAAAAACCCCGGGCGAAGTGATTTAACAGCATCGCAAACAGGGCGAAAGTCTTTATCCCGTTTCGGCTGAATTTCATTTTGACCTCCGAATAAGCAATTTCATTTTATCTATGTATGTGTAATTATATTTCGAACTTTGTATTTAGAATTTTGTTTTAGATTCCTAACGCGGATTTTTTTGGGCTCCGAGTACGAAATTTTGTTTTTATTCCGAATAGTCGGAATGAAAATATTATATCATATTTTCCGTTTCACCGCCTAAAAAACAGGGAATTAAAGAAATTGTAAAATTTGCAAAAAAGCTCGAGAGAAATGCTTACCGCCGGAGAGTATATCTTACCTTGAATCTCAAAATAAAAAATCGGTATGATTACAGAACAATAAACAGGGCGACGGGCTGTGAATAACCCGTCGCCTTTTTATGCTTTTAAGCCGTCAATTTATCTTGTCTTGTAATCGGTGAAATAAAAACCGTTTTCTGCTTCGGAATAAATATAGTCGCAAAAATCTTTCACCATATTCGGCGAATACTCAAAAACCGTCGCCTTTTCCCATTCGAGCACAAGGACGGTCGGCACTTGCGTTATATTGAATTTTTCGGCTATTTTATCCACTCGCTCCATGTTGTAGACTTTGTCCAAGCTGCAATCGTAATAGTTAATAAAAACAGGGTAATTTTCGGCAAATTCCGTGATTTCTCTATACGCTTCTTCACAGTCGGGGCAACCGGCTTTGCTGAAAAAAATTATGTCTCCCGAATATGAATCGGTCATTTCTTCAAGTTGAGCCAAGTCGATTTCTTTAACAGGAAATCTCTCGTTTTCTATATTGGCAATCCTGTATGCGCCGACAGCCATTCCGTACCCCACAGCTAAAAGAATACCGCAATGAATTGCCGTACATATCCAAACCGCCGCCTTTTTGGTTTTTTCCGACTTTATGAAAATGGCTGAAAAGAAAATCAACGCGGTTACAATTAAAATCACTTTTATCGTAAAAGAATTATAACGGATAGGCAGCGGAAAAATATAAATGTACTTACTTCTCCAACCGTTTTCTATATTGAGTAGTGCCATAGTACCTAAGAAAACGGTACAGAAAGCAATTATTGTTTTTTTGTTCAATAGTAGTTACACCCCTTTGCCACTATTTGCGCATAACTGACATCTGGTCTCCATTCCTCAAGGTTCCATTGTGACAATCTAGATGCGAAATTATAATGACATTTATACTGCTTATACAAATTATTATTATTGCTCACCCATTTGGTATAGTCGGATCCTGAAAAGCCCCTAAAATAATTATCAACAGCGTCCCATGACATTGCAAGAACCTCTAAATTCCGTCCTTCGTCAGAGACAAAACTTGATTCAATTGGGTTCATCCAGAAATTGCCTTCATAACCGCCTTTTTCACTATAATATCTTGTATCATAATTTCCACCGGAAAAATAGTAACTGAAAGATCTCTGGATATAGACGTAATTGACCATTCTATCAACTTCACTCGGCTCAACATTTTCAGGTAATGATACGCTTACCGAATTATCGTTAATGGTGTTTTTCCCGTATAGAATATCACCATTTGACATTATGACCTTCGGGATACCAATAACACCTTGAAGCCTATTTTCTTTATCATAAACCAACACTATATTGTTTTCGGTTGGTAAATCCGACATCTTTTTGAATATATACTCATTATTACTCCGTAAAAACGTCACACCTTGGTTAGTATATATTTCAATATGATTGTTCTTTTCCTTTACTTCACTCACTTCAGAACTTCTGCCTTTTGTTTCTATCAAAAGATTCAACTCTGCAACATCACTCTTTACATGAATGTCTGTTGTTTCACGATTCGTCGAAGCAAACCGGGCTACAGGTACCATAAACACAGAAAGAGCAACCGCAAGCAGAAGACAACCTTTTATAGCCATCTTTTTTATTGATGAACTAGATAAAAAATATTTCATATTCATTTCCTTTCCTTTCCGTTACATTTTCGCTGTACGAATATAAAACGGAAAACTAAATCAGGTGAAAAAGCTTATCAATTATTGCAATAATCTTGACTTTATTATATATTAAAAATATCTTTTTAACAAGGTTCACTTTTCAAATGTGTCATTATTAACGGTTTTGCTATGGATTTATTTTTGTGAATTCCGTATAATATAATTGAGGTGATACAATGCCAAGAAAAAACGATACGTATATACTGAAAAAAATATATGATTCCCTCTGCTCTAAAAAGTCCTTTGATATTATGACAGTTAAAGAAATAGCCGACGATGTAGGTATACCGAGACAAAAATTCTATGACTATTTCTCATGCCCGGAGGAAATGCTCCTTTATTATTTTGAAACCGAAAAAAACAGTATCGTTGAAAATATGAGTTTTGAACTCGGCACAGGCAACAATATTTCAGCGGCTATAAAATTATTTGCACAGTCACCTTTTATGAAAAAAATATTGCAGTCAAAAAAATACAATCATCTTGTAATAAATGAAATAGACAACTTTTTATACCGCCGCTTTTTCAATATATCGAATCGTGAAATCGGTGCAGATAATGTGGAAGCCCGATATCATTCAAAGGCATTTGCCGCAATGTTCATTGAGTATGTACTCGACAATAATAAAGACCCCGAAGCATTTGAAATCTTTTTCAGGGAATCGGTAATAAATAATTGAATCTGTAAAATAAACCCCCGAAATTTCGGGGGTTTTTGAGTGCAACAGTTTGTTTATACTTGCATATTCGCTTTTTTTAGGTATTTTACATCAATACCGGCATTGTACCCGTATTCACATCAATACTGGCCCAAGTCCGGCATAAAGTCCGGGGCGGTCGGGCAGATATAGCCCTCCGGGCAGTCCTTGTGATATGCGGCCTTTGCCTTTTCGATGAGCTGAGGGTTTTCAATGCATTTCAATGCGGTCAGAGCCAGCACCTTTGAGGCGGCGATAACGCCCTTGTGGCAATAGCTTGTGGCGCCCTGTCCCGTCATCTGCCATGAGTGACCCGGCGTACCGATTACAACCGTGGCAAAGCGGAACTGTGCGGTAGGCGCGCAATATGAGACGTCGCCCACATCGGTCGAGCCCGGCTGGTGGAAATCAGGGTTGTGCTTATAAGGCTCGATAAGGTCGTCGAGATAGACATTGTCATAGTGCGAGACATCCACGCCGGCGTCCTTTGCGGCTTTCCGTCTGGCGTCCGCCAAATCCCGAGCCGGAATTGTGTCGGTGTAAGCCTTTGCCATTGCAATTTCCTCATCGGTGTACACAGGCATTTCGACTTCGTTCATGGCTTCTTCCATCACCTTTGACAGCGGTTCGTTAGGCACAAAGTCCGCCAGACCGTCCATGTGGATTATTTCCACCGTCGTGCCGGTCATCTCGGCGGCGCCTCTTGCGCACCGGTCGACTCTTTCCAAAATTTCAAGAGCCTGTTTTACCTTCGGCGCACGGACAAAGAAATATGTGCAGGCGTAGTCCTGAACGACATTCGGGGCTGTGCCGCCGGCGTTGAGGAATGAATAGTGGACTCTCGCCTCAGGGATGATGTGCTCGCGCAAGACATTTACGCCCATGTGCATAAGCTCTGCGGCGTCGAGAGCCGAGCGGCCCAGGTAAGGTACGGCGGCGGCGTGGGAGGCAACGCCGTAGAATTTATATTTAACCGAAATACAAGCCAGCGACGAATGGCCCTGAACGCCGTTTGTAGAGCCCGGGTGCCATGTGATACAGATGTCCATATCGCTGAAATACCCGTCTCTCGCCATAAACACTTTGCCCGAGCCGTTTTCTTCCGCAGGACAGCCGAAATAGTAAATCTGTGCGTCCACGCCGTTTTCTTCACAGTATTTTTTCAGACCGATTGCCGCGCCCAGAGAAGCCGCGCCCAAAGAGTTGTGGCCGCAGCCGTGACCCGGCTGTGATTCTGTGTGACCGTCGGACGCCTCTCTCACTGCCACGCCGCATTTCTGATTCAAAGCGTCAAGGGCGTCGTATTCCGCCAAAATGCCGATTTTAGGACCCTTTGTGCCCCATTTTGATACGAAGGCAGTAGGTATACCCGCTATGCCGGATTCTGTTTCAAAACCGAACTTTTCGGCGACTTTAATCAATGCCCGGGCGGATTTTGTCTCTGCAAAATAGACCTCGGCATATTCCCAGACCTCGTCGTTGACGCCGGAAATGACATCGGCGACGGAGTCTATTGCCTCAAATAACTTTTTCTTGTCAGCCATTTTAATTCTCCTTATATATTGTTTTGTTATAACCAGATTATATACCCATATTGGCGCTTTATCAAGCAGAATTTATACTTATTCATAATTATCTGTATTTTATACAAAATTAGGTAATTATATGCTTTATTATTGTATTATATTTCAATATCTTTTGATGGGACAACCGATGAAAGCAAAAAAATAAAGGCGGAACTCCGCCTTTATTCGCTTTAACCGTATAGATAGACATTTACCGCTATTCTGCCGTTTAATACGCTCTCGGTGTAGGTTTCATAGAACAAATCTATGTAGTTTGGGTATTCCATCATCGCCGTACCGGTGTCGGTGGCAATAGCCCAGCCGTAGACAAATCTGCCGTCCTCGGATACGATGTACATTTTTGTGCCGTAGGGAATGACATTCGGGTTTACGGCGACTGTACCGTAGTACAGCCCCAGCCCCGAAGCGCCCTTGCCTGATTTGGAGGAATAACCCGTCGCCGACATGGACAGCACTCTCGAATAGCCGGTAGGTACATTGTTTGTGACCGTCACCCCGGCAGGAGCGGACACATTGGACACAGGCACGCCTGCGCCGTAGGTCAGTACGACGGTGTCGACCGGCTGTTTATTTACAACGGTGTTCCGCAGCAGCCGCTGTGTTTTTTCGCCGTCCACATATCTCTCTGTGTAAGTCAAAGTCTTTTTACCGTTTGACCCCTCGGAAAGAGTGTAGCTCTTTTTTGTTCTCTTGAACAGCAAAGAGGACTGTTTGTAGGTTGTGCCGTGGGGAATGGTCTCCTCATAGGAATTTACCACATATTCCACTCGGTGTACAACCACGCCGTCGCCGGGTTTGAGAACGGTGTGCAAAGACGGCTCTGTGTAGTCGTATTCGCCCAATTCGACGCCGGCTTCTTTCAGTGCGCTCTGCACCGTGCCGTTTTTGAGTTTGACGGCTGTCTGTACGCCGTCTGCAGTGACGGTGACATCAATACCGCCCCTGATTGTTATGTCTATATAGTTGTTGCTGAAGGATGTTGAGAGCAAAGTGTCCGTGTCTTTGACTTCAAAACCCGCCATTGACATAAGGGACTGCTCATTTTGTGTTGTCGAGAGAATTACGGCGCTTTTTTCGCCGTCTGTTATCTTTGCTACTGTTGTGCGCAGATAGAGAACGGCGGACATAGATAGAACCAAAGCCAGCATGCAAAGGCTGTACACAGCCCTGACAAGACCGGAAACGGTAAAAACCGAGGCTTTTTCTTTTTTGATTTCTGCCATTTTTACTCCTTTATTTTGTTTTGTCAAATAAGACCGCTGTATTATACCACTTTGAGCCGTGTATGTCAAAAAAACGGCTGAAAGTCTGTAAAAATCACTAATTTGCACCGGAAAATCATATAAAAACAGGACTATTTTATGTCATAATATACATAAATTCAGGTAAAAAATTGTATATTATACAGATAAAATAAATGCCGAAAAACAACAAAAACGCCCCGAGGGGCGTTTTGCTATATTCCGTATTGAATGTGGACAACCGAGCCGTTTTTGACATATACTCTCGGCACTCTCTTTGCTATGCCGCACATAATTTCGTGCGGAATTGTGTGGATTCTGTCGGCGATGCTTTTGAGAGAGGTCACGCCCTCGCCGCCCATCACCAGCACTTCGTCGCCCGGGGCGATTAGGTCTTCGGCGTCGGTTATGTCGATCATCATCTGATCCATACATATATTGCCGATGACCGGGTACAGCTTGCCGCCGATGTTTACGCTGTGACCCACAAAGCTCAAAATTCTCGGCACGCCGTCCGCATAGCCGCACCGCAGAGTAGCCACCTTTGTCTCTCTTTCGGCGGTGAAATTCAGCCCGTAGCTTATCTTCCGCCCCGCCGGGACGGTCTTTACATTCGTCACCACGGTTTTCAGCTTCATACAGGTTTTCAGACCCGGCAGGATTACCTCGTCCGACGGCTGCTCACCGTAGAGAATGATGCCCGCGCGGCTGACAGTGTAATTGTCGCCCAGTTTTCTGGCGATGCCCCGGGAATTTTGACCGCTGAGATATTTCAGCTTAAAACCCCATGACTTCATTTTCTCAACGCATTCGTCAAACAGGTCTACGGCGTTTTGTGTGTATATGATGTCGTGTTCCGTCAGGGAGTCGGCGACCGGAAAATGACTGAAAACGCCGGAAATATTGAGAGAGTGCAAATCCAATGTCTTTTTGATGAGATTCAGAGAGTTTTCTTTGTCGTTCACCAAATCAAAGCCTATTCTGCCCATTCCGGTGTCAAGGGCGATCTGACAGTCCACCGGGTAAAGCGCACAGGCGTTGAGTTTTGCGGCGTACTCGTAGCTGAGGACAGCCTGTGTCAAATTGTGCTTGAACAAGTCGTAGGCTTTTGACGGGTCGGTGTGTCCCAAAATGAGTATCGGCTTTGTGATTCCGCTTTTTCTCAGTTCCATTGCCTCGGCAAAAGATGACACGCAAAAGCCGAAAGCCCCCATATCCCGATAGCAGCCCGCCAAATATTTAGCCCCGTGGCCGTATGCGTCGGCTTTGAGCACTACATAAAACGGCCTGTCGGATATTTCGGATATTATGTCGTAGTTATTTTTTATTGCGTCTAAGTCTGTTTCGACCCAGGTGTGTCTTTCGTTCAGTTCCATAGTTACTTCCTTTTTGGCGCCCATCCGTCAATGCCGGATTTTTGAAAGGCGTTGAGATGTTTTTCTCTGAAATGAGAGTCGGTGCGGCATTTTTGAGATATAAATTCTTTTAATTCCCGTCTGTTTGTTCTGCCGTCCTGCGGACAGACGGATTTTATTATCGGCGCGCCGGTTTCTTTAACCGCTCTGACTACTTCGTTTTCCGTCGCCAAACACATGGGGCGTATTACATGCATGCCGTTGTCCTCCATAAAAATATCCGGAGAAAATGTGCCGATTCTGCCCTCGTTCCACAAATTCATATAAAATGTCTCTATCGCATCGTCAAAATGATGCCCCAGAGCAAGTCGGTTACAGCCGTACTGCCGGGCGGCTTTGAGCAGTGCGCCTCGCCTCATTCGAGAGCAGAGCGAACAGGGGCTGTTCTCTTTTCTTATATCGAAAACAACAGGGCCGATGTCGGTTATCTCGGTGTGATATTCTATGCCGCGGCTCTCAAAAAGCCGGGCTATCCGGGAATAGTCGGTAGTCTTTGAAAAAAAGCGGGGGTCGACCGTCACCCCGACCACGTCAAAATCAATGCCTATGTATTTTTTCAAATCCGCCAAAGCCAATGTCAGTATGACGCTGTCCTTGCCGCCGGACACCCCCACGGCAACCCTGTCGCCGTCGTGTATCAAGCCGTATTCCGTTATCGCTTTGCGCACCAGGCCGCACAGTCTCTGATAATATTTTGCCATATTTACCTCTCACTATATAATATTAAGTATATAATATTTCTGACTATAAAACAAGCCGCAGCAGGCTTTGAAAAAAGCGCATCGGTGAGAAAAACGGCAAAACCGAGAGAAAACGGCTCATTCCGTTAAAATAATTATATTTATATAATTTGCCTCTTGAGAAAAAGAGAGAAAATATAACAAAAAAGCGAGAAAAACAGAGATAATTTAATTTATGTTAAATTTTCCCGAAAAACTTGTTGACTTTTTAATACTCAAATGATATATTTATTAGGCACTCGAAAGGGTATTACTAAAATATGTATTAAGTATAGAAAATCTAACGGAGGAAACTATGAGCACTTATCTTCAGAAGGCAGAATCAGTAGAACGCAAATGGTATGTTATTGATGCTGCAGGTAAGCCTCTCGGCCGTGTGGCAACAGTAGCCGCAGACCTTCTCAGAGGCAAAAATAAAGTTACATACACTCCAAATGTTGACTGCGGCGACCATGTTGTAATCATCAACTGCGACAAGGCCGTCCTCACTGGCAAGAAATTGGAGCAGAAATTCCACTACCACCACACAGGTTGGATCGGCGGAATGAAGTCTGTAAACTACAAGACTCTCATGGCACACAACTCAGACAAGGCTATGATGCTTGCTGTTAAAGGTATGATTCCTTCTAACACAATCGGCGCAAAGGCTCTCACAAGACTCAGAGTATACAAGGGCGCTGAGCACAAGAACGCAGCACAGAAGCCTGAAATCATCGAACTTTAATTCAGGAGGAGAAAATAATGTACGAAACAAAAGCATATTTTTACGGCACAGGCCGTCGTAAATCTTCTGTAGCAAGAGTTAGAGTTTACAACGGTGAAGGCAAAATCACAATCAACGGCAGAGACATCGACGATTACTTCGGTCTTGAAACACTCAAGCTCATCGTTCGTCAGCCGGTTGAGCTCACAGGTCTCACAGGCAAATTTGACATTGTTGTCAATGTTGTCGGCGGCGGCGTTTCAGGTCAGGCCGGCGCTATCAGACACGGTCTCGCAAGAGCTCTTCTTCAGTACGACGAAACACTTCGTCCTCAGCTCAAGAAGGCAGGCTTCCTGACAAGAGACCCGAGAATGAAGGAAAGAAAGAAATACGGTCTCAAAGCAGCCCGTCGCGCACCTCAGTTCTCAAAGAGATAATCAGAAGAAATTACAGAAAATCAATAATCCCGAAAAACTGCTGTTTTTCGGGGTTTTTTCTATTTGTGCTATTTCTCAAAATTGCATATCGCAATACAAAACCCTCGATATAAGCGGTTGTTTGTAAAACAGTATTGTGCCGAGATCAACGAAGCAGCACGAAGCCGCATGGAGCTGATCGCGCCGGAGCCGGCAAAGCAAAACAGTATGGCCGAAAAGCTGAAAGCCGAAAACCGGATGGAATGGCACGGCAGAGGAATGCTTGCAAGGCACAGGCCAAAGAATGTGAAAATGGAATTGATTTACGATTGAGCGAGGAAGTCCGGGCAGAAAAACTGTTCGGACTTTTTTCATTTCTTGCCAAAGTTGCGGTGGAATTGTTCACGGGGTTATGGTATAATTTGCGCAGGCAAAATGAACGACATATCGGAATTTGTGGAGGTAAGTTTAATGTTTAGAACAATTCGAAAAAAGAAAAATGAAATCAGTATAGATGCAGCAAAAGAACTGCTTCGTTGTTCCCGACG
>JAQXIW010000010.1 GCA_029007985.1 Oscillospiraceae bacterium | reverse complement strand
GATTTTAATTCGATTATTTCTTTTTCATACTTGCTTATGTTTTTGTAACTTCTTGCCATAAAAAATCCTCCTGATGTAGTTTATATTCTACACCAGGAGGGTTCTTATTTTCTATGTCCGTTTTTTACGGACTTGTGCATTCTTCCCTCTGCGTTTCTAATTTTCATTTTTAGTCTTCCTCCGTTTCGATATCTGCACCAATAAATAAACGATTTGTCTCTAAACAAGCCTGTAAAACCGAATAACCGCCCGCTGCAGGGTCAATTACTAAGTCACCCTCATTTGTTACCGCTTCAATTAATATCTTTTGGAGTCCAAGCGGTTTAGAGTGTGCGTGGGTCTTGTTAACTTTTTCTTCCCAAACATCTGGAATGTTATGTATAGTCCAAGTTGCTTTTGCGAGTTTTGGTGCTTTTTGAATTACAAACAAATACTCACTTTTTCTTCTTGTTCTATAGCCCATACCCATTTTCATTTTGTTCCACGTTATTAAGTCAACAATTTCCATTTTAGAGTCTTCTTTAAACCAAGAGGAAATACCCTCGCATAAATGGAACTTATCAACCCATAGAAACAGATAACCGCTAGGCGTTAAGACTCTTTCAATTTCAAATAAAAAAGACTTTATGATATCTTCTGTCATTTGAGGAAGTGCACTTCTTTGCTTCCCTCTGGTTTTACCCTCGTTACCATAGGATAGTTTATCAAGTACGCCTCTATATTGAGGGTCAAAAAAACACAGCTTTAGTTCTTTCTGAGTCAAGTTCAGAAAGAAGTTTTAAGCCGTCCATTTTGTTTTTTTCGTTTACTTTATACACATTTTACTCCTATATTTTTCTTTTAACATTATAGCAGATATAACATAATAATTCAATAATCTTAATTATTCGTCATTTTTAATTATAGGGTGTCGTCTGACACCCTTTTGTTTTTATTTTTCTGCCGGTCATCGCTACCGTTTTCACGGCAAACATTATGTTATTTTGATTGATTGCAGCTATTCCTCTTTAATTCCGCAGCCGTATTCCAACTGAGGCTGCCAAAGCGGATGGTTTTCCAGCGGCCGCGCACCTGTTTCGTAAATTGTCACCGTCCCAAGCCGCAAAACCTTTTTGCACACCTTGGCCAGCCGTGAATCGTCGCCCTCAAACTGTGACGAATAGACTATGTGAGTAATGCCGGCGGTATTGAAAATATTTTTCAATTCATCTGCGCTTGTGCCCGGAGAGAATATTTTATCCACAATTTCACGGCGCTGACTGATAACATAATACGGCACGCCCTCGTTAGTCTCGGCGTAGGTATAGCCCTCTTGATAGCACTGTCTCGATGACAGAGCCGAATAGAGATTTGATATGCCGTCCGTCCTGCCCCATTCTTTGTTTACTCGGTTTGTGACAAAGAGAATGTCCTTTTCGGTGTTTTCATTCAGCCACTTTGCAGCCGCCTCGTCGTCGGAGTTCATCACCGAATTGTAGGGGTATTTTTTCTCGATACCGACATTTCGCAAAAGGCTGCGCAGACCGCTGCCCATAAAGTTGACATACATAAAGCCCTGTGTGACAAAGGCAACGCACGCCAAAATCGCCGCCGTGTTTTTCAAAAGCTTCTTATCTTTGAGCAAATGCATATTGTCCACGGCGTTGAGGTGGAGAAAGAATATCCGCAGATAGAGGAAATACGCCTGTGAGAGCGCATAGTGGTTGAACAGCCAAAATGCCGCAATGCCGCCCACAATCTGTGAATTTATAAACAGCCTTTTGCCGTTGAGTTTGAAAAGTTTCGGTATCTCGGCGCATAGACCGACCGCAAAAATAAATACCTGCAGCGGCGCCGTTAAAAAGGTGTTTGCGATTATTGTCAGCACCGTGCCGATTTTCCACTGCGTCAGCCGCCCTGCACAGTACAGTTCGTGCAGAGTCCGGCCGAATACCGTCCTCTCGGCTGTCCGGGTGAAAGAAAACGCCATACTGTTGTTTGCACCGGAGGAAAAGAATACCAGATACACGCCGCCGAATATCAGCGCCACGGCGGCCGCCCCCGCCAATCCGAGCGGCGACGACTGCTTTTGCAAAAATTTCCACACTACCGTGATGACGGCGCCCACCGCCACGATGGCGGCGACAGGTCCTTTGCCGAAGGTCAGCATGAAAAAGGACGCCGCCCACAGCAAGAGCGCAAAAGGTTTTACCTTAAAATGCCTGTCCAAAAGTCTGAAAAACATAGAGCAGAATACCGACAGATATATCACCGCCGTCGCCTGTGAATTTATGTTTGTGATTATGTGTCTTGCGTTGTCGTTGAAAAACGGCGAATAGCCGCCGCCCACGCAGGTGTAAAGAGCGGCACAGCCGAACAAAAACATCGAGAATGTGAAAAGAATACTTTTCCTTTTGTCCTCAAAATAGCCGCTGCCCAATTCGTACAGACAGCCCACCACCCCGGCAAGAATATACGGGCCGGTGTAAAAAGCCAAAAGATTATAACAGGATATACCGCTCACCCAAGAGATTGCCCCGGTGATGAGTTCTGTCAGATAGTGGTAGTGCAGCTGTACGCCGGAATAGCGAATATCCTCCGGTATAAATTTAATGGTAAATGCCGAGGCGTTGCCCACATTCCACAACAAATCCTGATTTATCAGGGTGTCGCCCACCGAGGACGGCAGACCGTTTTTAGCCGGCATTGTCCACGCGTACAAAAACAGGAGAGTAAAGAACAATAGTACCAAAAGCCACCCGTCCGGCGAAAGAGCCGACGCCTTTTTCGGCTTTTTGAATTTCCCTGTCCTAATAATGTATATTATATATACAGCGGACAGTCCGGCCGGCAAAAACATAAGCCGAAAGACCTTCAGCTTCATCGCAAAACAGTACACAAAGGCAAAAAAGCCTGTGCCGAGCAAAACATTCAGCCCGAAATTCATATTTTCAAAACAGCTGTCCGCCTTCAAAAGCCGTCTCAAAGCGCAGCCCGGCAAATATATAAACACCGCCACAAAAAGCGGCAGCACAACCAGCATCTCAAAAGCCGAGCCGCCGCCGTACAGCACCAGCGCGACATATACCGCCAAAACTGCCGCGCAGTACGCCGTCTTTAACCCGGCACAGCCCAAATATAGTTTACTAACCGTGTTTTTCATAGATTTCCGCCTTAATTTTTATATATACAGTATAGCATTTTACACGGAATGTTACAACAAAAAGCCTATTTTCTCAAAAAAGGCTTAATATTTAATTTGTAAAACTTGTATAAATTCGACAGGGTTTTGAGCTGTAAATTTTCCTTGCAAAATCTGCGGCGGTTTGATATAATAAGACGATGCCGGATAGGGCAACGCACACTGTTCCGGCAGTGTGCTTATTTTTATGTAAAATTTAATACTTTATATCGGAGGAATTACAATGAAAAATTTATTTAATCTTTCATCGCTGTCGCTGGACGAAATCAACGCCATTCTCAACAGAGCACAGGAATTTGCCGACGGCGCTGTGTCTGACGCGGGCAAAGGCAAGGTCATCGGCTCTCTTTTCTTTGAACCGAGCACAAGAACACAGAACTCTTACACAATGGCTTGCTATAAACTCGGCGCAAATGTAATTACCTTCAACAGCGAGGTCTCCTCAATGAAAAAGGGCGAGACATTCTATGACACGGTAAAAGTATTCGAGGAAATCGGCTGCTCGGCCGTCATCATCCGCGACAAGCAGAACGAATACTGGAACCAACTTAAAGGCCTTAAAATGCCTGTCGTATCCGGCGGCGACGGCACGGGCAACCACCCAACGCAGTCGCTTTTGGACTTGCTCACAATCAAACAGGAATTCGGCAAATTCGAAGGTCTCAAAATCTGTATCGTAGGCGATGTAATTCATTCGAGAGTCGCCCACACAAATATCGAGGTCATGGAGAGACTCGGCATGGAGGTCTACACCTCCGGCCCTGAAGAATTCAGAGAAGACGGTTTCAAATACATTGATTTTGACACAGCCGTAAAAGAGATGGATGTAATCATGCTGCTCAGAATCCAGCACGAGAGACTTTCGTCCGAAATGGTAATGTCAAAGGAAGAATACAACAAGCTCTACGGCCTCAACGCCGAAAGAGTACGGGCGATGAAGCCGCACGCAATCATCATGCACCCGGCTCCGTTCAACAGAGGCGTGGAAATCAACGACGACTGCGTCGAATGTGAAAAGTCGAGAATTTTCAAACAGATGCACAACGGCGTATTCGTCAGAATGGCTGTTGTCGAAAGAGCGCTTATTGGTGAATAATGCACAAACGGAGGACAGAATTTTCTGTCCTCCGACTGCAAATAATATAGCAATAAATTATAACTGTATGATATAATTATAAAGATAACGGAATAAAAACTGTTTCAGAAAGCACAAATGTGTGACGGCGGACCGATCACGGCGCCGTGGGGGATATTTTTATGACAAACCTTTTGCTGAAAAACGGCACCGTCTATGTGGACGGCGCATTGAAAAAAGCCGACCTTCTCATAGAGGACGGAATCATCACCAAAATAGAAGAGGGCATTTTTGAGGAAAACTGCCCTGTTGTTGATATTGATAAATTGTATATTATACCGGGACTCACAGATGTTCATGTTCATCTGAGAGAGCCCGGTTATTCTTATAAAGAGACCATAGCCACGGGCACTCGGGCGGCAGCAAGGGGCGGCTTTACCACCGTCTGCGCCATGCCGAATCTCAACCCTGTGCCGGACAGCCCCGAGCATCTCAAAGCCGAACAGGACATAATAGACCGCGACGCCGTCGTCAATGTCTTGCCTTACGCCGCCATAACCGTGGGCGAAAAAGGCAAGGAATTGGCGGACATCGAGGGCATGCGGGACAAGTGCTTTGCCTTTTCCGACGACGGCAAGGGCGTACAGAGCGAGGATATGATGCTGGCGGCAATGCGCCTCGCCGCAAAGCACGGCAAGGCAATAGTGGCTCACTGTGAGGACGAGAGCCTTTTGCACGGCGGCTATATTCACGACGGCGAGTACGCAAAACTGCACGGCCACAGGGGTATTTGCTCAGAGAGCGAGTGGGGCCCGGTCAAGAGGGACTGCGAGCTGGCAAAGGAGAGCGGCGTTCACTACCATGTCTGTCACATCTCCGCCAAGGAGACCGTCGACATTATAAGAGAAGCCAAGAAAAGAGGTATAAACATAACCTGTGAAACAGGCCCGCACTATCTTGCCCTGACGGATATGGATATAGGCGAGCACGGTAGATTCAAGATGAATCCGCCTATACGCTCAAAAGAGGACAGAGACGCCCTGATAAAAGGCGTACAGGACGGCACAATCGACTGTATCATCACCGACCACGCCCCACATTCCGCCGAGGAAAAGAGCAAAGGGCTCGCCGGCTCGTCAATGGGCGTTGTGGGTTTAGAAACTTCCTTTGCGGCAATTAACACTTTTATGGTGGAAAAAGGCTACATAAGTTTTGAAAAACTGGTGGAGATAATGGCGATAAACCCTAAAAAGATTTTCGGCATGGACGCCGGAATAAAAGTGGGCGAAAAAGCCGATATTGCGATTGTCGACAGATACATAAAGCACAAAGTAAACCCGGAGGAATTTGTCTCAATGGGCAAATTCACACCTTTTGAGGGCATGACTCTCACAGGCGATGTAATGGCAACTATCTGCAACGGCAAGATAGTTTACAATAGATTAACAGACATAAAGGAGTAAACAGAAATGCCAAAGAGAACAGACATTAAAAAAATAATGGTCATAGGCTCGGGCCCTATTGTCATAGGCCAGGCGGCAGAATTTGACTATGCGGGCACGCAGGCGTGCATCGCGCTGAAGGAGGAGGGCTACGAGGTCGTATTGCTCAATTCCAACCCGGCAACAATTATGACGGATACGAAAATGGCGGACAAAGTATATATGGAGCCGCTCACTCTCGAATATGTGGCGAGAATCATAAGATACGAAAGACCTGACGCCATAGTGCCGGGTCTGGGCGGTCAGACAGGTCTCAACCTCTGCGTTCAGCTGGGCGAAAAAGGCATTTTGGATGAGTGCGGCGTTGAAGTTTTAGGCACAAAGGTAGAGTCCATTCAGAAAGCCGAGGACAGAGAGCTGTTCAAGGAAATGTGCGAGGAATTGGGCGAGCCTGTTATTCCGTCCGACATCGCCACCTCAATGGAGGAAGGCATTAAAGCCATGCGCGAAATCGGTCTGCCTGTCGTACTGCGCCCGGCATACACACTCGGCGGCACCGGCGGCGGATTTGCCTACACAGAGGAAGAATTCATCACAATGATGGAACACGCCCTCGCCGTATCCCCTGTTCATCAGGTACTTGTGGAAAAGAGCGTAAAGGGCTATCAGGAAATAGAGTTTGAAGTAATGCGCGACGCCGTCGATAACGCCATCGCAATTTGCTCAATGGAAAACTTTGACCCGGTCGGCGTACACACAGGCGACTCGATAGTATTCGCCCCGGCCATCACACTTTCCGACGAACAGCTGTCAATGCTCAAAGCCTCCGCTCTAAAAATTTTGAGATATTTGGAAATCGAGGGCGGCTGTAACGTACAGTTTGCTCTCAAACCGGGCACGATGGAATACTATCTCATCGAGATTAACCCGCGTGTATCCCGTTCTTCCGCCCTTGCCTCAAAGGCAACTGCATACCCTATCGCCAGAGTAACGGCAAAGATTGCGACAGGTCTGACCCTGGACGAAATCGACATTTCCGGTATCCCTGCGTCAATCGAGCCGGCAATAGACTATCTGGTGGGCAAGGTCGCCAGATTCCCGTTTGACAAATTCACACAGGCAAACAGAAAGCTCTCAACACAGATGAAAGCCACCGGCGAGGTCATGTCCATCGGTCAGTCACTGTCCGAAATACTGCTCAAAGCGGTCAGAGGTCTGGAATCCGGCGTTGACCATTTCGAGCTGGCAAAATTCAAGGATTGGTCAAAGGAAGAATTGCTTAAATTCATTTCCGAGCCGACAGACGAAAGACTCTATGCTCTGGGCGAAGCAATCAGAAAAGGCGCGACAAACGAAGAAATCAATCGGGCTACCGCAATCGTAATACCTTTTGTACAGGTAATCAGAGATGTCGTCGACTACGAAAAAGTCATAGCCGACAACAAGGGCGATGTTCGGGTTCTGCGCAAAGCAAAGGACATGGGCTTTTCCGACACATACATCGGCAGAGTCTGGGGTATGTCAAAGACGGAAATGTTCAAATACAGAAAGGAAAACGGCGTTCTGCCTATTTACCGCATAGTCGACAACGTAAAATATCAGCAGAACTATGTGCCGTATTTCTATTCGTCATACCGCGGCGAAAACGAAAGCATCATCACCGACAAAAAGAAAATCCTCGTTTTGGGCTCGGGCCCTATCAGAATCGGTCAGGGCGTAGAATTTGACTATTCTACCGTTCACGCCGTATGGGCTATTAAAGAGGCCGGCTACGAGGCCATCATCATAAACAACAACCCGGAGACCGTATCCACCGACTACACGACGGCGGACAAGCTCTATTTCGAGCCGCTTACTGTCGAGGATGTAATGAATGTCATCGACATCGAAAAGCCGGACGGAGTAGTGGTCTCTCTCGGCGGTCAGACAGCCATTAACCTGGCGCAGTCGCTGCACGAGCTGGGCGTAAACATCATCGGCACGGATGTGGACGCCATCGACAGAGCCGAAAACAGAGACTCCTTTGAGAGAATCATGCACGAGCTGGGAATTCCGGAGCCGGAGGGACACGCCGTAACAAATATCCCGGACGGCATTAAAGTGGCCAACAGAATAGGCTACCCTGTTTTGGTCAGACCTTCCTATGTTTTGGGCGGCAGAGCCATGCAGATAGTATATTCCGACGACGATTTGAAGAAATATCTGCAGACAGCGGTTTTGGTCGACGAAGACCAGCCTGTTTTGGTAGACAAATACATCATCGGCAAGGAATTGGAGACAGACGCAATCTGCGACGGCAAGGATGTATTTATCCCGGGCATTATGGAGCATGTCGAGGAGACAGGCGTTCACTCGGGCGACTCTATCTCGGTATATCCGGCGTACACAATTTCGGATTCCGTCAAAAAGACAATCATTGACTACACCGTTAAACTGGGCTTGGGTATCGGAATAAAAGGTCTTTTCAACATTCAGTTCATCGTTGACGAATTTGACAATGTCTATGTAATAGAGGTAAACCCTCGCTCGTCGAGAACGGTACCTTTCCTGTCAAAATCCACCGGCGTACCTATGGCAAATGTAGCCACAAAGGTAATGTTGGGCTCGACACTCAAAGAGCTGGGCTACGGCACATACTTACAGGAGCCTGCCGGCCGCTACTATGTAAAGACGCCGACATTCCCGTTCACAAAACTGCGCGGTCTCGACACATATCTTTCACCGGAAATGAAATCCACCGGCGAGGCAATCGGCTATGACAAGAGCCTCAACAGAGCGCTGTACAAGTCATTGCAGGCCGCCGGCATCAAGGTACAGAACTACGGCACGGTTTTCGTAACTCTCGCCGACAAGGACAAGCAGAGAGCTCTGCCTCTCATCAGACGCTTCTACAAGCTGGGCTTCAACATTGAGGCGACAGAGGGCACAGCCGCATTTTTGAAGAGAAACGGCATTAAAACCCGCACAAAGAAAAAGATTTCCGACGGCTCGGACGACATTTTCGAATCCTTTGTCAAGGGCTATGTCACATATGTGGTCAACACACAAAATTTCTCGGCGGCTTCACAGGAAGACGGCTATATGATTCGCCGCCTCGCCGCAGAAAACAACATAAATGTTTTCACGGCTCTGTCCACCGTCAACGCATTGCTGAACGTGCTTGAAGACATCACAATGCCTGTGTCCACAATAGACGCCGACAAACAGTAAATCCAAACAATAACCCCCGCGCAAGCGGGGGCAAAAGGAGCAACAATGTACAAAAGAAACATTTACACTGTCCTGGAAAACAAAAACATCGCAAAAGATGTGTTTTTGATGGTGCTTGAGGGCGACACATCCTTCATCACCGCCCCGGGTCAGTTCATAAACATAGAAATCGAAGGTCTCTATCTGAGACGCCCTATCTCTGTATGCGATTGGGACGATAAGACAATCACAATCATTTACAAGGTTTTGGGCAAGGGCACGGAAATAATGTCAAAAATGGCGCCGGGCACAAAACTGGACATTCTCACCGGTTTGGGCAACGGCTTTAACACCCAAAACGAATATAAAAATCCGCTGGTCATCGGCGGCGGCGTGGGTACGCCTCCAATGTACGGCGTCGTAAAGGATTTGCTGTCAAAGGGCGTAAAGCCTACCGTCATTCTGGGCTTTGCCTCAAAGGAGGACGTCTTTGGCGAAGAGGAATTCAAAGCCCTGGGCGTCGATGTTTACATCACCACAAACGACGGCACATACGGCACAGAGGGATTTGTCACAGATGTAATCAAGAATCTGTCCGGCTACGACTATTTCTACGCCTGCGGCCCTATGCCGATGCTCAAAGCGGTCTCACTTTCAACCGAATGTTCCGGTCAGCTCTCGTTTGAAGAGAGAATGGGCTGCGGCTTCGGCGGCTGTATGGGCTGTTCCTGTAAGACTCTCACAGGCAACAAGAGAATATGCAAAGAGGGCCCTGTAATGCTCAAGGAGGAAATAATATGGTAAACACAAAAGTAACTCTGTCGGGCTGGACTCTGGACAACCCTGTCATTCCTGCGTCGGGCACCTTTGGCTACGGCGACGAATTCAAGGACTTCTACGACATTAACATTTTGGGCACATTCTCCTTCAAAGGCACAACGAAAGAGCCGCGTTTCGGCAACCCGACGCCGAGAATAGCCGACTGTACACGGGGTATGATAAACTCGGTCGGTCTGCAAAACCCGGGCATCGAGGCGGTAATAAACCACGAATTGCCGAAAATGAAAAACTATTTCAACAAAAAGGTCATCGCAAATATCTCCGGTTTTACGATTGACGAATATGTCTACTGCTGTGAAAAAATCGACAAGGAAGACCAGGTCGGCATAATCGAGGTCAATGTTTCCTGCCCTAACGTTCACGGCGGCGGTATGGCGTTCGGCACAAGCGCCGAAAACGTATACAATGTCACAAAGCGGGTAAAGGCGGTCACCACAAAGCCGGTTTACATCAAGCTGTCGCCAAATGTCACCGACATCGTGTCGATAGCAAAAGCGGCTGAGGACGCCGGCGCAGACGGCATATCCCTCATCAACACAATGCTGGGCATGAGAATAAACCTCAAGACCGGCAAACCGATAATTGCCAACACAATGGGCGGATTTTCCGGCCCGGCGATTTTCCCGGTGGCATTGAGAATGGTATACCAGGTGGCTCACGCAGTCAAAATTCCTGTAATCGGCATGGGCGGCGTATCTTCGGCAGAGGACGTAATCGAAATGATGTACGCCGGCGCAACCGCCGTTCAGGTTGGCGCGGCAAACCTTAAAAACCCGTACGCCTGCAAGGAAATTATCGAAGATTTGCCGAGAGTAATGGCAAAGTACAACATAAAAGACCTTAACGACATCATCGGCAAGGCATAATGAAAGGAGAACACAATGAAAAGAGATGTAATTATTGCGCTTGATTTCAAAGACGGCGAAACCGCGCTGAACTTCCTGGACAAATTCCGGGATGAAAAGCCTTTCGTCAAAATCGGCATGGAGCTTTTCTATTCCGCAGGCCCTGACATCGTAAGACAGGTAAAGGCAAGAGGCCATAAGGTTTTCCTTGATTTGAAGCTGCACGACATTCCTAACACCGTTAAAGGCGGCATGAGAAGTCTGTCAGGTCTGGGCGCCGACATCGTAAACGTACACGCCGCCGGCACAATCGAAATGATGAAAGCCGCCATGGAGGGCGTAGTCCGCGAGGACGGCACAAGACCTCTGGTCATCGCCGTAACACAGCTGACATCCACCAGCGAAGAGAGAATGCAGAAAGAATTGCTCATAAACGCCCCAATCAACGACACTATCATTCACTATGCCCGCAACGCCAAAGAGGCCGGGCTCGACGGCGTAGTTTGTTCGCCGCTGGAAGCCGGTATGGTAAAAGAAGCCTGCGGAAAGGAATTTTTGACCGTCACACCGGGCGTGCGCTTTGCAGACGGCGACGTTGGCGACCAGGTCAGAGTTACTACACCGCGGAAAGCCAAGGAAATCGGCACCGACTACATTGTTGTCGGCCGCCCTATCACCAAAGCCGACGACCCGGTGGCTGCTTACCGCAGATGTATGAATGAATTTGCAGAAGACTAATTTGACAGGAGATATATTATGAAAAAACTTATCGCAAAAGATTTGCTTGATATTCAGGCTGTTTTCCTCAAACCGAACGACCCGTTCACATGGGCTTCCGGCATCAAAAGCCCGATTTACTGTGACAACAGAATGACTCTCTCTTTCCCAAAGGTAAGAACAGATGTTGAGGACGGTCTGGCACAGCTCATCAAAAAGGAATACCCGGAATGTGAGGCCGTTTTCGGCACATCCACAGCCGGTATCGCCCACGCCGCCATCGTAGCCGACAAGCTGGGCTTGCCTATGGGTTATGTTCGCGCAAAGGCAAAGGACCACGGCAGAGAAAACCTCATTGAAGGCAAAGCAGTACCGGGCTCAAAGGTAGTAGTTGTCGAAGACCTTATCTCCACCGCCGGCTCATGCGTAGATGTATGCGAAAACCTCAGAGCCGCAGGCTGTGAAGTATTGGGCATAGTTTCAATCTTCACATACGGCATGCAG
Organism: Oscillospiraceae bacterium; assembly: GCA_029007985.1. Taxonomy (GTDB): domain Bacteria; phylum Bacillota; class Clostridia; order Oscillospirales; family Ruminococcaceae; genus RGIG3102. Next base: position 7,361 of record JAQXIW010000010.1, on the reverse strand, counting down.
AAAGCCGCCGACAGACTCGCCGAGCATAACCTCAAAAATGTATCGCTTTCCGACCTGGACACACTTGTTGAAGTTGCCGCCGAAAACGACTACATCTCAAAGGAAGATATCAATAAGGTGCTCACCTTCAGAGCAAACCCTTCCGACCCGGCTTGGATGGAAGCATAATCACATAAAAAAACAGGGCGATGATTTCGCCCTGTTTTTGTTTGGAAAAAGCCGCTCGACCGTCTGTCGAGAAATAGTTTTTTGTTTTATTGATAAATATTTTCAGCAAGCCCCTTTGTCGAGAGAGGTGGCGCGGCGGTACGCCGTGACGGTAGGGACAGAACAGGAAGCACCGATAAAGCAAGCTTCATTCTTTATAAATGCGAATTTTGGCAAGCCTCTCTCTGACGAGAGAGGTGGCAAAAGTCGAAGACTTTTGACGGAGAGAGAGAACGGAAAACAACTATTTTTTAGTCAAAATAGTTGTTATAAATTTCTTATCGCAAAATATAGTGCGGGACGATGTGGGCATCGTCCCCTACGATAAAATATACTCGTATATATAATTCTTTTAAAAGCAGAATTATCAGCGTGTGCCTCCATCTGATGAGGGAGGTGGCAAAAATCTATGATTTTTGACGGAGAGAGAGAACGGAATAACAACTAATTTATTGCCAAAGCGGTATTTTTATCGTTAATAACAAACGAGACGATGTGGGCATCGTCCCCTACGATAAAATATACTCGTATATACAATTCTTTTGAAAGCAGAATTATCAACGTGTGCCTCCATCTGATGAGGGAGGTGGCAAAAGTCGTAGACTTTTGACGGAGGGAGAGAAAAAAACACATCATAATTGTAACGGTATATTTTTAGACTACCCCTCAGTCACCTGCGGTGCCGTGTCTCGCCTTTCGGCTCGGTCGGTGCTTTTGCTGCGCAAAGGTGCCCCCTGACACCCGCACCCCCCTGATAATGTGAGCCTTGGCTAATCATATTTTTTACAAAATAATACAGTTGATTTGCTTTGCGTTTTATCAATCCCCCAGTCACGATTTCATTGTGACAGCCCCCTTTACACAAGTGGGCCTTTCTCAATCTTTTTATATATTTAAGCCGCCTCTCGGCTCGGTCGGTTGTTTTCGGCTTATTTTTCACCCGATAATTCCGCCCGGTCATTCGGCATAGCCGTTTTCAGTTTTGCCAAAATCCGCTGTTTGTTTTTCAGCCGGCTCTGCGGTATAGCCGACACAAAATCGTATGCGTCGGTGAGAATACCCTTTTCAAACAGGTTTTCAAGGGTTTTCATCTGTATGCTTTCCGCCCACGGCGTCGAATTGTCAGTCTCAATCACAAAATTCATCTGGGATACATCCGCCGCGCCGAAATCAAAAACCGCCGTATTGTATTTGCCGTCAGCCGAGCATACTTGCACCCGTCTTTTTCCGTATTTTGATTTCATTATTTCAAGAATGATTATCACACAGCTTTCCGCAAACCGAATAAACGCCTGTTTTTGATTTTCCAGCGGTATAGCCCGTGATTTCTGAACAGCTAGAATGGCTGAGGTGTTGTCCGGCGAAATATCGCCCAGCGACACATCCGACGCGCCCATAAACTCCTTTGTCAGTCGGATTGTCTTTTCCACCAGCTCAATGACCTGTGAGGACATATCCTGCCGTCTGAAAGAGGTCGCCACGGCGTCGTTCGGGTTGCCTACAACGCCTATCGCCGTACCGACTTTGTTTGTCCACCTGTCTATCTTTGTCCTGTCATAGAATATTTTAGGGAATGCCGCCGTCTTTTCGTGCAAAAGAGCCATTGCCCACAGCTTATTCACCGCAATTTGATTCGGTATAAGGTGCTCCACAGCCCCGGTGCCGTGGCAGTCGGCGGTCAGTTCGTCCCAGCAAAATTTGGCTAACGGATATACTGTGTAGCCGGTGTAGGTCGGCGGCGTTACGATACACTCTTTTGTGTACTGTATATAGTACACTCTGCCGTCCTCTTTATAAAACTTTGTCAAGAGCAGTGACATCGGGTTAGCGCTGATATTGCCGTCCGCCCCGTCGGGCATTATAATATCGGATTTCGCCCCGTTTTTTGCCGCTTTTTCACGGATTTCTTCCGTATATGTGCGCTGTGCCACAATAATATAAGGCTGTCTTTGAATATCCTTTTCAAAAGGGTTGGCGTAAAAAATGTTTGTGCCGTCTATTTCTTCACAGACAACGCCCTTGCCGTCATATAAAAAGTACAGTATTCCGTCTCCGTTTATGGCGGCGTTCATAACGGCTCTGCGGGTGTGCACCGACAGCTTTGAGCGTTCGATGACTCTCTCCAGCTCGGTGTTCAGAATATCCCGCAGCCGCACATTTTCAGCCGACTGTACATAGGGCGTAAGAAAAGCCGTCACCCCCTCGCCCGCCGTCATCGCCGTCAGATAGGACACCGCTCTGCGTATGAAATTCAACACCGGCTTGTCTAAATCCGGGGCGTTTACGCCGTACCACTGGTCGCCCAAATAGAACTTTTTGTGTATTTTGCATTTCTCGGCGTACTCCGTCAGCCGATTGTAATTCAAGCCCTTTTCGTATTCCGCCAGGAGAGACTCGCGGTCTTTTTTAATCTTCATAATGTTCCTGTCCTCTCATTGTGCCATCGTAATCCAAAAGATTTGCTATTTGCCTGTTGTCAGTCTGTAAAGTCGTTGCCGTTTCGCCGTCCGTTTTATGCAGATATTTTTCATAGCCGTACCAGGCACAGAAAAACACTATACTGCCCTGTGTAATCCGGGCGAACACGCCGCCGCATACAGCCTGAACGCCGCCCGGCTCACAGTCGGCAAATATTTTCAGAGCCGACGCCGCCACCGATACCGTGAACAGAATAAGCGGTATGAATCTGTTTTCGAGGCGGCTTTTCTTCACCGCCATTCCGACGCCCCACAATGCCGGTATGAGAACAAGCAATTCCGTGTGAATATACCGTGTTATGTTTTCCATTTATTCCTCCTTTTTGTGCCATACGGCAGTCTCCAACCGGGATACCCTGACCGCCAAATCGTAATATCTTTCCTCTGTCTTTTCCTGTTTTCGCTTTATGTCGTCGATGCCGCTTTTGATATAGCCTATTTCGGATATGATTGTCGCACTCTCTCGGGAATGTCTGTCTCCGTCGGCAATCAAATTTCTCTTTGCGCCGACCACGCCCAAAACGGCGCCCACAGCCGCCGACACTATGCTTGCGATTACGCCTATCTCATTCATCGCCGGTCTCCGTTTTTACCATTTCGGCAATTTTGAATATCAAATCCGACAGCCTCTCGTTTTCCTCTTTCAGCGACTCGTTTTCCCGTGAGAGCAACGCCATTTTGTCGGTGTTTTCTTTTTCTCTCACCCACTTTATGCCGCCGTCGGACAAAGTGTTAATGCCGTCGTCCAGAATAAACACATCGTGGGGTCTTACCTGCATGTTTATGCGCCAGACATTGTTGCCCATCGAGTCCTTTATCGAGGTCTTGTACCAGCCTGTGCCGGTGAACGGAGAAAGACCGACCTCCAGGTGAATATGAGAGCCGGTTGCCCCGGCGCAGCCCTCTTTGTAGAATATTTCGCCCTGTCTGAAAATCTTGCCCACTCTTATGCCGATTTTTTCCATATCCTCTTTATTTATGTGAAGCAGCATAAATATCAGCTTTCTCGTGTTGCCGTCGGCGCACATGACCTCCTCCAAACTTTCAAACCACACCGCATTGTAGACCCCGTGAATGCGTCTTACGACTACATCACAGGGCGCATAGGCAAATTCACAGCCGCTGTCCGCCCCCGCCAAGTCTGCGGCGTATGAGCCGGTGTGAGAATAAGACATATAGTCCACACCGCCGGCGGAGTTTCTGCCGTAGCCCTGAGTCACCCTTAGATTTTTCATTATAAATTTACATTTCTGCATATTATCCCCCTTTAATTAAGGTATCAGCCTGATGCTTCTTACCGTCATCGAGGCGTCTGTACCGTTGTATCTGCCCAGCGAAAACATAAGATAGTATTCGCCGGTGAGTTTCTTTACATTCAAAACCGCCTTGCCGCCGGACGCCCTGTCGCAATACGCCGCAAATTCCGTAAAAGTCGGCGTGTATGCCGTATAGGAAACGCCCTCTTTCAGCCCGGTCAATCCGACAACCGCTTTATAGTATCCGCCGGAGGCAAAATCCGATGTTTCAATCTCTATGGCGGAATAAGCCCCCACATCAATTTTTTTGTTCAGCGCGGCGTTGAGCGTGGAAAAATTCGCGCCGCTGTATGCCTTTGTATACAGGGTAAAACAGTCGCTCTTTTTGGTGAGAGTGTTTGTGCCGCCCTCCGACCTGGTTATCTCGGCGTCATATCCGTCGGAAAATGTGCCGTTTTCATACAGCACGGCAATTGTGGATTGCCATTCTGTGCCGTCGAACACCGATACGCTGCAACCGATTCCCTCCCCCTGTGAAAACATCACCGCCCCGGCGATATTCACAAGGACCGTATTCTTTTTGAGAATGTCTATTTTTACGCCGTTCTCGGAAGTTTTCAGCCAGAGCAGACCGTCCGGAGTGATTTCCGGCTTTTGCCGGCAAATCCGATACCGTGTATACGGTATGTCCGTCTGCACCCAGACCGTGTTGGGCCGCGGGTTTTGAGGCTCGGTGACAGAGCACACTATTTTGAAGGCCGTCTGCCTGCCACCGCCGTTAAAATTTACCGTTTTGCCGTCGTAATCCAGACAGAACATATACACCGCCCCGTCGGAAAGAGTTATTTCACTCTCGCCGCCGCAATTTACGGCGTATCTTTCGCCGTTTACAAAAATGCCGTCGGCTGTAATATCGGCGCCGCATTTGAATTTGCCGTTTTCGCCGTGTCCGTTCAGACAGACGGTTTCGCCGTCATATACAAATTCATAGCTGTGTATGCCGTCGTCGGCGCTGTTTACTCTGCCGTCGCCGTCCGAGTCGTAAAAGGCGGCGTACATATCGCCGCTGCCGCCTTTCAGCACCAGATTGTTTATATCCTCTATTGTCGCCGTCTTGGCGGCGTTTTCGTTCACCGTCGGAATCACCACATCCCTGACGATTTCCTCAAATTTGTACTGCATCTGTCTTGCCGTCAGGTTAGGGGCATCCGGCAAACCCACAACGCCCTTGCCCGACAGGTCTTTTTCTTCAATTATTTTCAGCATTATTTCACCTCGCTTATATCCGCCGAGAGCCTTTTTATCTCACAGCCGCCGCTCTCGGACAAAATTTCAAAATACAGACTGTGCGTCCCCCTGAGATTCACTCCCTTAGTCGCCGCCCTTGACGGCGAAAAAACGGAAAAATTTAAGGCGGTAAATATGACTTTTTCAAATGAAAAATAAGAAAAATCCGACGGGATAAATTTTATGACCGACGAATATCTGTCGCCGGACAGGCAAACCGCGATTTCACCCCGATTGAGAGTTTTTGCCCACAGGCTTATTTTGCGCACATTTATGTTATTTGAAAACAGTTTGCCCGTGCGCCACACGGCCTGCACCGGCGTGTTTTCAAAATCCGTCCGGCCGGCGCCGAAACCGTATATTTTGCCGTCGTCCGACACCATTTTCAAGCTGCCGCCCTCCCGAAAGAGCATTGTGATTTTTATCGGGAAATTCATTCGCCACAACAGATTATCCTTCAAAACATACATGTCGTTGCCTGCCGCCAGAATATATGCGCCCTTAAACGCTGCTGCGCAAGCCGAATTAAAATCAATTTCCGCCAGCCTGCCGTCAAGACCTTCGCCCCTTTTGAGAGTGAAATTTTCAAGAGTGGCGGAATTTTTCTCTATGGCGTAGACGCCGCCCTTTGTCAAAAACAACGGCTCGGCGCCGGGTGTGGCTACGGTGTCGGCAAAAGTGCATTCCCCCTCGGTCACATTTATCACCTTAAAACCGCCGCCGTCTGCGGCTATAACCGCAATGCAGCCTCGGCTGTCCGACAGATTGGCGTGGGCAAACAGTCTGTCGCCCCGTGTGGAAAAAGCCGTCACATCGGCGGTGTGGGTGTCTATGATACAGTCCGAGCCGAAATACATCGGATTGCCCGGCTGTGAGTACCAAATAACGCCCGGGTAATATTCGTTGCCCGACAAAAACAGTCTGCTTTTAGAGCCGCCCTCGCCGAAGGCAAAAATCCGTCTGCACTTGTTCAGAACGCTGACATCCGTCTTTGCGTTTGCAGTATAGGTTATAATCACATTGTCTCTGTCACTCGCCCTGGAAAGCGGCGGCGCAGAGGAAAATGTGACTATGCCGTTGGATGTGTTTACCGACAGACCGTCGCCGTTTGTAACGGTGTAAGATGTGCCGTCGTCCCTGTACACCGTACAGCTTACCGAGTCGGATACAAGGCCCGTCCGCGACAGCACATATTGAGTGGACTGACCGTCGGATATAAAGCCCTCTCGCACCAGAGCGGTAAAAATATTCGGCCTCTCTGCCCTCTCGCCGCCCCCGGCGGGTTTTCTGTGGGTGTAGATAAGCGGAACATACGGGTTTTCGCCCATCGGTTTTACGCTGTCTCCGTCATAACAGACAAAGTGCTCTCCGTCGGCTATGAAAAGATATTTGCCGGACTGAACGGATTTGCTGCGGCTTTGAGCCATATCCGCACAGATTACCGCATTTCCGCAATACAAATTTTTGCCGCTGTGCACCAGCCTTATTTCGTCGGCGCCGTCGGTGTAGATGTGAACGCCGTAAACGGCGTCGGTGTATTCGCCGGGCTCTGCCTTTATACCCTTTCGCTTTTCGATACCGCCTTTTTTGCTCTTTACAAAGTTTACGCTCTCCGTCGCCGTGTTTATGCCGCACATATCGTCGGTGTAATTCACCCCGAGCCATTCGTCGCAGACAACGGTATTTCTCTGTTTATGTTTTGAATATTTATACATATCAATACACCGCCTCTATATCTTTTTCCTCTGCCGCCTTAGAGAGAGCCGCTTTGAGTTTTTCATTCATCAGACGGGAATTTTCGCCGTCGTCCCTGTATCTGAAAATACATTCCGCCACCGCATAAGGCATAGCCACCGTGCATATATAGGGCGGCAGGCGTATTTCACCGTAAATATCCGTCAAAAATATGCCGCCATCGGCATTTTCTTTAATATCTCGAGCCGTCATACATTCGGCGACGGCGATATTCAGCCATTCCGTCAGCATATCCTTATCCCGAAAATCCTCATAGCTTTCACAGGCCAAGGCAAAGGCAGTTTTGAGTATTTTTTCGCCGTTCATACTGTCCTCCTTTCAGAAAGAGGGCGGAAACCGCCCCCGTGTTAAACAATCGCTCTTTCGACTACCGCCGAAT
>JAQXIW010000009.1 GCA_029007985.1 Oscillospiraceae bacterium | reverse complement strand
CACAAAGGCCGCCCGGGCTACAATGGCGCAAATAAGAGTGATGTCGCTTATGCGCACGGAATTCGTCGCCCTTGACAGACCTTTTGTCTACGCCGTCTGCAAAAGCGAAAACCACACGCCGCTTTTTATCGGCACGGTGATAAAAATATAATTTTGAGATTTTTTGCTGCATTAGCCATAAATTATAAACGATATCTGTTATGAAACGAATCGGGTATTGTATAATAGGATAAAGATAACTTTGCACATGGAGTTTTTATGAGATTTTGCAAAAATAAATCCGACAAAAAGACGGCGTTTCTTGCAGGCGCCGCAATAGGACTTATCATTTTTCGGCGGATTTACGGTTTCGGCTGTGTGAATGTCACAAACGACGCCTTTTTGATAAACGGCTATTTGGAAAAAGATATTGCCCAGCACTATGCCGGGTGGATGCTTTTTCGCAACAGCGATTGGACATTTCCGCTGGGAGTCGGTAAAAATATAGCCTATCCGTACGGCACGGCTGTTTCCTACACTGATTCAATACCGATTTTTGCCGTATTTTTTAAGATATTCAGAAATTTTTTGCCGCAGACTTTTCAGTATTTCGGCCTGTTTGTAATGCTGTGTTTTATGTTGCAGGGAGGTTTCGGGGCGCTGCTCGGCAATCTTTTTACAAAAGATTTGATATCCGCGGGTTTGGTCGGCGCAATATTCACCCTTTCGCCGGTGATGATAGAGAGAGCGTTCAGACACTGTGCTCTTACGGCGCATTTTCTCATTCTTGCGGCGCTGTATTTCTATTTTGAAAACAAGTCAAAGGAGGGCGCAAAAGCCTATATTCCTTTTATGGTTATAAACGCTCTGGCAATCGGCATTCACCCGTACTTTTTGCCGTTCACTTTCGGCATTATGTTTGCGTTTTGTATTGAGAGAGTATTCGGCAAAGATAAAAAGTCTGTACTGTTTTTGCTTGCAAGCATTGCTTTGACTCTTTTTGTGGGATACGCCCTGGGAGCTTTTTATGTAAAAGGAAATATGTCGGCAATAGGCTACGGCACATACAACGCCAACTTGAATTCTTTTCTCAATCCGCAGAGCAGAGGTTTTGAAAATTGGTCAAAGTATATAGGGCTGAGACCACTGTACATCGAATGGCAGATTGAAGGATTTAATTATTTGGGCCTCGGGGTGCGGCTGTTTGCCCCTTTGAGCGCGCTGTGTGTTTTGTGGAAATACAAAAAAGACATAATTAAAAAAGTTTTCTTGTTCTTAAAAAACAATTTCGGTTTGATTTTTTCCGCAGCAGCGCTCTTTGTGTTTGCCGTGGGCGACAATGTATCCTTCGGCGGACTCAAGTTGTTTTCGATTCCGTGGCCGAGCAAACTCACTAACGGCCTATTCGGTATTTTCAGGGCAAACGGTAGATTTTTGTGGATTGTCGACTATCTTATTGTGCTGTTTATTGTTTTTGCCCTGCTGACATTCGCAAAATATTATGTGCAGTCGGGTACTTTGTTGTTGGCGTTGCTTTTGTGTGTGCAGATATACGATATGGGAGATGTACTGAACACAAAAAGCGAATATTTCAAAAGCGGAAATGACATTATCGGCTCTCAAACGGTAAAGCCTTTGCTTAAAAACCCTGTGTGGTACGAATTGGCGGACAAGTGCGATTGTCTGTATATGGTGAGGGAGGAAAATCTAAATTGCGGAATAGACGCGGCGTCGATTTTCGGCAAAGCCGGTAAGGCGGTAAATACACGGTTTGAAGCCCGAGTCAACACCGAAAAACACTCACAAGCTATAAGCGCTGTTTTGCAAAGCGTAACAGACGGCACTCTCAACGCCGCAGATGTGCTGATGACGGACAATATAACGCCGGAAATGGCAGGCGGAATAATAAAAGGCGGCCTGTCGCTGTATAAGCGGGACGATTCCTATATTGTCTGCCGGGATATTTTCACTGCCGACGAAATTATAATATTTACTCAATACGGCGGATTTGAAATTTGTGATCCATATGATTTTCTGTAAAAAAAACAGGTGCTTTTGCACCTGTTTTATTATGGTTTAAGATATGTTTTTATTTTCGTCGAGATAATATCGTACGCAACATCGTTGAGACCGGAATTTATAACTACATCAGCCTGCCGTTTTGACGGCTCGACATAGAGATAGTGCATCGGTTTTACGGTGGTCAGGTATTGCTCCATAATGCCTCTCAAATCTCTGCCTCTCTCCTCTACGTCCCTCAGCGCACGGCGCAAAATTCTCTCGTCGGCGTCTGCCTCGACGAAAATTTTTATGTCCATCAGGCTGCGCAGTCTCTCGTCCTGTAAAACCAAAATACCCTCTATGATGATAACCTTGCTCGGCTTGATTACTATGGTGTCCTTTGAACGGTTGTGCTGTGAAAAATCGTACACGGGACAAACCACGCTCTCGCCGTCTCTCAGCTTTTTCAGATGCTCTACCAACATATCCGTCTCGAGAGCGTCCGGGTGGTCGTAGTTGATTTTTTTGCGCTCTTCAAAAGGTATGTCGTCTCTCTGTCTGTAATAGTTGTCGTGGTATATAACCGTGATATCGTCGCCGAATTGTTTTTTAAGCCTGTTTGT
>JAQXIW010000008.1 GCA_029007985.1 Oscillospiraceae bacterium | reverse complement strand
TTTTAATTCGATTATTTCTTTTTCATACTTGCTTATGTTTTTGTAACTTCTTGCCATAAAAAATCCTCCTGATGTAGTTTATATTCTACACCAGGAGGGTTCTTATTTTCTATGTCCGTTTTTTACGGACTTGTGCACGATAAATTCGGTACTTAATATATTGTGATTATGTTGATCTTTTATACACCGTCTTTTTCCGCTTTTTCGGTTTTGCGAAACTTCCGATAAAAAGGTGCAACCAGACGCTCAAAAGAATTATTAAAATCGGCTCGGCGAAACAGCTTATTGCCGGGGGGACATTTGAGTTTGTGAAAATAAAAATCTCCGGGTACTGCCACAGATATATTTCATAGCTGATGTCGCAAATAAAGTCTATTATCGGTTTTCCGATCTTCAAAATAAATTTATATGACATTAAATAAAAACACCGGGAGCAAAACAGGGTGTATAAGTTCAAAAGAAAACGGTATGTGTACATTTTTGTGCCGTCCGAAAAAACAAATAAAACTGCTGTAACAAATAAAAACATTACAGCGGCGGACGACGAAGCGAATTTGCCGACATTTGAAGGCTTTTTATTCATATAATCCCGCAAAAACATACCGAGCAACAGCGGAAAAATCCTGCAAAGAGTGCTGTAATAAATATCCGTGATGTTGTCAACCGGAAAAAGCGTTCTTATAGGCAGGTATAAAGCCGAAACAGTCAAAAGAGTACCCCGAAAAAACACACCGTTTTTTTGCGACAGTTTTTTATACAGAAAACATATCACGGGGCTTATTAAATAAAACTGAATCAGTATTCCTATATACCACAAATGTATAAAAGGGGAGTTTTGAGATATGTTCGCAAAATAGTCGCCGCCTTTTACAATTTGCCAATAGTTGTTGCAGCCGAGCAAAACTGACATAATTTCCCGGGGCATATTCGCCATTTTATACGGCCAAAATATAAACACAACGCCGGCAGTCCACAGTATTACAACAACGAGAGCCGGGTAAATACGAAAAAATCTCTTAATATAGTATTTTTTGAAGGAAAAAGTGCCTCCGTCAATTTGTCCGAATAAAGATTTGCCGATGAGAAAACCGGACATAAGAAAAAACAGGTTTACACCAAAAAAACCGCCAGGGAGAACAGAAGGATATAAATGATAAAACAATACGCCGAGTACGCCTAAAAATTTATATAAGTTTACGGCATCTATTTTTTTAGTCTGCATATTTATCCTCTACCATTTTGTCTATTTCCTCCCGAGTAGGAAAGAGTTCCTCGTATATTCTGTCGTATAAAAGCTGTGCATAGGCCCGTGCTCCCTCTTTATTCGGATGCAGGCCGTCCTCCAATATCCACTCAGGGTGGCCGGACGCGTATTCTCGCCAATTCACTATGTAGACATTGTCGTATTCTTCCGCTAATTCATATACTATGTTGTTTGAGCTCTGGTTGTTTATTCCGTATGCGGTGGTGAAAAACACCGGTCTGCCGTCGCATATTTTTACAAGCTCTTCAACCTGGTCTTTGGTGATATCGGCGGAATAATTTGTGATAAGCGACAGGAATACGACATCCCCGAGACTGCCGCTGTCCGCCAAATTTTTCAAAACGCTTGTACCGGCGGCAATTCTGCGGCCGAATTTTGCGTCAAAATAGCCGTTTGGGAACTTTTGGCACAGGGCGTCGTAACAGGATACCATTACGGAATCTCCGACGCCGGTGATTAGAATATCCGACGGAGTTTTATACCCGTTCCAACAGGATATTTCTTCGATATACCGCTGTCTTTGAGCCTCTCTTTCGGCTCTGAGTCGAGCCTGTTCTTCCAGCGCCGCCTGTCTTTCGGCCTCGATTCGCCGCTGTTCCCGCAGTATTTCCCGCTCTATTCGCCGCTGAGCCGCCTTAACTCTTGACGAGCCGAAAACAACGCCGTATGCGCCGATAATACAGATTACAATCATAAGCGCAGATATTAACCTGAATACTTTATTCTTCATTCGACCCACCTATCATCTGCATAAACAGCGGCAACACATTGTACAGATATTTGCCTGTTGCAACATAATCGTGTTTATCCCCATATCCGTAATAGTAATATGTGTTCGGTTTAGAGCCGTCGAAAACAAAATACTCAGATGATGTTTTCAGTATGTTCATTGCGCTGTCAAGAGTTCTTTTTGCAAAATCGCTTGTGCCGACACAGGATACAACCACAAAATCATAGGTGGAATATCCGCCTGCCTTTACGGCGTTGTCAAGATAGTTTGGGATAAAGTTTTCGGCATCTTGCTTGTCGGTGTAAATTTCGGTACCCCAATACAGACTGCCGCTCATCGGCATAAAATATCTGCAATACCGCAGAGAATCGCCGATTCTGTACCAGGTTGTCACGGCGCCCATCGAAAAGCCGGCAAACATTCGGTGGTTTCTGGAATTCACAAAGCCCTCGCGGGATATTTCTTCTGCGTATGTGTTGTATTGAGATTCAAAGGACGGCATCAAATCATTTATAAATTCATATCCGAAATTCTTTGTCATGGAGGCGTCTCCGTCACCGTTAAACACCTGGGTGTTGTTCGGATAGTAGTCGCAGGCGACAATAATCACCGGTCGCATACCGCCGCAAATAAGATTGTCTATGATATTTTTGTTTTCAGAGGGATTGTCCGGGGTGCCGAAAAAATGCTCCGGGGAATCGTCACGCCCATGCATAAGATACATAACATCGTATTTTGTATCTGCATCATCCGAATCATATCCGTAAGGCAGATATATCAAAGCATATTTCGTCATGTCGGATATATCTTTATCATAGTATTTTGTGTCGTAGTAAAAATATTCCAATTTTCCCCGGTTTGCGCACGGCTCCTTAAACGGATCCGGCACATCTTCAAAAGACCGTGGCATATCAATGTCATAATAGCCTCTTGTTTCGGCAATATATCTGTCTTTCAGTTTGCTTATTTCTTTTTTATCCGTGTAATCCGGGCAGCTGTCTAAAACTTTGACGGCTTTGTCTAATTCGCCGTTATCCCGGTAAAATTTCGCTAGCCCGATATACCGTTTTTCATCGGACGAATTTATTTTTATATATTCTCTGTATATTTCCGCCGTCAAATTGTAAAGGTCGACGCTTTTTTCGGCTGCAAAAGCCTGCTCGCATTTCTCGATTATTAAAATCAGCCCGTCGTCTAATTCTTCTTCAGAGAATTTTTCGGTTTTCAGAACGGTATTTACGGTGTCGGACACAGCTTTATAATTGCCTTCGCCGAGTTCTTTGCCGACTTTTGACAAATAGCCGTCAATATCAGGCGCTTTAGTGCAGGCGCAAAGTGACAATATGGCGATAAGCATAATAAGTTTAATGATATTTTTCATTATTTACCTCAGTTCAGAGAATATCTATATTATTATATATAATTATACGCATAAAATCAATTACATCAAAAAATCCGATAACAAATTTACAAAGACAAAAAGTGCGACCGGTAGCCGCACTTTATTCTGTGTACAGGAATAATTATAAATTGCCGGGATACACTTTTTTCATCAGTTTTGAGTATATCCTCTCTTTGAACCATTTTTCGTTTGACATTTCAACAGCTTTATCTCTGTCAAACCAAGCTACATTTGAATTTTCCCCGACACGAATGCGAGTCTGCTCGGTGTCGTCCGCCTCAATTAGAAATGTAACATTCAGATGCAGGTGAGAGGGCACATATATGCCTTTCTTTTCGTGGCCGTCAACGGTCAAAGTCTCAACGGATAAAATATCTTCGCTAACCGGCCTAATATTTTTGATTCCGCTTTCCTCACTCACTTCTTTCATCGCGACTTTCAGCAAGTCCTTTTCGCCGTCCGCATGGCCGCCGAGCCAAGCCCATGAATCGTAAATATTGTGATATGCCAGCAATATTTTTGACCTGTCTTTATTTACTACCCAGGCGGACGCCGTCATGTGCGCAATCAGATTGCTTCTTTCAAAAATATCGGGTTGTGTTTTCAGTGCGCTCAGTATTACGCCTTTGTCTCGCTCTTCCTGTTCGTTGAAGGGTGTATATTCTTCTAATTGAGATATCAGTTTTTGCATATTATTTCATCAACTCAAATCTGTATTCTTTAGGCGGTTCTGTGCCCAAAAGATATTTGACAAAATAGTCCATCTTTCTGCGCATAAAGTAGTAGTCGCTCGGCACATTGTGGTTTATTCTCGGGCACACCATCAAATCATAGTCCTTATTCAGCCTGTTGAGAATGTCGCAAAGTCTGATTGTTTCCGATGCCGATACATTGTCGTCCAGCGCGCCGTAAGCAAGCAACAGCTTACCGGTGAGATTCTTTGCGTTTTTGGCAGCGTCTCCGCGTTTGAAAACCTCGTCGTCAAACGGGCCGGAATATCTCTCTGTCCAGCCTGTCTCGTACATTCTGTTATCATAGTTTCCGGATGAAGCAACGCCGACCTTAAATGTTTCAGGGTAGGTGAGAAGAGCCTGAACTGTGCCGTAACCGCCGCCGGAATTGCCCCAGATACCAATTCTATCCTTGTCTATGAACGGGTATTTTTCACACAACTCGTCAAAGCAGTACACATGATCCGCCAAGCCGTCTGTCTGCTCAAAGCATTGCCAGGAAGCGTCGTGGAAGGCCTTGCCTCTGCCCGGAGTACCTATGCCGTCAATTATTACGCCCGCCATACCGAGCTGCGCAAACTGTTGCAGACCGCCCATGATTTCGCGGTTCGCAGGGTTATCCCAGGTAAATGTTTTCGGCACATTCGCCATTTGGGCTGCGCCGTAAATATAGTCTACAAGAGGTACTTTTTCGGTCTCAGGGTTCTGCGGCTTTACGATTATTCCGTAAATGTCTGTTTTACCGTCGGAAGCTTTAACGGTAAATCTCTCCGGCAGAACGTAACCTCTCTCAAACAGTTTTGTTGCATCCGCTCTGACAATTTCCTTTATCAAATTGCCTTCCAAGTCTCTTAATACCGTTACCGGCACGGTATCGATGGTGGAATATGTATCGACAAACGCCTTTTTACCCACCTTTACGGAATGACAGGCGTCCTCCGGCGTGAGTCTCTTGAAATATTTTCCGTCAAAGCTTACCACATAGAGGTTGAAATAAAGCGGGTCGCAGCAGTCTTTGTCGTTATTGCCCATAAAGTAGATTTTTTCATTCTCTTCATCCACATATTGAAGCTTTTGTACGATAAGCTCTTTTTCCGGGATTATGTCCACAAGCTCGTTGCTGCCGACATCACAGCGGTAAAGATGGGCGTAATTGTCCTTTTCGCTCCACCAGAAAAACTTTGTCATATCCTGAGTGACAAAATTTGAAAATCGGTACGGGCCGAAGCCGTCCGGCACACCGGATGCACCCAGATTCAAAAAGGTTTCGGCTTTTTCGCAAAACAGCAACTGCGCCGAGCCGTCGTTTGCGTCTATTAAATAATATCTGCCCTCTAAATAACCTCTTTTAAGCCAAGTGAAATAGAGATGTTCGCTGTCGTCGAGCCATTTGAACATACTGCTCGAGTCGCTGCAATGCGGCGGATAGAGCAAATCCGGCACGTCGATTTTTGTCATTGTACCTTTGACGCAGTCGCCTATAAAGAACGAATAGTGAGGCACAACATCGTCACTGTCCCGAGGTATCGGGCAAGGGTAGGAGTAAAGTTCCGGTCTGGAACAGCAGTCGTCGTCAAAATACGATTTGATTACATAGAGATGCGGGGTTTTTCTCCTGTCTGAGCGATATGTGACAAATTTTGTCCTGTCCGGCGACCAGCAAACTATCGGTTTTCCCTCGTAGCCCTGTAATTTTACGGTTACCTGGCTGTTTAAGTCAATGTAGTTTGCATACTCATAGTACGGCTCTGCATCGGTTGTCAATGGAGTGGTCTTGCCGGTTTCGGCATCTGTTAAAATGATGTTTCCCTTGTCTGATGACAGAGTGTATCTGTCTTTTTTGACGGTCTCGGTAAATTCCGTTTTTTCTCCGTCGACGTCCATATAGACAGGGGTTTTTACGATTTTTCCGTTCTCATCATAAGACTCCATGTCTATTTTGAACACTTTATCGCCGACCCATTGTACATTCGGCGCGCCGTTCAAGACAGACTCTCTTGTATACGGCGTCAACAACTTTTCTGCATTGCGGTATCTTTCTGTAATATCCATATTTTCTGCCCTTTCTTGTTTTAATTTAATTTAATTATATAATAACGATAAAGAATTGACAATAGAAATGTATTGTAATAGAATAAATCTATAAATATAATCGAAAGGTGAATAATTATGAGAAAAGTAATCGATTTGTGTCTGGATATGCCTGACTTTGCCGAAGATTTGGTGCGCACTGCTTGTCATTTCTGTCTGCCGGAGCACAAAACGGCTTGGGCGGGCTACCGTCAGTCTTTTAACGGCGGTATCGAGAAAAAACTGGGCATGACTTTTGCGGAATTGGACGCTTTGCTTGAAAACGAGGGCAGAGAGGCGTTCATCGAAAAGGTCACCGCAGCAGCAAACGCCAATGCGCCGACTTTGGACGATTTTGTCAAAGAGATGGATGCCCTCGGCGTAAGATGGGGTATGACCTGTCACAATTCTCATGACAACGATAAGACAGCCGAAATTGTCAGAAAATACCCGGACAGACTCGGCGGCTTTATATTCGTTGACCCGATGGACGGCATGAAAGCAGTTAGAGAAGTTGAGAGAGGCGTAAAGGAATTAGGCTTGACAGCATTGTATATCACGGCATTCCGCACTCATTTGCCGGCAAACGATAAGCATAACTATCCGCTGTATGCAAAGCGGTGTGAATTGGGTATACCTGTCTTTATTTACTCCTCGATGAATCTGTCACGGGCTGTTCCGATGGATGTCGGCCACCCGAAGTACATTGACGAAGTGGCAAGGGATTTTCCTGAACTGCAAATAATCGCCTCCGTATCCGGCTGGCCTTGGGTAAATGAATTTATCGGTCTCGCTTTGAGACATAAAAATGTAATTTTGAATATGGAAACTCATCAGCCGAAATACATGATGGACGACGGCAGAGGCTATGAACCTTATCGCTATTGGATACCGAGAATCCAAGACAGATTTGTATTTTCATCCGACTGGAACAGCCAGGGTTTGACTTTGAAAAATTTGATAAATCAGATGGAAGAATTGCCTTTCAGTGACGATATAAAAGAGAAAATTCTTTATTCAAACGCGGCAAAGCTGTTTAATATTAAGTAATTAAAAATCAAGGCTGTATGTCAAAAGCATACGGCCTTGATATTTCTATTTGTCGCTGTTTACAAGATTGTTTGCAAATTCTATAAATTTCGTTTTACAGAGCTTCCTTAAAGACTCTCAAAACATTTTTGTAGAAAATCTTTTCTATTTCATCATCGGTGAAACCGGCTTTTGAAAACTCGTGAGCAAGTATAGGCATATCCCGTGAAGTGCCTATTTCCAATTTTCCCGTGATGCCGTCAAAATCCGAGCCCAAGCCGCATACATCTATGCCGCCCACATTTACAATGTGCTTTGCGTGCTTGACTATGAGTTCCTTTGTTTCAACATCACAGGTGATATCCTCATTCAAAAACTGCGGGCAGAAATTAAGACCGGTTACACCGCCGACATTGGCAAGAGCCTTGATTTGCTCGTCGGAGAGATTTCTCTGATGAGGGGAAAGTGCCCTGGCGTTTGAATGAGTGGCTATAAATGGCTTTTTGCAAATTTCAGCCACATCCCAAAATCCGCCTTCCGACAGGTGTGAAACGTCCACAAGCATGCCGAGCTGCTGCATGTATTCAACCGCCTCTTTGCCGAAATCCGACAGACCGGCGTTCATGATTTGAGGATTTGCCGAGTTAGGCGAGCCGAAACAGTTTACAAAATTCCAAGTGAGAGAAAGCGCCCTGAAACCGTCGTCGTAAAATCTTTTCAGGTTTTCCAATTTGCCTTGTACTGCTCTGCCGTCTTCCATTGTCAAAACGGCGCTCATTTTACCGTTTTTTGCGTTGTTTTCAATGTCCCGGCCGCTGTAAGCCATTGCAATAATGTCGCTGTGCGCCAAAACGCTGTCAAGGATTATTTTGCGGCAAATTGCTATGTAGTCTTCGTCCTCGATTTTTTTAACACCTGTCTTTTCCCACATCATTGGAGGCGGCAGAAAAACGGCGAAGCACTGAGCGAGGGCGTCGCCTTTCGCCATTTTTTCAAAATCCACCATTGAGCCATCAATGTGATACAAATCGCCGCCGCTTTTGGCGCACAAACCGACTGTATCGCAATGCATATCAAAATATTTCATATTTTTCTCCTTTGCGGTGATTATTATATACATTATACCATAACACACAAAGCATATACAACATAGAAAATTTCTCAAAAATAACATATAATTTTACTATGTTTCTATTTACTTTTATCGGTTGTCGTGCTATAATCAAATTGTCATTTGAAATGACTATTATTTTTAAAATATAAACATAGTAAATTACTATGTTATTAAGGAGATAACAATGCAAAAGACAATATATGTGGACAACGCCGCAACAACGCCTGTCTCAAAAGAGGTGTTAAATGAGATGCTGCCGTACTTCACCGAATATTACGGCAACGCCTCTACGCTCTATTCTTTGGGCAGACAGACAAAGCTGGCGGTTGACAGGGCGAGAGAGCAGGTTGCAAAGGCGATAAATGCCGAGCCGAGCGAAATATACTTCACAGCCGGCGGCACGGAAAGTGACAACTGGGCTATCAGAGGTATGGCTATGCGACTTGGGCCAAAGGGCAAAAAGCACATTATCACATCAAAAATCGAGCACAAGGGTATTTTGCGGTCGCTCAAGGTCTTGGAAAAAGAGGGCTTTGAGGTGAC
The DNA here is from genome assembly GCA_029007985.1 of Oscillospiraceae bacterium. Lineage (GTDB taxonomy): Bacteria > Bacillota > Clostridia > Oscillospirales > Ruminococcaceae > RGIG3102. Next base: position 29,061 of record JAQXIW010000008.1, on the reverse strand, counting down.
ATATCTCGATGTCGACGAGTACGGATTTGTAAACCCGTCAGATGTGGAAAAAGCCATTCGCCCGGACACCGCCCTTGTTTCGATAATGTTCGCAAACAGCGAAATCGGAACAATTGAGCCTATAAGTGAAATTGGGCAAATATGTAAAAAACATGGTGTAGTATTCCATACCGACGCCGTTCAGGCCGTGGGCACAATCCCGGTAGATGTAAAAAAGGACAACATAGATTTACTGTCTATTTCAGGCCAGAAATTCCACGCCCCGAAAGGCATAGGAGTTTTGTATATAAAAAAAGGCGTAAACCCGGTTAGCCTTATCAACGGCGGCTCACAGGAAAACGGCAAGAGAGCCGGTACTGAAAATGTACCGGGCATTGTAGGAATAGGCAAAGCAATAGAAATAGCCGTTTCGACAATGGACGAAAGGTCAAAACACCTTTCCGAGCTGAGAAAAATTTTGATTGACAAAGTGCTGATATTGCCTAAGTCCCGACTCAACGGCGACCCTGAAAAGAGATTGCCGGGAAATGCAAGCTTTTGCTTTGAGGGCATCGAGGGCGAGGGTCTTGTAATGAGACTTGACGCAAACGGTATTTGTGCCGCAACGGGATCTGCCTGTTCATCGGATTCTCTTGAGCCGAGCCATGTGCTGTTGGCGATAGGCGTCCCGGTGGAAATCGCTCACGGCTCGCTGAGAGTATCCTTCGGCGACGACAACACAAAGGAAGACGCTGAATATGTGGGAGATGTCATCATAAAGACGGTCAACACATTGAGAGCGATGTCTCCTGTTTGGGATAAAATAAAAGACAATTGAGGTATATAGTATGAAAGAAGTATACAGCCCGCTGGTTATGGAACATTTTCTCAACCCGAGAAATGTGGGCAAAATAGAGAACGCAAACGGCATCGGCGAGGTAGGCAACGCCACCTGCGGCGATATTATGAGAATGTATCTGCGTATAGACGACAACAAGATTACCGACGCCAAGTTCAAGACCTTCGGCTGCGGTGCGGCGATTGCCACATCGAGCATGGCGACGGAAATGATAAAAAACAAAACCGTTGACGAGGCTCTTGCTCTGACAAATAAAGCGGTTGCGGAAGCCTTGGGCGGATTGCCGCCGGTTAAAGTTCATTGCTCTATATTGGCGGAACAGGCGGTCAGAGCCGCGCTCAGCGACTACTACACAAGACAGGGTATAGACCCGGAGCCTATTGTGGGTCATGTAATGAAAGATGTTCACGAAAATGACTGATTAAGTCATAATTGCCTTATATAAAAATTCCTCCGAAACAGATTGCCTTACGGCAGTCTGTTTTATTATTCAACGAAAATATCTGCTATTATTCGTCATTATGAATATATACCAAATGAGCGGCAAATTGTATAATTTATATATAAACCAAACGGAGGTAATTATGAAAGATTTTGTTACAAATGAGAAAGAAACCGTTGTAAAAACCTCAAAAGGCCTTGTAAAAGGATATTATTTTGACGGTGTTTATATGTTTAAAGGCATACCGTACGCAAAGGCGGAAAGATTCCGTCAGCCTGAGGAGATAGATCCGTGGGAAGATGTCTTTGACGCCACAAATTACGGCTATGTCTGTCCGCTTTTGGAAAACCCGAAGCCGAACGGAGAACTCAAAGTACCGCACCGCTATTGGCCGATGAGCGAAGACTGTATGAACTTGAATGTTTGGACGCCGGCCCCGGATGATTCGAAAAGACCGGTGCTTGTCTGGTTTCACGGCGGCGGGCTCGAAGCCGGCTCTTCAATAGAACAAATTGCCTACGAGGGCGAGAATTTGGCAAAATTCGGCGAGGTAGTCGTTGTGTCAGTCAATCACAGACTCAATGTCTTAGGTTATCTTGATTTGTCGGCGTTCGGCGAAGAGTATGAAAATTCCGGCAACATCGGTACAGCCGACACGGTCGCATCGCTCAAATGGGTACACGACAATATTGAGAGTTTCGGCGGCGACCCGGACAATGTGACGATTATGGGCCAATCGGGCGGCGGAGTTAAAACAACGGCGCTGTTACAATATCCGGAGGCCGACGGTCTCTTCCACAGAGTCGTTAATATGTCGGGTGTGGTCGACGATTTGCTTTGCGATGCGGAGGAAAGCGGAGAAGAGTTTGCTCTGGATTTGATGAAAGCTCTCAGATGTGAAACGGTAGATGAACTTGCAAAAGTAGATTATTCGCTTTTGGCAAAAGAATATGTCAAGCTCCGCGCCGAATATCAGGCAAACGGCAGATACGGAGGCTCGGCTTTGTACCCGAACAAACACTATCTGGGTAATCCTCAAAAAGTCGGTTTCAGAAAAGAGACGGCTCATATACCGGTACTCGTCGGCTCTGTCTTCGGTGAGTTTACGGGATTTGCGGCGCCGGCATTCGACAGGGAAGCGATAACTTACAATGAGGGTGTGCGGATCGTTAAGGAACAATTCGGGGATGACGCAAACGAGCTGATAGAGCTGTTCAAACGGGCTTACCCTGAGAGAAATCCGGCCGATTTGCTCTACATTGACACAATGTTCCGCCCGGGAGACATAAACTATGTCAGAGAGAGGAGCAAACTCAACAACTGCACATATTCCTATATATTTAATGAAGATTTTGATATAGACGGAAAATGCGTGCCGTGGCATTGCTCGGATATACCTTATTGGTTCGGCAATACCGAGTATGTACCGGTGTGCATAAAAGACGGCGTATCCGAGCTTGAAGATAAAATGTTCTGGGCTCTCATATCCTTTGCCGAGACAGGCAACCCTAATGTTGAACAGTTGCCTATATGGCCGGCATGTGAAGACGGAAAGGAATATGTTATGTTCCTCGGCAACGACTGTCGCTGTGACATAAACCCGGACCACAAGCTTATAGCAAAGCTCCGCGAAATAATGGCAAATCAAACGGTTGATATGGACAAAGTACAGCATTGATGAATATAAAATACGGCAGGCGAGAGCCTGCCGTTTTTACGGTCGGTAAGTTTTCGATGAGACAGCAAAATAAAAATTCACCCCGATTTCTTTACACCGGGGTGAATTATGATATTACTTCTGTGTCCATTGGTTTATACCTACTTTTCTTAGAATGATCAGTTAAAAGCTACATTTTACACCGGAATGTACCGTCCTCATTTAGATTACATTGTTAGAGTTCACATTATACTGTTCTTTGGAGTATACCTTAGCCTTTACATAAAATTCTTTGAGATTAGATTATACAGCCTTTTGGAGTGTACCTACCTTTGTTAGATTGTTTTTACCGAGTTAAATTAAACTGTATTTTGGAGTGTACCTCTTTCATAATATCGTTTTAAGATTCAAGTTAAGTAAATTGTTGGAGTGTACCTCTTTCTTAGTATAGTTTTGAAATCAAGTTAAACTGTTCTTTGGAGTATACCTTTACTTTCGTTAAAATCTTTATATGAAATCAGATGACTGATCAAATATTCAAATGAGATTAGATTAGTTCATCGGAGTAACCCTTTCGTCTTTAGTCTTGATAACTTGTCTTACACCATAGAATAATCAAGTTTTAATTTCCATCGGTGTGTACCTCTGTTATTCTTTACCTATTTCTTTGTTCATCTATAATATAATACATTTCGGATTCTTTGTCAATAGTTTTTTGTGAAATATTTTGAAATATTTTCAACAATATTGAAAACTATTGTGTATAATGTATAGCGCGTGCAATATAATTGAAAACATATGTCCGATATGGTATACTGTAATGAACAAAGAGAGGTTTGATATATGGATATAGAGAAAACAAGATGCCCGAATTGCCCTAATCATTGCGCATATCCGGGTATGTGTACTTTGGGAATGAGCTTTTTTGACAGAATGAAGCGGAACGGCATAAAAGACGGGGTAATATATATACACGGCAAGGGCGGAAACGCACAAGAGGCGGATTTTTATAAACCGCTGTTTACCGAATGCGATGTTGTCGGATTTGATTACAAAGCCGAATACCCGTGGGACGCCGTATCGGAATTTTTGCCGTTTTTTGATGAATTTTACAAGTCTCACAAATCCGTTACGGTTGTGGCAAACAGTATCGGCGCATATTTTTCAATGCTGTCTTTGCCGCAGGACAAAACCAAAAAAGCGTATTTTATCTCTCCGATTGTAAATATGGAAAAGCTCATAGAAAATATGCTGATTTGGGCGGGCAAAACCGAGTCGGATTTGAAAGCCGAAAAAGCCATCCCTACAAATTTCGGCGAAACGCTGTATTGGGATTATTTGACCTGGGTGAGAAGCAACCCGGTCAAATGGTCTGTACCTACCGTTATTATCCGCGGAGAAAACGACAATATGCAGTCGTTTGAAACAATCAAAGAATTTGCAGACGATACAGATTCAAAAGTTTTTGTCATGGAAAACGGCGAGCATTGGTTTCATACTGACGAACAGATGAAATTTATAATAGACTGCATTGAAAAAACGAGGTTTGACATTAAATAACCTAAAACAGTATTTGCGTTAAAAAGCTGCCGAAAGGCAGCTTAATTTTTTTACACTAAGATTTATATAGGGTTTGTATAGGGTTAGTTTTCCGACGGTTAGTGAAGATAAGAGAGCAAAAACAGGTATAATTATTACTCAATTATTTTGCCGTTTGCGAAATATTTTTTATAATCATTTTGATTTATTCCCAATCCGGCAAGGAAGAAAACGACATTATCTCACCGTCAAAGTTCAAAAATTCTATTCTGTGACAATGCAGATGTATTCGGCCGGCGGTACGGCTGCCGTATCTTCTGTCGCCCACAATGGGACAACCGATGTTTGAAAACTGTACTCTTATCTGATGTGTGCGCCCTGTTTTAAGAAAAACCGAAACAACTCTGTTTTCACGGTCTTCAACCCGATAGCTTAACTCGGCCTCTTTAACGCCGTTTCTTTTCCTTTTGACAACATAGGATTTATTTGCTTTTCTGTCATAATACAGCAGATCGGTCAAAGTGCCGGATTCCCGTAGCGGCAAATTTTCAAGTTTAGCCAAATACTGTTTTTTGAAGGTGCGGTTTTCTATTTGTTTTGATATAAACCGCGCGGTCTTTTTGTTTTTTGCAAACACCATCACGCCGGTGGTGTCGGTATCGAGCCTGTGTACAGGGTAAATCTCCGCGCCCGACTGCCGAGAGAGCAAGCCCGGCATACAATTCTTGTCGGATTTTTGCGAAATAACTCCCCGTGGCTTTTCGCATACGATTATGTTATCATCTTCGTAATATATAAGTATTTTCATATTTATCACCGTAATCATAATAATACGGCTGAATAATAATTGTCAATTAACCTTTATAAATACAACAAAAAATGTTATAATGTACAAAAAGTGTGTTTATGTGAAAATATACAAAAATAAAACTGTTTATTCTAAACAGATAAAACGGTCATCATTCACTTATTTGTTGTATAAATACAAATAAAGTTGTAAAATAAAAGGACAGTGTATGTAATACAATTATCACGAAAGGGGAAAATATGGGATATTCATTAAATAATGAATACGAAGGCAAAACCGATTCCGAAAAGATATCTATCTTAGGGCAAAAAGTAATGAATGCCGCACGCAATACGATAATAATAAAATTCCGCTTCCTTGATATTGCAGTAAACCAGCTGAAAGTCACGCCGTACATGGATATTTACGACGCCTTGGGCAACGAAAAAACAATGTCTATGGACGGTATGAACATCTGGTACAACGAAAGATATGTTTTGAAAAAATATAAAGAGGACAAAAACTATCTCAACAGAGCCGTTTTGCACATGCTTTTGCACGGCATTTTCAAACATTTTCTGATAGGTAAGACCGTTATCCCGGAGTTTTGGGATATTGCCAGCGATGTCGCCGTTGAATCGGTTATTGAGGAGTTCAACGAGAGGTGCTTGGATTTGGGCGATTCGCCTGAAAGAGCGCACTTGATAGACAGCATAATAAACGACACCGGCATGCTGGTGGCAGAAAAAATATACAACGCCTTAAAAGAGGGCAAAATTGACAGATATCTGATGACGGAGCTGTCGGATAAATTTACCGTTGACGACCACTCCTATTGGCACCGCAACTACGAGCCGCCAAAAGACGAAAACGACAACCCGGACAGCGACGATAAATCTCCAGGTCGGGACGAAACCGACGAAGAGGAAGAAAAGGAAAACAACCCTAACGATATAACGGCGCCGTCCGAGGGCGAAGACACCGAAGAAGAAAACGACGACGATGCCCGGGCAGGTACCGGCGGAATGGGCAAACCGGACGAAAACGACCACACCGGTGAAATGCCGGAGTTTTCCGACGAGGATTTGAAACAGATCTGGGATCAAATAGCCGAATATGTACAAACCGATTTGGAGACCATGTCGAAAAACGCCGGTGAAAAAGCCGGTACGATGATGTCTAACCTTGCCGCCGTCAACAGAGAGAAATACGATTACACTTCGTTTTTGAAAAAGTTTTCGGTATTCGGCGAAAAAATGACAATAAACGACGACGAATTCGACTATATTTTCTACACATACGGTTTACAGAGATACGGCAATATGCCTTTGATAGAGCCTCTCGAATACAAAGAGGTGAAAAAAGTTAAAGAATTCGTAATCGCCATTGACACATCCGGCTCGGTATCCGGTGAGCTTGTTCAAAAATTCATAACAAAGACTTATAATATTTTGAAAAGTGAAGAAAGTTTCTTTACCAAAATAAATCTTCACATCATTCAATGCGATACCGAAATTCACGAAGATGTCAAAATCACAAATCAAGACGAGTTTGACAGATATATCGACAATATGGTGTTAAAAGGCTTCGGCGGAACTGATTTCAGACCGGTTTTTCGGTATGTCGAAGATATGATAAAACGGCACGAATTCACCGACCTGAAAGGCCTTATATACTTTACGGACGGTTGGGGTAAATTCCCGGAGCATCAACCGGATTTTAATACCGCATTCGTTTTTCTGGACGACAACTACAACAACCCTACCGTACCCGTATGGGCAATTAAACTTGTATTGAGCTCGGACGAAATATAGAGGAGACCACAGTATGAACATTAAAGACGCAAAGGAACAAATCAAAAAATCTATTGTTGCCTATTTCACAAAGGACGAACTCGGCAACTACATCATTCCTATCGAAAAACAGAGACCTGTTTTTCTTATGGGCCCTCCGGGCATAGGCAAAACAGCCATTATGGAGCAGATTGCCTCCGAAATGGGCGTCGGTATTTTGTCCTACTCAATGACGCACCACACAAGACAGTCCGCAATGGGCTTGCCGTTCATCGTTCATAAAAACTACGACGGCGTGGAGTGTGATGTCTCGGAGTACACAATGTCCGAAATAATTTCGGCGATTTACGATTTGATGGAAAAAACAGGCGTAAAAGAGGGCATACTCTTCCTTGACGAAATCAACTGTGTGTCCGAAACTCTTGCGCCGATTATGCTGCAATTCTTACAGTATAAAGTCTTTGGCAAACACAAGGTCCCTGCCGGCTGGATAGTTGTCACAGCGGGCAACCCGCCGGAGTACAATAATTCCGTCAGAGACTACGATATCGTAACTTGGGACAGATTGAAAAGAATTGATGTCGAGCCGGATTTTGAAGTATGGAAAGAATACGCCTATAAAGCAAAGGTGCACGAGGCTATTATTTCATTCCTTGAAATCAAAAAAGACTGTTTCTATATTGTCGAGACCACCGTTGACGGCAAGAGCTTTGTAACAGCCCGCGGTTGGGAAGATTTGTCGCAGATGATAAAGCTTTTTGAGATGCATGGCTTTGATGTGGACGAAGAGCTTGTCTCACAGTATCTGCAAAACAAAAAGGTCGCAAAACAGTTTGCCCAATACTACGACCTGTACAACAGATATAAGTCCGACTATCAGATTCAAGGCATTATGGAAGGCACATATTCCGACAGCATCGTTGAGAGAGCTTCACGGGCAAAATTTGACGAAAAAATCACCGTCATCGGTCTTTTGCTCGACGCAATTACCGAGAGAACGGCGGCTGTCGTCGATGAGGATTTAATGCTTGCCGAGCTGATGAAAGAGGTAAAGGCGTACAAAAACAACCTTGCGGATTGGGAGGCCGTGCCTTACTCTACTCTTGAAACAATTCTCGAAAACAAAAAAGCGGAGCTTGCGGCAGGCACAAAAGCCGGTAACATTTCCGCCGACAGACAGAAGAGAATGCTGCGAGTTGTTTCGGCTCTCGAAAAAATGCTTGAGGCCGTCGACGGCGAGGACAGAGACGGTGCATACGAAAAATGCAGGGTGATATTCAATAATCTTGTACTTGAAAACAAACAGAGAGCGGCAAAGCGGGGCGAATGTATGACGAATATGTTCCGTTTTGCAGACAGGGCGTTCCCGGAAGGCCACGAAATTCTTATGCTCGTAACCGAACTGACATCGAGCTACTACTGTGTGCAGTTCATTTCAAAATACGGCAACGATGAATACTATAAGCACAATAAGGATTTGCTTTTCTACGAGAGAGATTTGGAAATCAACAGCGTGCTTGAGGATATTGATTTAGATGGCTAAACAGATAATTTACAAAAGACAGCAGGAATACGGCGACACGGATTGTCACTACACATGGGAATTTGATATTGCCGAGCCTGAAGTGCCGCCGGATTTTATCTATATTTTCAAAGAGGCATCCGAAGATGCGGAAGAATTTGAAATAGTGGGTGATACCCTTGTCAGATATAACGGCAAAAACCCAAATGTCACTATTCCCGACGGCGTAAAGTCAATAGGCGACAGAGCTTTTATGCGCTCATACTATGTCAAAAACATTCTCATTCCGGAGGGCGTCGAAAGTATTGAATCCCACGCTTTTTTCAGATGCGTTGCCCTTGAAACCGTCTATATGCCTCATTCTCTGAAAAAAATAGGTGATTCGGCATTTGAGGGCTGCAACAATCTTAAAACGGTCGGCATGAAAAACGGCGTAGAAATAATCGACGCACATGCGTTTGATTCCTGCTTCGGCTTGGAATCGCTCTATATCCCGAATACCGTTAAGTCAATAGGTGATAACGCTTTTATCGGCTGTAAAAAGATTACAGAGCTTTATATACCGGATTCTGTCGTGACAATCGGGAAAGAGGCGTTTGAAAGATGCACCGCCCTTGAAAAAGTGCGAATTTCAAATAACATTAAAGTTCTGAGCTCCTATATTTTTGACGGCTGCATATCTCTCACTTATGTTGATATTCCGAGCGGCGTACAGTCAATCGGCGCTCACGCCTTTGACGGCTGTACAAGTATTAGAGAGGTCGTAATTCCCAACACGGTTAAAACCATCGACACATCGGCTTTTCAGATTTGCAAACAACTGAGGTATGCGGATTTGCCTCGCGGATTGGAAAGATTGGGAGACGACGCATTCAGCGGCTGTAAATCTCTGCGCAGCATCGTCATTCCGAGCGGAGTTAAAAATATCCCGGCAAATCTTGTCAACGGATGTGACTTATTAAAAAATGTGGTAATCGAAGAGGGCGTTGAGACAATAGGAGTCGCCGCCTTTGACAAGTGCATTAACCTAAAAGAGCTCGAAATACCTAAAACCGTAAAATCAATAGGCGAAAACTGTTTCAGAGGCTGTGTTTCCCTGGAAAAACTTATATTGAACGGCAGAATTGATAATATCGGTACCGGTGCGTTTACAAAATGTCTGTCTCTGAAAGAAATTATCATTCCCGACGACGTCTCGGAGCAGAGCAGAAATCGGTTTTTAGACAGAATCGAAGAGGATTTTATAAGCAACAAGGTTGATGTGCGGGAAGGCGTTACCGTGAGGTACGAAATGAATCTCAGAGGCATAAATCTATCTATAAAGCATGGCTGTGACGATTACAGAAAACAGATTTATCTGGATTTTTTGCGCAGATTCCGCTTTGAAATTATGAAAATTCTCATCGATAAAAACGATATGGATACATTCAGAGCATTTGAGGAGTACCTGATAACAGACGATATTCTTGAAAAGGTCAGAAATTATTCCGTGGCTAAAAACAATGTGCTGTTCACCGCATTTTTGCTCAACAGAAACACGAAATCGGACGATTTTCTGTAATTTATATATGTAAAGCGTCTTTGCTTTACATATTGTTTATTAAATTTTATGAGGTAAAGTGATGAAAACCAATGAATTAACTTTCAGACAACTGGAGAACAGAATTTGTTTTGTGTACTCGGACGGTCTGGACAGCGAATATTCCATTATGCTCAATGATTTTGTCGATTTGGACAAGGCAAACGGCTTTTTGGCTTTTGTATATGTAGACCATAAAGACGGCGTTCTTTTCGATGTGCTGTGCAATGCCCACATTGATGAAAACGGAAACATTGAGGCCTTTGACGGCAATAACGAAAATTTTTTGAGAATAAGAAAAAATGCGTTTGAAGACCTTGATATAGTCGTTCTCGATGTCACAAGCGAATACTACAATGTGTTTGAATACAAAATCAACACGACTATGGCTCAGGCAAAGCAGAGGAGCACCGAAGTCGCGGACTATGTACGCAAAATGACATTTCTTGACGGCAGCAGAGCCATGTCCTACCCGGACGACCTGGCGGTGCTGTATATGTCGGAGGACAAACAGCCGGAAGTCATCTGGTGCAGAGTAGAGGGCATGGACGGCAATATGATACAGGGTACGGTCCTCAACGACTCGCTGACCGGGTATCCGGCAAAGCAGGGGGACACCGTTTCATTCGGCGTTGCGGAATACATGGGCGCGCCTACATGTATTAAAATTATCGAATAAAACAAATAAGAGAGGCCGCGGCCTCTCTTTTATAATTCTCACACATATTTGCGTTAAAATACATATACTTAATGAAAGGGTGTTTGTATGTTAAGCAAGTATATATTTCGGTTTTTCATATACAGCATTGTAGGTTGGATATGGGAGACATTCTATAATATAGCGACGCAAAAAAAGTGGCAGAACAGGGGGTTTTTATATGGGCCTCTTTGCCCGATATACGGCGTCGGCGGTGTATCAATAACGCTTGTAATAAACGCGTTTATTCGGATTAAAGGCGCCCCGCCGACTTGGTATCAAATGTTCGCCATATCTTTTGTAGGCTCTGCGATTCTCGAGTACAGTACAAGCTATGTTATGGAAAAACTATTTCACGCAATATGGTGGGACTACTCAAATATGCCGTTTAATATAAACGGCCGTATCTGTCTGCCGGCGTCCACACTTTTTGGATTGGCAGGCGTGGGTATTCTGTATGGGCCGTATGTGTGGATGAACAATTTAATTGCCGTTATACCGCCGCTGGCTGTTGAAATTATCGGGTATATCGCCGTCGCAATGGTAGTGTGCGATGTGACTCTCACTGTGTCGATGCTGACCGATTTTGACAATATGATAAAGATGGTCTATGACAACTTTAACGAATATATGGACACGGCCGTAAACGATATGGAAGAGCGCAGAGAACTCAGAACGGCAAGAAACGAGCGGAGAATCGAAATCGAAAAAGAGAGAATCAGACAGTATATCGAAGAGAGCAAAGAAAAGAGAATATCTCAAAAGGCAAGTTCTGTAGCCGAAAACATCGACGGCGTCAAAAAGAGTGCTCTCAGGCGTATCGAAAGATTTGTCCCGGCAAAAAACGCAGAAACAGCAAAGCAAAAATTCAAATCCAAAATTCACGACCTCATCAAAAATGCCGACAATTCAAATTATTCCGAAAAATAATTCGGCTCTGCTGTACTTATTTAATAGGACGGTGCTATAATATACCTGTACTTACAGGTATATTTTTTTGAGGTAAAATATGTCATTTTTCAGATTTCCAAACTATTATACAAAGTTTTCCTGTCTTGCCGACAAATGCCGCGACACCTGCTGCAGCCGTTGGGAAATTGATGTCGACGACAAAACATACGGTTATATGCAAAATGTTGGCGGCGAATTGGGCAAAAAGTTGCTTTCTAACATCATACAGGGCAAAGACGGAAGATATATTAAACTGAACGAGCACGGCTTTTGTCCGTTTTTGACGGAGAATAAATTGTGCAGCCTATATTCCCGGCTGGGTGAAGAGCATATAGGCGCCATCTGCCGAGAGCACCCGCGTTGGTATAATTGGTATTCAAACGGCAGAGAGGCAGGAATGGGTATTTGCTGTGAGGAGGTTGCAAGACTTGTAATATCCGCCGAAAACGATTTGACTTTTTCGGAATATGAGACAGACGAAATAACAGATGAGGATTATTCCGAAACGGATATTGCAGTCGAAAATTTTCTCCTTGAAAAAAGAGAAGAAATATTTTCGATAATTAAAAACAATATTGATTCGGACATTGACGAAATCACAAACGCCGTTTGCAATGCGGCCCTCAAAATACAAGACGAATACGACAGCATTTTTATATGCGGTGGCATTGTTTGTGACGGCTATAAATACGATTTTGTATCACGGTTTTTTACAAAAGAAAACATTATGGCTTTGACGGATACCTTACTTTCTTTTGAAATAATTGACAGCCGATGGCAAGAAATGCTTATCTTGATTAAAGACAATATCACAGATGTCCTCAAATTCAGAAAATCCTTTATTTCACGGTATAAAGACAAAAAACGGTTTGCAAGGCTGTTACACTATTTTGTCTACCGCTATTTTACACAGGCTTTTTCGGACGACGACATATTTTCAAAAGTAAATTATGCCCTTATTTCCGTGTGCTATTTACAGCTGTTATTCACTTTGTTTTATATCAAAAACGAAGTGCCAGATGCTGCGGCCGCCTGTGATATATGTAAAATATATTCAACAGAAACAGAATACGACACCGATATTCGAGAGGAATTGTCGCACTATCCCGTCATTTAATAATTATTAAATTATTCATTGATTTATCTAATTATTTAATGTATAATTAGGTGCTTAATTAAATTATACAGGAGAAAAACAATGACAAACAACAATACGGTTAATGTTATTGGCCATAAAAATCCGGATACCGACTCAATATGTTCTGCCATTGCATACACATATTTGAAGAATCAACTCGACGACGGAAATGTATATGTGGCCTCCAGAGCCGGTAAAGTCAGCCCGGAAACTCGGTTTGTTTTGGATAAATTCAATATTGAAGCCCCGATTCTTGTAGAGGATGTCAGGGCGAGAGTCAGAGATATGGAAATTACCGCCCTCAAGGGCATTTCGGAATCTGATTCAATGAAAAAAGCATGGGAATACATGCACGAAATGAAGGCTGTGTCGCTTGCTGTAATTACGGAAAAGAATAAGCTGTCCGGCCTTTTGACAATGGGCGACATCACCCAGTCCTATATGGAGGTCTACGACAGCAAAATCATCGGCGAAGCAAAGACGCCGTATAAAAACATAATTGAAACGATAAACGGCAAAATGGTTGTCGGCGACGAAAAAGACTCGGTGTGCGGCGGCAAAGTACTCATCGGCGCTCAAAACCCGGATGTCATGCGCCGGTATATCGAAAAAGGCGATATTGTCATCGTCGGCAACAGAAGCGAATCTCAGCTCTGTGCCATAGAAGCCGGGGCGGATTGCATTATAATCTCGGGCGGCACCCATGCAACGGATTCCATTAAAATGATAGCCGAAAAAAGTTCTATAAAAATCATTGAGTCCGACTTCGACACCTATACTCTCGCCAGACTGATGAACCAATCCATCCCGGTCGGACACTTTATGAACAGGGGCACGCTCACAACATTCTCAACGGACGATTTTCTCGACGATGTAAAAGATGTGATGAGCGAAAAAAGATACAGAAACTTTCCTGTAATTGATGAAAAGGGCAGATATGCCGGTATGGTATCACGACACAATCTCCTCACCGCCAAAAAGAGAAAGCTGATTTTAGTAGACCACAACGAGAAAAGCCAGGCGGTTTCCGGTTTTGAAACCGCGGAAATATTGGAAATTGTAGACCACCACAGAATCGGTAACATTGAGACCTCCTCTCCGATTTTCTTTAGGAATATGGCGGTCGGCTGCACAGCCACAATACTTTACGGAATGTTCCTTGAAAACGGTATTGACATTCCGCAAAATATTGCCGGGTTGCTTTTGTCGGCTATTTTGTCGGACACTCTTGCTTTCCGATCTCCTACATGTACGGCAGCGGACCGAACACGGGCAACAAAGCTGCGGGAAATTGCTCATATCGACAATATCGACGACTACGCGTCGGAAATGTTTGAGGCCGGCTCAAATCTGTCACAGGCCACACCGGATGAAATTTTCTTTATGGATTTCAAAAAATTTGCATCTAATTCCGTGGATTTCGGCGTAGGCCAGATATCTTCAATGAGCAAAGAGGGGCTCAAAGCAGCAAAGGATAAACTTGTGCCGGAAATGGACAGATTCCTTTCCGAGCAAAACTGTGATATGATGTTCTTTATGCTGACGAATATAATGACCGAATCATCGGAAATTATTTTTTGTGGCAGAGATGCTTTGCGCACAATGAAACTTGCTTTTGTCGATACACGGTCAAAAGCAGACGAAGAATCATTTGAATGTCCGGGAGTAGTATCGAGAAAAAAGCAGATGATACCGCGGCTTATGAACGCAATATCTCAATTATAATTTATGTAAAACGGCTGTTTCAGCCGTTTTTTATGGAATAGTAATTGATTTTTTTACAAAAAATGGTATACTTAAAAGGTATATTATATTAAGAGGTTTTACAGAAATGGCTTCAAGACAGTTGGTTGACGACAGAGTCAGCCCTACAAAAACTATACTATATCTTGCTTGGCCTGTTTTGATTGAACAGCTGCTGGCTACGCTTGTGTCGTCGGTTGACACGGCGATGGTCGGCTCTCTGGGCAAGGTTGCCACCGCGTCGGTCTCAATCTCAATGACGCCTATGATGATGATAAACGGCATCGTAATGTCCTTCGGCATGGGCTTTACCGTTTTAATAGCTCGCAGTGTAGGAGCAAAAGACATAAAAAGAGCAAATTCTCTCACGAGACAGGCTCTCGTCACAGTTCTTATGCTCGGCATACCTTTGGCGATACTGTGCTTCTTCCTTTCGGAGCCTGTACCGAGATGGATGGGCGCAGAGCCGGATGTTCTCGTGCTCGCCACACAGTACAATCAGGTCATGGCCGTATCAATGATATTCAGAACGGTTACAATGGTGCTCACCGCCATTTACCGCGGATTCGGAGACACTAAAACACCGATGTATATTAACACCGGCGTCAATCTCTCAAATGTTGTCGGCAACTATCTTTTGATTTACCCGACTCACGATGTAAACTTGTTCGGCAAGTCCTTTACCGTTTGGGGCGCGGGTCTCGGCGTAAGGGGTGCGGCTATATCATCTGCCGCCACCATTGCCGTGGGTGCATTTGTTCTGTTGTTTTTAACATTCACAAGGGAATCCGACATCAAAATAAGTCTGAAAGACAGTTTCAAACTGCAAGAAAAGGATATGGAACAGGTTATGTCCGTATCAATTCCGGTAATGCTGGAAAGATTTACCATGTCGGGCGCTTCGGTCATTATTGCTTCAACAGTATCCTCCCTGGGCACAGTCGCTATTGCTTCAAATTCGCTTGCGGCAACGGTTGAGTCCTTCTGCATTATGCCGGGTTTTGCTTTCCAACAGGCGTCTACCACGCTTGTGGGTCAGTCAATGGGTGCAAGACGACCGGATATGGCGGAAAAATATGTGACGCGTGCCATAAGAATTGCCGTGTCGGTTATGATTGTGCTCGCGTCAATTATGGCGATATTTTCCAATCAACTTGTTGCACTTTTCACGCCGGACGCCGAAGTCATCAAAACCGGCGGTGAACTGGTAAAATTGCTTGCCGTTATTCAGGCGCCGTACATTGTATCAATGATTCACTCGGGCGCTTTGAGAGGCGCAGGCGATACGAAATCGCCTTTGATAATCACTCTCGCGTCTATGTGGGGCGTCAGAGTGCTGGGCGCTACCGTACTTATCAGAGTAATGGGCTTAGGCATACACTATGTCATTATCGCCATGGATACAGACAACATTGTCAGAATGTTGCTGTTTTGGAGAAAGTACGCCAAGGGCGAGTGGAAAACAAAAGAGATATAATCAATCGAGTCGGTTTTACACCGACTCTTTTTGTGGTATAATGTGATTATTAAACGATGGGGGATACAATTATGACTGCAAAAGAAGAATTGAGAAAACTTGAAAAAACGCTGTATGCTTACAGATATGCAAACGCCGTTATCGACTATGACAACGAGACGGTTGCTCCTTACGATTCGTCGCGGGGCAGAGCAGAAGCCGTAGAGGTATTGTCAAGAGTGGAATTTGATTTGCTTGTAAACGACAGAACAGCGGATTTGCTCAACCGAGCCGAAAAAGAGGCAAAGGAAAGCGGCGACGAACAGCTTTTGGCTGAGGTCAGAGAACTGAGAATCGAATATGAAGAGACCGCAAAAATCCCGCGGGACGAATACCGGGCGTTTTCACGACTCTGTCAGGAATCTATGCCTGCCTGGGTTAGGGCAAAACAGAACAACGACTTTGATTCATTCGCCCCGTACCTTGAAAAAATTGTTGAGTCGGTAAAAAAACAGGCCGAATATATTGACGATAAAAAAGACCCGTACGAAGTGCTGCTCAACAGATTTGAAAGGGGACTGACAATAGAAAAATGCGATGAATTTTTTGCCGAGTTGAGAGAGACTGTCGTACCGCTGTTGGCAAAGATAAAAGAAAAGGGCAGAGTAATCAACACTGAATGGCTCGACAACGACTGGCCTTTGGACAAGCAGAAGGAATTGTCATCATTTATTATGAAAACATGGGGGCTCTCGCCGGCTCACTGTGCAATCGGCGAGGCGGAGCACCCGTTCACAATCAATTTTAACCGCAACGATGTGCGCATAACAACACATTACAAGCAGAGAGATATGGTGTCTAACCTGTACAGTGTTGCCCACGAAGGCGGTCACGCTCTGTATGAACTGAATATCGCGCCGGAATTGGACTATACCGTGTTGTCCGGCGGATCCACAATGGGTATTCACGAATGTCAAAGCCGCACATTTGAAAATTATGTGGGCAGGAGCCGTGATTTTATTCATTTCCTTTTCCCTAAATTGAAGGAACTCTTCCCGACGCAGCTGGAAAGTGTTACGGAAGACGATTTTTACAAAGCCGTAAACAAAGCCGAGCCGGGCCTTATCCGCACGGAAGCCGACGAGCTCACTTACCCTTTACACATAATGGTAAGATACGAGATTGAAAAAGATTTGATTCACGGCAAATTATCTGTAAAGGACTTGCCGAAAGCATGGAATGAAAAATACAAAGAATATCTCGGAATAGAGGTGCCTGACGACGCCCACGGCGTTTTACAGGATATTCACTGGTCACAGGGCAGTATCGGGTATTTCCCGAGCTATGCGCTCGGCTCTGCATACGGCGCACAGGCAATTTCGGATATTCAAAAGACAAAAGATATTTATTCCGACATAAGAAAAGGCGATTTATCATCTCTGTCGGAAGAACTTAAAAACAGAGTTTGGAAATACGGTTGCCTCAAAGAGCCTCACCGGTTGGCAGAAAGCCTTTGCGGCGGTGTATTTTCACCGAAATACTACACGGAATACCTGAAAAATAAGTATTCGGACATTTATTTTTAAGTAAAGTTATCTTGCTTTACGAAATTACTTTGGATTTATTTATGGAAAACTCACTCTATTATCGGTTAAAACAGTACAAACGGCGGAAAACCGGTGAAAGCTACAAAAATTTTCTGTTGAGTTTGCTTAGCGAAGAAAATGCAGAAATAAATCTGTTTGTCCCGATAACCTTTGCGGAAAACGGAAAAACTCTTTATTCGTTGCGGCAGTACAACGACAGTAAATTTTTGTATATCGCCTGTATCCCGGGCGAAAAATTGCCGGACGATGAGATTTTCACGACGGTTAAAATACACGAATTTTTGAATATGCTTATGGATGACAGAGAAATTTTCGGCGCGTATTTTAACCCGTACAATGACGACGGGGCAATTGTGCCGTCGGATATTCTAAGGAATTTTTGCGGCAGATAAAAATACAGGCTCTGACGAGCCTGTATATTTTTAATACGCTATGATGATTCCACCCTCGCCGGTGTAATAAGAGCAAAGACCTCTTGTCGGGAGAATAAAGACGTTGTATGCGCCCATTTCGTTCAACATAGTCTTCATCTTTTTTGCGCCCTCTTCATAGTGACAATGGCTGATAATAATTTTGGCCTTTGTCAAATCCTTTACCTCACTCATCTGCTTTAGCATATAATTGAGTGCGGCGTTTTCGCCCCTGACTTTGCCTACGACGGATATTTCACCTTGCACGGTTCTGATAGCAATAGCCTTGATTTTGAGTGCGGATGCAACAGAGCCGACTATTGGGCTCATTCTGCCCGCTTTAATCAGCGCATCGTAAGAGCTAAGACAGAATGTAAGCTGTAATCCCTGATTGTACTGTTCAATCTCGTTTACTACTTCTTCAAAAGTTTTGTCCCGATTTATAAGCTCGTTTACTTTCATTGCAAGCAAAATCAGCTCGCCGGATGTGGCTCTTGAGTTGACAATGTGAATTTTCTTTTCAGGGTGCTGTTCAAGTACCATTTCCTTAGCGGTAGCGGCGGAATTGTAACAGCCGGACAGTTGTTTTGTAATTGTGATGCAGATAGTGTTGTCTGCTTTCATAAATAAATCCGCGTATTCAAAAGGAGCCGGACAAGCCGAAGACGCAGGGCCTTTATTGACTTTCATATCCGCAATCAAGCCCTCGACATCAAGGTTTTCATCGTCTGAATACTCTTTGTCGCCCAGTCTTACTTTTATCGGAGCGATGCTGAACATTGTGTCTTCTCTCATGTGTTTCAATGTGAGAATATCACAGGCAGAATCGCATACTATATTCCATTTCATATCATATTACCTCATTCTTATAATTAATTATATTATAATATACACTTGTTTATTATGTAAAGTATATATGTAAAAATTTACAAATAGTACACAAAGTAAAGTATGATATTTCTACAATAATACCAAATAAATACAAATAATATCCATAAATAACACTAATTATGAATTTTATGGCAGTAAATCAAAAAATTAAATATTATAAAACTTGAATCCAAACGCACAAAAGCGAAGCCCGAAAGCTTCGCATAAAGTCAGATAACCGTGTTGTGTTTATTTGTGTAAATCCACCACTTTACAAAGCCGTAAACCGTGTTGATTAGCATTGCAAATTCCGTTATAAGCAGGATATATGCACCGCCGGATATATCCATGAAAATATACAGTATTGTTGTAATAAGCCAAGCAATCCACTGTTCGTGGTATCTCAAAAGCAACAGAATACCGTTTGCCATACCCACGCCGGAGGCAAAGGCCTCAAGGAATGGGTCCTGCGAGCCCGGAATGTGAGTCATAATAAAGCCCATAATACAGCCGAATGCAATAATTGCAACCGTCATCAGCAGGGCGTATTTCGGGCGCAGTCTCTTTACCTCTGTCAGATTTTCTTCTTCTCTGTCAGGGTGCTTTGTCCAGTTGATATACGATATTACATCAATAGGCATCCAGAAGAAAATAACCGTAATCATAAGCGTATACCAGCCCTGATTCAAACAAATAACAATATAAGTCAGCTCAATAAGGAAAAAGTCCACAACAAAATTGAGCTTTGACTGTTTTGAAATCAAAAGTTCGCAGAGGGGGTTGGCAATAACCGTAATAACAGAGCAGACCACCGCAAGGGTTGAGTCTGTATTTTCCAGCATCATATCCGGGAAGAAAATAGCAAAAATTGCCGTGAGTATTAAAACCGCCCCGAGGTAGCATTTTTGATAGGTCGTAAACGAGCCAAGAAAGCTCTTAATCTTTTCTTTATTCATTTTATCTCTCCGTCTTTTTTATTGAAATATTCCTTGATTTTAGGGAAGGCATTCAGGCAGTTGTTATAATAAATATCGTCGAATTTATCTTCACTGAAAATGCCCTCTATCGTCCTGTCGTACTCGTCAATACAGGTCAGATTTATAGGCGGACAAAAGTCCGTACCGTATAAAATCTGTTTGTAGCTGTCCGGGTATTGATTTATCGCCTTTGCAAAGTTGCCGATTGCCCAGTCAATGTTGTCAAACTCAGGGTAGCCCGGCTCGTATGCGCCGCAAAAATCCGTATACATGTTCGGATTATCCTTCAACAGCAGCATACACTCGTCAAATCTTGGGTCGTCCATGTGGGCGACGATAAAATTGACATCCGGATATTTTTTCGCAACCTCGGCAATGTATTTTGCGTTTGAGCCGTCAATATCATTGTCCGACGGCAGCTGTAAAGCGCAGGAGCCCGTGTGAAACGTAACCGAAAGCCCGTGCTTTTTTGCAAAATCATACATCGGAAAAAGCCTTTCATCGTTTGCCTTGCCGGTTTGATAGGAAAGGAAAACTTTCAATCCCACTGTTTTCTCGTCAATTATTTTTTCTATCCTGTCCAACTGTGGTTTTATAGGCATGGAAATATCGACGACAGGGGAAAGGAACAGTCTCCCGTCATTTTTGACTAATTCGATGCTGTTATCCTTTATTTCATCATTGCAGAATTTAGGCAAAAACTGCATGACAATCGCATATCCGTCGGTTTTTGAAAAATATTCATCTCTGATTTTCTCATTTATTATGTGAGTATGGCAGTCTATTTTTTTCAAAGAAATTCTCCTGTTTAAGTGTAATCAATGACACAAATACTTTAATATTTTAACATTGTTTCGGTAATTTGTATATATTTCCGATATAAAAATTCAGATAAACGAAGTAAAAATATTGAATGGATTTCTAAAAACTAATGTGCAAAATCACCATTAACGCATAAAAACGGCAGATTTTCATCTGCCGCTTGATACTGTTATTCTTTTGTCAGTTCTTCTATAAACTCTTTTATAAAATTATATACTCTTTCAAACGACGCCATATCCATCCATTCGGTTATTGTGTGAGCGTCACCGCCGTTTGGGCCGAGAGTGACAATATCCATACCCGGCATTCTTTCGGAAAAAAGACCAAGCTCGAGGCCGCCGTGAACGGCTATTTCGCGCATTTCTTTACCGTGTTTTTCTTTGTACATTCTTTGCGCGAGAGCTCTCATTTGGCTGTCCGGGTTGTACGGCCATGCTGCGAGCCAGTCGCCGAGCTTAACCTCTGTCATACCGCAGAGTTTTGCTGTATATGTCATGTGTTCAACCAGCTCGTCGTTGAGAGTTTTTGACGACGAACGGGTAAATGTGACAATCTGTACTTTGTCCTCAAGAGTTTTTACAACGCCCATGTTTGTAGATGTGACAGGCAGACCGTCAACCAGTTTATTCATCATCAAAACGCCGTTGTATACAAGGTACATTGTGTCGATAACTGTCTTTGTGAGTTTTGCCGTAAACATTTTGTCCGCTTCGGCATTTTCAACCGTCACCGTCAGATTTTTGTCCGACGCGGCGTATTCAACTTTAAGAGCCTCGTAGACTTCGTTGATTTTACCCACAAATGCGTCTTTGTCCTCAGGTTTTACGGCCACCACCGCGACGGCCTCGCGCGGAATGGCGTTGAACATCAGGCCGCCTTTAATGTTGCACAGTCTGAAATCCGCTACCGTTGAAGCGTTGTGAAGAAGTCTTGCCATCAGCTTATTGGCGTTTGCCTTTTCATCGGTAATGCACATGGCAGAATGACCGCCGAGCAAGCCGCCGACGGATACTTTCAACACATCTCCGCACGCGTCTTCGTACTCGACCGGTACAAAAAGATTGACTTCCTGTGCGCCGGCAGATGTGGTGGAAACAGCGTCCTCAGGGCCGGCGTCAAGACCAATCATTCTTCTTGCGGAAATTAGAGAGTAATCCTGGGCAAGCGCGCCGAAAAAGCCTACTTCCTCACAGGAAGTGAATAAAAATTCAAGCTGCGGGTGAGGGAATTTGTCGGAATCCTCATCCATAAGAGCCAGCATATATGCACAGCCCTTGCCATCGTCGGCGCCGAGAGTTGTGCCGTTTGCGGTAAGAATATCGCCGTTTAGAACCAAATCCAAACCGTCTTTTGTGAAGTCGTGAGCAGAGTCGGCATTCTTTTCACAAACCATATCGAGATGAGCCTGTAACAGCAGGGAAGGCAAATGCTCATAGCCCGGGGTGGCAGGTTTTCTGACATATACATCGTGCATGTCATTTCTGACGACAAACAAGCCTAATTCTTTCGCTCTTGCCTCGACGAATTTTGCGGCTTCGAGCTCATTCCTTGAGCCGCGCGGAATTGCAGCCAATTCCTCAAAATACTTGCAGGCAAGTTTCGGCTCTCTTTCTGAAAGAACATATTTCATAATTGATTTCTCCTTATCGGTAAACTAATAAACACTATTATACGACATTATAGAATTACAGACAACAATAAACATAAGAGTAACTGCAATGTTTGTGATTCCCGGGTTATGTTTGTTATATAAATGTTTACCGTTTCTTAAATCTTTCTTTATATTCCAAACACTGTCTATTAAAATCTGTGTGCTATCATACAGACAGAAGGAGATAAACTATGGAAACAAAGAGAATTTCAAAAGAAGACCTGATAAAAAATTTCTTTTTAATATTCGGCATTTTGCTTTTATGCATATCCGCTTTGTTTGTGGCAAAAGGTCGGATGGACGGGCATTTTTCGTCAATAGACAGTATGAGAGAATATGTAAATTCTTACGGGATGTTTCGGCCTGTTTTGCTGACACTGATACAGGTTGTCCAGGTGGTTTTGCCGGTTGTGCCGGGTATGACAGGCTGTATAGTGGGTGCGGTGCTGTTTGGGTCGACGGGCGGATTTTTGATAAACTATATAGGCATAAGCGCCGGCAGCATAATAGCGTTCTTTTTGGCAAAGCGTTACGGTACAAATTTAGTAGCCAAACTGATACCTATGGAAAAATACGAATCGACGATAGAAAAAATCAACAAGAGCAAAAACTATTTGATTCTCCTGTTTTTGTCAATACTTCTGCCTCTCGCCCCGGACGATTTTCTTTGTTATTTCTCCGGACTGATAAAAATGTCTACAAAGAAATTTGTGCTGATAATCCTGGTCAGCAAGCCTTGGTGTATTTTGTTTTACAGTTTATTCTTTTCATATTTTATATAAACGCGGTTTTCGGTAACCGCTTTTATTTTTTTTACCGAAATAAGGCCGTATATAGCAATTATATAATTATAATAAGAATCTTATGTTGATTATCAATTATTATTATGTTATATTAATATCATAACTTTGTTAAGAAAAATATCGACAAGTATACAGGACTATCTTCTGTTATTTTATCCTAATATTTAGATACAGTTTTATCCGCACGGCTTATTTATCTTGTTATATTCTGCCGAATATATTTCCAAATCCGTTGTTTTATACTGAATTATTGTATTTTTCTTGACACAATTATTTTAAAGGAGAGAATCAATGAAAAAAAGAATCGCTGCAATTGTTTTTGCAATTATGATTGTCCTCGGCTTGTGCGGCTGCCGGGCAATGGACAAGCCAAACAACGGCAAAACAGAAATAACCATGTACCTTTGGGATAAAAATATGACAAGGGAACTGACTCCTTGGCTCGAAGAAAAGTTCCCGGATATCGACTTTACATTTGTTGTTTCATACAATTCGATGGCATATTATACCGATTTGGCAAATCGAGGTAACGATTTACCGGATATTATTACCTGCCGCCGTTTTTCTATAAATGACGCCGCCAATCTTTCCGATAAATTGATGGATTTGAATCAAACAGAATTAGCCGGCACATTCTATGAAAGCTATTTGGAAAACAACCGCGAACTTGATGGCTCTATCCGCTGGCTACCGGGTTGTGCCGACGTAGACGGATATGTCGCAAATCTGGATTTGTTTAATGAGTACAATATTCCTATCCCTACAAATTATGATGAATTTGTTCGGGCGATAGATGCATTTGAAGCAGAAGGCGTAAAGGGATTTGCGGCCGACTGGAGTGCCGACTACACATGTCTTGAATTAATGCAGGGTTGTTCAATTCCTGAGCTTATGAGTTTGAGCGGCACAATGTGGCGCCGCACTTATGAAAGCGAAACAGCCGAACAGCGGGTTGGTCTCGACGAAAAGGTGTGGCCGATAGTTTTTGATAAATTTCGGAAATACCTGGACGATGTCAAAACCGTACCGGCGGATTCCGAAAACACTTGGACCGATGTGTCCACTCAATTCTTGAGCGGAAAGGTCGCGATAATGCGCGGCACCGCAAACGATTGCACCGTTGCTAATTCAGTGCACGGATTGAACACCGCGATGTTGCCTTACTTCGGCGAGACGAGTGAAAAGAACTGGGTGCTCACATATCCTATTTGTCAATTTGCCGTATCTAAAAATGTAGAGAAAGACAGTGCAAAAAAAGAGGCCGTAGTCGCTGTACTCAAAGCAATATTCAGCGAAGAAGGTCAAAGAAAACTTGCCTTAAACGCATCAGTCCTGTCTTACAACAAAATTGTGAATATCAATTTTAACGATACGATGAAATACATTGCCGATTGTGTCGAAAACAACCGAATGTATATTCGTCTTGCTTCAACGGAATTCTTTACCGTTTCCAAAAATGTGACAAGGAAGATGTTAGATCGCACATATACTCCGAAAGAGGCATATGAAGAATTTAATCTGCAGATTACAAAGCCGAAAGCCGACCCGGACGAAGAGGTTCTTATTACTCAAACAGACGCCTATCCATTTGAGTTCAGCGAACACGGTATTCCGTCCGCCTCATCTTTGCTCAATACTATGCTTGCAGGCACAGGTGAGGAAATTGCCGTCTGCTATAGCGGTGCTGTTACTGCCCCGATTTTTGAGGGCGTCTATACTCTCCAACAGCTTAAATGGCTTATGAAATCCAAGAATATTGCCTATCGCTGTGATTACACCGGCGAGGAGATTCAGCGTCTCATGGAATGGCTGATAAATGTTAAGGAAGACGGTTCAAACCCTGTCAGACACTTTCACTGGCTGCCTGTAACCGCCGGAATGGAGTATACGGTTAAGGACAATAAAGACGGCACGTACACATTGGAAAACATAACCGTTAACGGAAAAGCTTTGGAAAAGGACCGCCTTTACAATGTTTTGTTGGTAGGCGAAGACTT
This sequence comes from Oscillospiraceae bacterium, assembly GCA_029007985.1. GTDB lineage: Bacteria > Bacillota > Clostridia > Oscillospirales > Ruminococcaceae > RGIG3102. Next base: position 3,782 of record JAQXIW010000008.1, on the reverse strand, counting down.
AATGATTACAGACCCGGCATACTGCAATTGTCCGATGCCTGAGGATTTGAAGGGTAAAAGGGAAATGGAAAGCGTACAGTCCTCCAACAGCTATAACTGTATGCTTGAAAGCGTCAATGCGTGCCGTCAACTTATAGAGCCTACAGATTATATTACTATTGAATAAGTTCCGATTATTTCCTAAATTTGGAGGAGATACTTTTGAAGAAAAGACTGTCTCTCGCTTTTGTATTGTTAGCATTTGTATTTAGTGTTTCAATTGCCAGTATAAAAAGCCTTAATTATACATCTCAAACCATTTATGCCGAAAGCACATCTCATCTGGCGGAAATCTGTACGCGGACAAATAAGTCTCTTCATTCTCTCGTTGGGAGAAACTGGGCCATTATGCGTATGTGGGTGCCTTATCTCGACGATATTGAAGACGATAACGAAATAGAAGACTTTCTTGAAAGCACAAGAAAAGAAGTGGAATACACAAACTTTTACTTTATCTCTCGCGAAGGTGACTATCAGACAATAGGTGGTGCAAGAGGGTTCCTCGACCTGAAAGATAAACTGCCGAAACTCATTGTTGACAAAGAAGACATTGTGATTATGTCTGTTGTTCCAAACAAACCGGAAATTATGGTTTTTGCCATTCCGTGTGAAAAAGGAACTTACAAAGGCTTTGAATACGAGGCAATAGCTATTACTTTTAATAATGAGGATTTGGTAAAAACTTTGGAAATCACATCGTTTGACGGTAAAATGAGCAGTTATCTTGTTCATCCGGACGGTCGTGTCATTGTTGAAAACTCTGCCGAAAATATGCCGAGTGTATACAACTTTATCGGTATGTTGATAGATAAATCTGAATTGGCCTCAAGTCAGATTGAAGAAATAAAATACGACTTCAAAAACGGTATAAAAGGTGCACAGCAGATAAAGATTGACGACATAATGTATTATCTTGTGTACGAGCCTACTAATGTTGAGCAATGGATGATTCTCGGTCTTGTTCCGACAAGCGTTGTAAATGCCAGTATGGAAGATTTACAAGCAAACTCGGTCAAACTTGTTGCTTCAGGGTTCACGGCCGTATGGTTGATCTTTGTAATTTTCTTGATTTGGAGATACCGCATAAATCTTCAAAATAAAGATACAGAAATTCAGTACAGAGAAGAGCTTTTTGATAATCTGTCAAATAATGTTGACGATATTTTCATCATGCTTAACAGCAAAAATTACGAAGTCAATTATATCAGCCCGAATATTGAGCGATTAGTGGGTATTTCCGAAAAAGAAGCAAAAAATAATATACGCGTCCTCGACAACTTAGTCAGAGACAGTGACACTGTGCTTATCTTTGACCGTTTGGATGACATTCAGCCCGGTGAACAAATTGTTGTGCAGAGAGAGTATGTCCATCGGAAAACAAACGAGATTATGTGGTTTAAAATCACCGTTATTTGCCGTATGATTTCCAATGTCAAAAAGTATATTTTGGTAATGTCCGACCGCACCAAAGAAAAAATAACCAATCAAAAACTCGAGGATGCGGTGAATGCCGCCCGCAACGCGAACCGTGCAAAGAGTACATTCCTGAGCAATATGTCACACGATATTCGCACGCCTATGAATGCTATTATCGGTTTTACAACTATTGCAATAGCCAATATTACCGATGCCGAAAAGGTAAAAGGATATTTGTCTAAAATATTGTCATCAAGTAATCATTTGCTTTCGCTTATAAACGATGTTCTTGACATGAGCCGAATTGAAAGCGGTAAAATCCGGCTTGAAGAACAAGAAGTAAATCTTGCGGATATTTTCCACGATATTAAAACAATTATCAACGGACAAATGTACGCAAAACAACTTGAACTCTATATGGATATTATGGATGTTTCAAATGAAGATGTTTACTGTGACAAAACCAGACTCAATCAAGTATTACTTAATTTACTCTCTAATGCCATTAAATTTACACCGGCGGGCGGCATAGTATCCGTCAAAGTTGAACAAAAGGAAAGCGAAACGCCGGGAACTGCCAAATACATTATCCGAGTAAAAGACAATGGTATCGGTATGAGTAAAGAATTTGCCGAGCACATATTTGAACCGTTTGAGCGTGAGAGAACCTCAACAGTCAGCCGCATACAAGGCACGGGACTCGGCATGGCAATATCAAAAAATATTGTCGATATGATGGGCGGTACAATTGAGGTTAATACCGAACCGGGTAAGGGCAGCGAATTTACTGTCTGTCTCACATTAAGACTGCGGTCTGAACAGAAGATTGTAGAAAAAATCAAAGAACTGGAAAATTTGCGAGCTCTGGTTGTTGATGATAATTTTGACACCTGTGATAATATGACCAAAATGCTTGCAAAAGTAGGTATGCGCTCAGAATGGACGCTGTCCGGTAAGGAGGCAATATTAAGAGCTAAACAGGCCATAGAGCTGAATGATTCTTTCCATGTATATATTATTGACTGGAAACTGCCGGATTTGAACGGAATAGAAGTGACCAGACAAATACGTGCATTGGGCGAGAATGCACCGATAATTATTCTTACCGCTTATGACTGGTCAGATATTGAAGCGGAAGCCAAAGAGGCAGGTGTAACCGCATTTTGTTCAAAGCCTATCTTTATGTCTGATTTGCGCAATACATTGCTGTCTTCAATAGGACAAAATATAACCGAAAATACATCGGAATCAAATGATGCCGACTACGCAATATTCAGAGGCAAACGAATATTACTCGTCGAAGATAACGAACTAAACCGTGAGATTGCCTGTGAAATACTCAGTAAGTTCAATTTGTTAGTTGAAGAAGCAGAAAACGGCGCACAGGCGCTTGAAAAAGTGGCTCAGTCCGCACCGGGATATTATGATTTAGTGCTAATGGATATTCAGATGCCTATAATGAACGGATATGATGCAACAAAGAGTATTAGAGAGCTGGACAATGCATCTATTTCATCAATACCTATACTTGCAATGACTGCAAACGCCTTTGACCAAGATCGAAAAGAAGCAGAACTCTGTGGCATGAATGGGTTCCTGACAAAACCAATCTCAATTGATGATTTGATGAAGGCTTTGAATAATTTGTTCAGTATAAGTTCTAAATAACCGACTACAGCGTAACCGCTAAATTCAGCGTAATAGAAAAGATATCATATATGTCAATTACGACATATATGATTCTTTTTTGAAAATTAAAGATATACTGATATTAGCTTTGTATATATTGAAAACATGTTATGAAGAATATTACTGTATTGCTGATAATAATCGGATAATAATACGATGATAGTTAAAAAATTGAATATCGCGATATTGTTGAGCGGTATACCATTCAGATAGATTCTGTAATTGGCTCACAAGGGGGGGAGTACTGCTTACAATGTATTTTGTTGAATGCAGCCTCATGATTGATTTTCTTATGGGTGCAAATACATCCCGACCCGTTACGTTGGTACAGGATTAATAAGTAATTTAATTAAAAGTTATTATTTAAACGGATACCCAGTAATATGGTACAAAAAAAGGGGCATCCACTATTACAAAAGTGAAAATTATTTGCTAACCCTTTGTTTGCCGTGTGAAATATTATGTGCAACAACCTTGCAAAAAAATGCAAGATGATTTACAAAACATTTTATATGCAATAACTGCGGATAAATGTGCACACAATTTACAAATTGTGCAAGTACAATTACAAAAATGCAACTACTTTACAAATAGTGCGATTTTATTTACAAAAAATGCAAGAAAAATTGCATTTCAGC
>JAQXIW010000007.1 GCA_029007985.1 Oscillospiraceae bacterium | reverse complement strand
GTCCCGACAGAACCTGTCGAAATATCCGCGGCTTTTAGAGGCTGTAGAAATTGAGCGAGGGTAGTGGTAGCCCATGTGAACTCTCGCCTGATTTATATATGTGGCTCGGGCAAAGGGCACGGAATCACATTCCAGTACCAAAACGCTTTCGCCCTTTTTGCCGCAGTATACGGCGCTGTACAGGCCGTATAACCCGGCGCCGATGATAATTTTGTCGTATGTCATTTTTTGCCCCGTCTATTTAGGATTGTATTTGCCCATGGCATTTGCCATCAGAATTTTCATCAGCTCAGCGTTGCCTTTCAGCGGGCTTATCTTCGTCGGTATTTTGCCCTCGTTCGGGTACGCCCTGGTGACAGGCACTTCACAGGTTTTGAGCTTCAGCTGTGAAGCCCTGGTGGACAGGTACGCCAGCAGCTCATAAGTCATAAAAATGTCGCGGAACGGCTGTACCAGAGGGTGTGTGAGATATTTTTTTGAATATGCCCTGAAATTGTTTGTGGTGTCGGTAAATCTCTCGTGAGCCGTCAGAGAGATGACCGGGGCGTGAATGAATTTGACCGCCAAATGTCTGGAAATAGGCGTGTTTATCGCCTGGCCGCCCTTTATAAATCTTGAGCCCTGTACAAAGTCGTAGCCGGCGTCTAATTTGGCTGTGAATTTTGACACATCCTCTATCGAGTCCTTGTTGTTGCCGTCTATGGTGATTATGCCCTCATAGCCTCTTTCGAGAGCCCAATAAAAGCCCATGCGCAGCTGCGCCCCCTGTTTGCCGGCGCCCTTTTTGACCAAAAGCGTGTTTACGCCCAGGGTAGCCAGCAAATCCGGGTCTGTGCCGCCGTCGGTAGAGCCGCCGTCGCATATAATTATGTCGCACATCTGCGGCACTCTTTTGAGCTTGGCCCTGACCAGCTCCATTCGAATATGCTCTTTTTCGTTTATTATCGGTATGCACAGACAGTATTTTTTGCTTTTAGGCGCAAATTCCGTACACTCAAAATCCGGCACACCCTTAATATTTTTGTATAACATTTTTCTTTCTCCGTCGGAAACCGACCGTTATTTATTGAACAACGATGCAAATATCAAATGTATCTTAAAAGAACTCTTTGAGCCATTTTACTTTCCCGACAACCGTTTGCAAGTCGCCGGTGTTTTTCATCTCTATTGAAATGTAGCCGTCGTAATCCGTCTTTGCCAGCACCTTTTTGAGAGTCCGGTATTCCCGGCACGGCTCTATGACCGCCAAATGCGGCCGTGATATGTGTATGTGGTTTACAACCGTCTTATAGGTCTTAACGAGGTGCGGATTTTCGCCGTTGTGAATAATTGTGCCCATATCTATGTTGACTTTCAAGCCCTTGGAGTCAATCTCTCTGACAAATTCACAGGCGTCCCTTGTGTAGTTGAGAAAATTCGTGTTGTAAATTGTCGGGTTAGGCTCTATGGCAAGGTTTGTGCCGTGCCGATAGGCAAAGTCGCCCAGCGTTTTGAAAAATTCCTTTGCGACGCCGATGTCGGCGCCCCGGGGCATATTTCTGTTTTTCGGGCAGCCGAAAACCAGATTTTTACAGTTCATGCTCTCGGCAAAGAGTATCGCCTTTTTTGTGTAATCCGTCAGAAAAAGCCTGTCCTCCGCCGTGCCGAAAATGTTTTGCCCCACGCCGTACCAAATGCTCTGCATAGAGGACACCGCCAGACCGTATTTGTTTTTCAGCATATACATGTATTGGTGGGCTTCCTCAAGTCTGTCGTAAGGGTTTGTGAATAGTCTCGTCGGCGCAATTTCTACCCCGTCAAAGCCGTTTTCTTTGAGAATACGGTACATTTTGCCGTCGTCCGCCTCGCCCCAAGCTATGTTTGAAATCGAATATTTCATTTTGCACCCTCAACAAATTTTTTGATGTCGTCCAGCACATAATCGGCGGTGAGAATATAGCCGTCTTTGCCGCCGAAAATCCGGTCGTATTTTGTGCGGAAATCGTAGCGCGGCGGATTTGCCGAAATGTGATTTACAAAGGTCTGCCCCGTCAGCTTTCTGTATATATCCTCAATCGAAACGGGCTCGGTGGCGATGTTCAAAACCTTTATTCCGTTTTCCAGCGCCTTTTCGATGTGACCGCCCAGCAGCCGCAGATTGTAATACTGGAAAACGCCGCGGCTGTCTGTAAAATTCAAAGCGGAAAATTCCACTTTTTTCAGAATTTCTGTCAGCTTTTCTCTGTCGGCGCCGTCCTTTACCGCCCAAAAACCGTCGCCCCTGTCGGCGTAAAAGTTTTTGATGTCGGTGCGCTTTTCTGCCAGCTGCGTGATTTTGGCGTCGGTGAGCAGAGCCGGCACAAAGTTTATGTAGTCGTATATAAAATTCTTTTTCAGGTTTTTGCCGTACAGCCCCGGCAATCTGACCACAAGGGCGTTAGGGTACTCGGCTCTCACCTTGTTTTCCAGCCGCAGACGGTCTGCGCCGTAAGCCGAGCGCGGCCGAGGGACATCGTCCTCGTCCTTGCCTGCGGTGTCGCCGTAAACATCCACCGTCGATATCAAAACCACATTTTTCGGGTTGATTTTCTTTATGTTTTCAAAGGCGTTTTCAATTATCCGCATATCTTTTTCCGGGAATTTATCGGCGATGAACTTTTGCCGCGGAACGCCCCGGTAATAGAGAATATCCGGGCAGGTGCCGTAGCCGCTCTCAATGTTTTTTGAATTGTAAAGGGCGTCAAAACCGCCGTTTTCACACAGGTTTGAGCCCACAAACCCGGTGTATCCCACCAATGCTTTCATAAAACCTCTCAAAATCGCATAATATCTTAACCTATATTATACTATTTCGGCATACATAATTCAATTTTTATGTGGTTCACATTGTTACAAATTTGTAAATTTTATTGCGGTTTGTAAAGTGTGCCCCGGCTTTTCAACACTTTCAACAGAGTTTTCAACATTTTTGTCAACATTGTTAATTTCGGGCAAAAAAGAGCAGTTTTTCGCCGTTTTCCGCGGCAGAACGCCCTGTTTTCCGCCGCAGAGAATAAAAAACCTGTGAGTTTTCAACATCGGAAATCAGCCGGAACACATCCGTCGTTTTTGTTTTATCTTAAGAACCGATAATTCCGCAGGACGAAAATCTGACGGATATATAAATTTGGATAAACCACTCTTTAGTGATATAATATATATAAATAACCGTAAATAAGCGGTAGAGTGGCAAGTATTCTGTTATTTGGCAATGCAAGCAACTTAAACAGTGCGATAAAACATATAATTTTTAGGAGATATATCAGATGAAAAAAGGAATTTATATAATTTGTATGATTATCATTTTTTCAATTTCTTTGTCGGTTTTTTCAGGTTGCAATATAAACAATAACAAAAGCATAAATAAAAATGTATCTTCAGAAACAGACTGTTCACAAATAACATCTGATCAAGAATTGATAAATATAGCCTTAAATATTTCAAAAGAAGAAAACAACTATACTTATTGGCTTTTTTCACCGGATAAGGGTGTTGATGGCGGTAATACTATTCAAAAAGAAATAACCTTTACTCATAACGGAGAAGAATTTGTGACGGTATGTACCTACGCTATGGTAAAAGATTTCAACAGTATAGATGATTTTATTTCCC
>JAQXIW010000006.1 GCA_029007985.1 Oscillospiraceae bacterium | reverse complement strand
TTTGGCACCTCGATGTCGGCTCATCGCATCCTGGGGCTGAATTCGGTCCCAAGGGTTTGGCTGTTCGCCAATTAAAGCGGTACGCGAGCTGGGTTCAGAACGTCGTGAGACAGTTCGGTCCCTATCTGTCGTGGGCGCAGGATATTTGATGGGTGCTGTTCCTAGTACGAGAGGACCGGGATGGACGCACCTCTGGTGCACCAGTTGTCACGCCAGTGGCACAGCTGGGCAGCTATGTGCGGAGCGGATAAACGCTGAAAGCATCTAAGCGTGAAACCGACCCAAAGATAAGATATCCCATGCGAAAGCAGTAAGACCCCTTGAAGACTACGAGGTTGATAGGCACTATGTGTAAGCGTTGTGAGGCGTTAAGCAGTGGTGTACTAATAGGTCGAGGGCTTGACCACATCATAAATCAAACAGGATACTGCATTTCTGACAGAGTATTATTTAGTTTTGAAGGTGAGACCTTCATACAAGAGAAGAGAAGCGAGGCAAAGAAAGCTAAGCTGAAAGCCAGTGCTGATAGCGCTCAGGATCCACCTGTTCCCATGCCGAACACAGAAGTTAAGCTGAGCAGCGCCGAAAATACTTGGGTGGCGACGCCCCGGGAAGATAGGACGGTGCTGGCACTTTTTTTTGTAATTTTTTTGAGTAATTACGAAAAGTTATATTTTTTGTTTAGTTATTTATATATTTGTTTTTTTCAGGATGTACTAAATTAAATAAAGTGTCATCTGATTCATCTCGGGATAACGGCAGCAACAGTACAGTCGTCTACACTACGGACGGCTTTTTTTATTATTCCGTTTTATTTCCGTCCGGTGTTGATAAAGTAACAGACTTTAATAATGAAGTGCTCGGTATAGATGCTTTTTCTGCAGACTTTGTTTTACCTAACCGGTTTGAGGTGATGTCTTCAGATATTGATAATCCCTTGATATTTGGCGGTTTGTTCTCTGTCTATAATATTGCCGACGGCGACAGTGCCATCGTGGGTACGGTCGGTTATAATATTATACCTGCTGACTTGACTTCTGAGGACTTTATTCCGCAAGCTATCTACAACCAGATTGCTCTCGGCAATGACTATTTCTTTGATGTTCGTGAGAGTTATACCGTTGTTGACTCATCAGACGGTTGCGAAACTGCAATAGTTAACATTTATTATTCAAATTTTATTATAAGCGGAAACGGTGAAAAGATAAACAAAGGTGTAATTTGCTATGACAGCAGTCTGGGTGTGTATGTTGCTTTTGATTTGGACAGCGATGTGTTTACGGAAGAGCAGGTTTTAGAAATCGCTAAAAGCATAAATCTTTACAGATAATTATTCGGCGTTTTCTATAAATGTACTCGGATTCAATGTTTTTGTTGAATCCGAGCTTTTATTTTTCAGAATATTATTAAAATATGATATTACTATCATATATAAATTAATCAGCCCACTCGTTTAAGTGGGCTGAAAAAATATATTATTCAATAATGCTGTCTGCGGCATCCGTACCGGCACAGAGGAGAGCAAGAAGAAGAGTTATCTGACAGCCTTTATATGCGTCGGCTATTCTGAACTGCTCCTCAAGTGTGTGGCACTTGGAGTCATAATCCATACCGCCGCCGAGACAAACAGCAGGCAGACCTGCCTCAAGAGCGCGGTTGCAGTTTGTAGAGCCGCCGTTGCCAAGCTCAGGCTCTTCGCAACCTAGGTAATTAGAAGCAATCATTGCGCCCTCTACGATTGGAGCGTGAGAATCCTGGTTGCCCGCGTTTACATCGCAAATATGCTTAACAGAATATGTGATTGTGTCCATACCCCAGCGGTCTGTTTCTTCTTTGCAGGCCTCTTCAATAGCCCCGAATATTCTGTCTCTGAGCTTTTCAAGTTCGACCTGAGAATTTGAACGGAAATTAAATCTGATTTTTGCCTCTTTTACTATGGCGTGAACGGATTCTATCGAGCCGGCTTCAAGATTAGTGATGGCAAAAGTAGTCATCGGCTCTTTCGGTACTTCAAATTCGGATATTTTTGCTATTGCTCTGCCGGCTGCGTGGATAGGGTTGGCAACCTTTGCAAAAGCGCCGCAAGCATGACCGCCAATACCATGGAATGAGACTTCGTATGTCTGAATACCTGTTGCCTCATAAGTAATTGACTGATAGCCGTCGCCGTCAACGGAAATAGAAGCCTGCAGCTCAGGGTGGTGCTGTACATAGTACTGCATGCCTTTCAAAGCACCGGTGCCCTCTTCCTGAACTGTACCTACAAAGTGGATATCGCCCTTTGTTTCGATGCCGGCTGCGTTTAGCGCACGGATTGTAGACAGAACGGAAGCAACACCCCTTGTGTCGTCACAGATGCCCGGACATTTGATAAATCCGTCTTCTTTGATGATTTCAAGCTTTGTGTCAATAGGGAAGACAGTGTCCATATGACCTTCTACAAGCACGGTTTTTCCGCCGCCTGTGCCTTTTCTGATACCGACAACATTGCCGTAATCGTCGATATGACAGTCGGAAAGCCCCTCTTCTTTGAACATTTCAAGGAGTCGTGCGGCCTTTTTCTGTTCTTGGAATGTCGGAGCAGGAATAAGAGTGAGCTCGATCTGTTTGTCAATGATGTTGTCATTGTCCTCTTTCATAAAATCGAGAGCCTTTACAGTCTTTTCACAGGCTGTGAGGGCCTCAAATTTCGCCTTTACATTGTCTGAAACCTGATATTTCATAATTGTAATCCTTTCGGTTTATTTGTTATTTGTATTATATACTTTATTTGCATTTTATTCAATAACGTTTTTTCTTTTGGAAATTGTGGAGATGATAACCCGATAAATAAAGACGCCGAGTGCAATTCCGATTGAATTAATGAAAACATCCCTTACCATTCCCGATCTGCCCGGCACAAAAAGCTGGTGTATTTCGTCGCTCGCCCGGTACAGTACACAAAGTACAAATGCTGTCAAGACCGATTTTTTATGTGGATTGTTTGAATATAGGCTGCCGCTGACAAGGACGCCGAGCACAAAGTATTCAAAAATATGCGCGGACTTTCTTATTACAAAAGTCGCCGCATAGACAACGGTTTCGCTTAATTTGTCGCCGGGTACGGAAAAGAAATTTTGAAAAAAGAGCAGTATTTGCCCGGAATCGTTTGAAGAAACTTCGCCGTTTCGGGACGAAAAAACAAATATGACTGTCATCCATAGAACGCATAAAATTCTGAAAAAGTACAGGCGTTTTGTTTTATCCGACACAGTAATCACTCCCTTTGAAAAGTATATAAATATTAGCGAAAAATAGCAAGGAAAATGTAAAAAAATATTGAAAAAACGGCAAATTTTTGATACAATACTTTTCGCATCTACAACACAGACAAGGTTCTGTATAATTAAAAGGAGAATTATTTATAATGACAAAAGCAGAATTGATAAGTGCCGTAAGCGAAAAGCAAGGCATTAAAAAAATAGAGGCGGAGAAGTTGGTAGAAGCCGTTTTTGAAACCATGACCGAGGCTCTTGTAACAGAGGGCAAAGTCAGCATTGTCGGCTTCGGCTCTTTTGAGGTAAAGTCGAGAGCGGAGAGAATGGGCCACAACCCACAGACGGGCGAGGCTATTACAATTCCGGCGAACAAGGCTCTCACATTCAAAGTCGGCTCAAATTTGAGAGCGTCTATCAACAAATAATTATTTAACAGGGTTTTGGAGATAATATGAGAATAGATAAATACTTAAAAGTGTCACGACTTATTAAGCGCAGAACGGTGGCAAATGAGGTTGCCGATGCGGGCAGAATCATTGTGAACGGCAGAGAAGTCAAGGCCTCTTATCAGGTTAAAGTCGGTGACGAAGTACAGATAATGTTCGGCACAAAACCCGTAAAAGTAAAAGTTTTATCCGTTGACAATGTCGTCAGCAAAGACGGCGCCAGAGAGATGTACACGGTAATAGAAGAATAATTTTAAGATATTTTTTATGCCGAAACTATTGAATACTGTACGGCGCTGTTATATAATGATATATAATATGTATGCTTTACAGGGGGGTGACGGCGATGAACAGATTATTCAACAGCAAATTGCTGTATGCGCTGCTGCTTGTCGTCGTTGTCGGACTTTCGGTAAATTTAATTTCTCGGCAATCGGCTTTGATGTCAAAAAAGCAGGAGCTTAAAGAACTCGAAGAATCAAAAGAGAGGATTCGGCTGGAAATTGTCACAACCGAGTCGTTGCTCGACGAATCCGATGAGGCAACATATATAGAAAAAGTTGCCAGAGAGAAACTCGGATATATGTATCCGGGCGAAAAAATCTACATAGACATTCGGGCAAAATAAAAGAGGTCAAAAGACCTCTTTTTTGTTTGGGCGATGATGGAGCGGATTTTTACTTTTCGTTTAATTTATACTCGTAAATTTCTTTTGAAATATCGTCTAATCTCCAACCATTCGCTGTTTTTACAAATTCATACAAAAAACCGGCACATGTTGTTGGGCGTGTATTAACATCTTCTGCAAGTATACAGGCAAATTTCAAATTGCTGTCGCTGTTCTCGAAAACTAAATAGTAAGGATCAGATACAGTTGCAAGAATAGGACCGTCAAAATCTAAAACCCATACATATCCGTCTTGCTCGACAAATGTGACATCGGTTAATTTGTTTATCATATTTTCAGTCATTGTGTTTGACAGAAAGTCCAAAAACACTTCGTATGAATTATCAGAGGCGTAATACATTCCCTTTTCTGTGATGTGCGAGACAATCGTATTGTTACTGTCTCTCCTGAAATTAATGTAGCCGGTGTAGAATAAATTCATAGGCGAAGAGACTGTATCTCGATACAAAGAGTCGTATTTGTTATATAGTATGCGTATCTCCTCGTCCATAAAAGATAAATCTGAAAATACTTCATAACTATCATTTTTTAAGTCGCTTGACCGTGCAACATTTAATTCATCACTTGATGTATCTTTCGACGAATTGTTTTTAGAGATTTGTTTAGTAGCTGTTAGCCCCAAAAGTAGGCATATTATCAAAATAATTATTGACCGATATAATTTTAGATGCTTGTTCTCCATTGACTTGCCTCCGAATAGCCAAAACACAATAATAGTAATTTAAGTATGTCATGTGATTAATGTGCGAGCAGGCCAAGTGTTTTGACAGTTTATTTATTCAGTATGAGAAAACAAATAATTGTTAAGAATCACTGCTATTTAGAATACCGTATCCCACCAATTAACTAAATATTCATTGAAAAACCGTGAAAAAACCGGGCGGTAGTTGTTTATATTCTTTGAGTGCGGCGTATTGAATTTGACTATACAATGCCGTTTCTCCCGAAAGAGATATCGGCTGGGATTGACTGTCAAACGATCCGATAGGTGAGTAGACAGGCGCCGAATCGGCTTGCCGCAAAAGGTAATTGTAATATCCGCTGAGAGGCAAACCGGACACTTTTGTCATATACGCGCTGATATAGTTTGTGCTGAAAACAGTCGGAATAACTGACAGGTCAATATCGTAATTTGAAATTATCACAATAGGAGTTCGGTATTTTACCAACGGGTTTTGCTCTATGGCAGAGTCTAAATGTATATATGAGGTGGAATATGAATCCAAAGCAGGGAGATGGTCGCCGAACATTATTACCAAAGTAGGCTTATCTCTGCTTTGTATCTTCTCTATAAATTCTTTGAAAGCTATGTCAGACTTTTGATAGAGCGAAAGGAGAACCTCTAATTGCAACAAAGAGTCGTCGTTTTTTCCGCTGTTTATCCAAACGGTTTTTTCAAATTCAGGATAATACCATGCCCCGTGATTTTGAATCGTCACATTAAATATAAACTGTGGGTCTTGGGAACTGTTCAACAGTTTAGTTATTTCATCGTAACAGGATTTATCAGTAATAAAGTTTCTTACTATTTCCGGATTTACAAAATCATCCGCGAACATAATGTTGTCAAATCCAAGCAATGAGTATGCGTTAGAACGGTTGTAAGAGCGAGGGTTGCCAGGATGCATAAATGTAGTTTGATAGCCGAGAGAGGATGCATACCGGGCAAATGAGTATGTGTTGTCGGTAATGTATTGGGCGTAAGGATAGCATCCGTATAAGAAGTTTGCCATTGACAGACCGGTGATGGCTTCGAATTCCGTATTGCAGGTGCCGCCCCCGAAAACCGGGGTAACAACCGAGCCGACAAATGTCCTCGGGTCATTGTCGTTTTCCAGATAATGAATATATTCCAAAGGATCAGAAGTTGTGTCAAGATTGACAGATTTTGAAAAATCCGTAAGAGTTTCATTCATAATTAAAATGATGTCGGGTTTTTCGCCGTCAAATTGCAAATCGGAAATATATTCACTTGCCTTTTCGGAGATTGCTTTTGTGGAATAACCCTCGGGCTTTTCCAGCTTTGCTGTACTTATTCCGTGACAAAAACTGTAAAAAACCCCTAAATTATCGGCGGATTCGGACGACGAGTAGGCGTTATAGTGACCTCCGCTTATTTTTAAGGCTCTGTCGCTTACAGAGAAAACGATCAACCCCAAGCCGATAATCAAGGCTGCGGCACGTGTTATTATTTTGTTTTTAAGGTTTATACTGAAGGAAAACCTGACAGACGCAAGTATTATCACAATCAGTGCAGTTAAAGTTATCAAAACAGGGATATCTAATTCAAATTTGTATTGTGAAATAACATTTGCGGCTGTATTGGCAACTTTCAAATCGAAGTATGTCAAAACGCCTCCTCTGAAAAGACGGGTATAGTGGTTAGCTATGCTGAAAACAGTTATTAAAATTGAAGAGGCAATAACGGCGAATCCCGTATTTGGGAGTATTGCCAAAAAGATAATTTGCAAAGCTATAGCGGTGACAGAGCCGAATACTATAACCCCGACACCCTTTGACATAATACTAGAAAAATTGCAAAATTCGCTCAGACAGATATTGGCTAACGGAACGGTCAAAAATATCAGCCGTGACATGCATATATCGATTTTTCTTTGTTTCTCAGATTTTGGAATAAGCGACAAAAATAAGGACATTACGGCGCAAATCAGCCAAAGAGCAAATGTCTTCAGACCGAAATGATTGTATACAATATGGAGTCCCGGGATTATCGTACTGTCGGTAATTCCGTTATATGTCCAATAATTAATATCACTGTGTTCACTTTTTCCGGTAGGAATTCGCCAGCCGCATTCTTCGTCCTTCGCGTCGGTCTCCAACAAAAGCGAGAGGGTTTCTCCTTTGCGAAAAGTGGATGTTACAGAAATATTCGCAGAATTTCCGCCGAAAATGCTTTCTGCATTCAAAACTTGCTGTGCTACGACATTTCCACTCCGGTCAAGTACCGTGGCCTTGATGTCGTAGTCTTTTGATGCATCCGAATTCGGTATAAACGACAAAAAAAGGTGGCTGAGGTTCTTTTCCGACCGAGTGAAGTAAATCTGTGTAGGGTTGTCTTTTGTTATCGAATTGGAAAAATTATCAATAACAAAGTCACGAGACGAATCCATATCCGTGAAAAATAAATTCCTGTTCATAAAACCCAAAAGGATAAAAAATAACCGCATAATCCCCGAAAGAATTCGGCTTGATTTTTTTGTATATATCATATTTACTATTTCCTTATTATAATTAATATTATATTATTATAATGATTATCAAACTCGTTGTCAAACAAAAGAGGGAACCGGTAACTTACCGCATACACCGATAAACCGTATAACCTGCAAAACAGTCAAACCGTTTAATTTTTGCACACTCAAATTTGTTTACATATTGCACATAAAAAACGGCGTAAATTCTCTTTTTATCTCATTGTTATTATATGTGATAAATGTTACTATAAAGTTATGAAATAAGAACGGGTATAGGAGGAAAAATGAAAAAAGTAATTGTTGATATTGCTTCATTCGGGCAGACTGCGCTGAAAAAAGCGTTAAAAGAGAACAAACTCAACATTGTCGGCGTAACGGTTTCGCCGGATGTACAAAACTATGAAGACCTGGCTGTTTTTAATTTGGAAGATATAAGGACGGTAAGCGATGTCCCGGTTTACACGGGGGCTCAGAGGCCTTTGCTGAATGCGGAATATGTTGCAGACAAAAAATGCGTTAAAATCGAAAAGATGCATGAATTTGCCGACGGACACGCCGTCAATTTTATCATTGAAAACGCCGACGAGGAATTAGAGATAATTTGTCTGGGCACTCTGTCCAATGTCGCTCTCGCCATTTTGAAAGATGAAGAAAAAATGAAAAAAGTGGGCAGAATTTTCGTTGCGGGCGGCTCTTTGCTGGGTTATCAATCCACTACGGAGACTGCTTATCACAACATACTTGCAGACGTTGAGGCGGCGGACACCGTGTTCAAATCCGGTATTCCGATCACTCTTGTGCCTTACGGTGAGATTGATGACTTGCCGTCTGCGGTATTTGCCGTCGCCTGCGGATGCGATTATTCCTCATGGGACGCTTTTGTGACAATAGATACAAGCATAGGAATGACAAGAGGTCAAACCGTTATTGACACGGTGGGCTATAACCTGATTACAATGGAAAAAACACCGGGTATCAGACAGACGGTCGTGACAAAACTCGGGAAAGGAGAATGACAATGAGAAGATTTATAATTGACACAGACGCCGCGTCGGATGACGTGGTCGCAATGATTCTCGCTCTCAGAGATTCTTCCTGCAAAGTAGAGGCGATAACGGTGGTCGCCGGCGCTCTGCCTGTTGAACAGGGCGTTATAAACGCCAGAGTAGCTGTCGAAGTAGCCGATTGCGATAAGCCGCCGGTTTACGGCGGAATGACAAAACCGCTATGGAGAAAACACATCACCGGTGAAAGCGCACACGGTAAAGACGGTATGTCCGACATAGGCCTGGCAAAGACAAGCCTGCCGCTCGGCGAGGGTCACGCGGTCGATCGCATAATTGAACTCGCCGAAAAATTTGACGACCTGGAAATCATAACTCTCGGCTCTATGACGAATATAGCCATGGCAATAATGCTCAATTCAAAAGCGATGAAGAGGGTAAAGAGAATAATTGCCATGGGCGGCCAGTACAGAATGCCTAACCCGGTAACCGCAAACGCCGAATACAACATCTGGATTGACGCGGAGAGCGCGGACATAGTTTTGCAAAGCGGAATACCGGTTACATTCGTGCCGCTGGACGCCTGTTACGGCGTGGCGGAAATCAACAGAGAAGACAGGGAAAAACTGTTGGCTTGCGGCACATACTGCGGCGAATTTATCGTAAAAGCAAACAGCAAACTTTTGCAGTTCAACATAAATTCCTACGGTAAGGACATTATTTCACAGCCTGACCCGTCTGCCGTCGCCTGCGCGCTGTGCGAGGGTGTGGTGCTGGAAACAAGGACTTGCTACGCGAGATGCGAGACAAAATCCGAGCTCGGATACGGCCAGCTGATTTACGATTTTAACAGCGAAAAGCCGCACAATGTCACCGTGGTGACAAAAATCAGCGGCGAAAAATTCAAACAGTATATGCTGGATATGGCTTCGTTGAAATAAGGGCGCTTCGCTCAAAATTTCCCGAATCTACTGCAATACGGTAATGTAAATATTGTTTACACAGAGTAAACATAAAAATTGTTTTATTGTTTCATTAAGGAGGAAAAAATGAAAAAACTAAAACTCGGTGTACTTTTGATGACGCTTGTCATGGCGCTGTCGGCATGCTCAAAGCCGGCCCCGAAAGTACCGGTCACAATTCTCTACACAAACGATGTTCACACCTATGTGAATAATCAGGTAGAGGACGCAGACGGCAACAAGTCAAGAGGCTTGTCCTACGGCAATTTGGCCGCGCTCAAAAAAGACCTTGTCGAAGCCGGCGAAAATGTCATTTTGGCTGACGCGGGCGATCATTCACAGGGCACCGCATACGGTGCGCTGGACGAGGGCAAACAGGTTATCGACATAATGAATCGGACAGGGTACGATGTCGCCGCATTGGGTAACCACGAATTTGACTACGGTCAGTTCCGCGCGTTCGGCATTATGGATCAGGCCGAATACGAATATCTGTCCTGCACATTCTATTCGACAGAGACAAATGAGCTCGTTCTTCCGGCCTACAAAGTATTTGACTTTGACGGCACAAAGGTTGCCGTTGTGGGTATTTCCACACCGGAGACCATTACAAAATCTTCTCCGGCGTACTTTATGGACGAGAAGATGGAAAAATACACCTACGGTTTTTACGGCGGCAAAGACGGCAAAGAACTGTATGACGCCGTACAGAAAGCAATAGACTCCGCAAAAAAGGAAGCCGACTATGTAATCGCTCTCGGTCACTTGGGCGTTGACCCGTCCTCTGAGCCGTGGACATCAAAAGATGTCATCGCAAATACGACAGGCCTTACTGCGTTTATCGACGGACATTCTCATTCCGAGGTCGAATGTGAAACCGTAAAAGATAAAAAAGGCAATGATGTTGTTCTCACACAGACAGGCTGCTACTTTGCGGCAGTCGGCAAAATGGTAATTGACGCCGAGGGCAAAGTTACCGTTGAAATGATTAAAGAATATGACAATGTCGACGAAACAGTTGACGGAATGGTCACAACGCTCGTTGACGGCGTTGACGCACAGCTCAACCAAAAAATAGCCGTGCTTGATGCGGAAATGAGAATTTACGACCCTAAGGACGATTCTCTGCGCATAGTCAGAAGAATGGAGACAAACGCCGGCGATTTCACAGCCGACGGCGTATATTGGTTCTTTAACGAATCAGAAGGTCTTGACTGCGATGTTGCCATAGCAAACGGCGGCGGTGTCAGAGCAAACACACCGGCAGGCGATGTAACCTATGCTTCATTTAAGAAAGTACAGCCTTTCGGCAACGTATGCTGTCTTGTTGAGGTAACCGGTCAGAACATTCTCGACGCTCTCGAATGGGGCGCAAAGGTGGCCGGCAACAAAGCCGAAGACGGCAACTGGGCAGAATCCGGCGGATTCCTCCATGTTGCAGGCATCAAATACACAATTGATACTTCGGTTACATCAAACATTCCTACAACGGAAGAAGGCGTATGGAACGGCTCACCGGAAACATACAGAGTATGTGATGTCGAGGTCTACAACAGAGAGACAAAACGGTATGAGCCTCTCGATTTGACAAAGACCTATACAATAGGCGGCTCTAACTACATTCTGCGCTCTATCGGCGACGGTATGGCAATGTTTAAGGATTCCGTCTTGGTAAAAGACTTCGTCGGTGAAGATTATCTCATCTCGTCGGCTTACGCACAGGCATTCGGTGGTGTAGACAGCGACGGCTTCCCGCACATCACAACGGAAAACAGCCCGCTCGCCGCTTACGATAACTATCTGCTGGATTACGAAAACGCATACGGCGCCGGCAGAATAACATTCAAATAATTTTGCGAAATTATCCTTGTTCGAAAGTTGCGGCAATGAAAAGGATTGATAAACTTTCAATACGGCAACTCAATAACAAAACCAAGACATCAATCGAAAGATTGATGTCTTTTTGTGTTTCGTATTCTTGACCGATTATCTCGATTCGAGATTATCATATTAATAAGTATGCAATAAATTGTCATCACGGAAGATAACATAATGTAACTAAAAAAAATTGTAAAGAAAGGGTCTTCTCAAAATCGGTCAACGACTTTATAATGTTATTGACCGATTAGTTCAATGGAGGATTTGGCATGAATGAGAAATTTTTTTCTTTGCCGGTTGAAAAACAACAGGCAATAATAAACGCCGGCTATAAGGTGTTTTCTCAAAATTCCTACAAAAACAGTCCAATGAGTGAAATTGCCGATGCCGCCGGCATAAGTAAATCTTTGCTGTTTCACTATTTCCGCAACAAAAAAGACCTGTATATGTTCCTGTGGGACAAGTGCGCCGAGATAACAATAGATTTTATGACAAAATACAAATCCTACGAGCAGTCAAACCTGTTTGACAGTATGGAAAGAGGAATGAAGGCAAAAATGGAGATTATTCGACTATATCCCGATATGGCGAATTTCACCATCAAGGCGTTTTACGAAAAAGACGAGGAAATTTCCGCCGCCGTTCAGGAGAGTTACCACAAGTATTTTAATCTAAAAGCGGACAAGACTCTTATGAACATGAATCCTGAGCAATTCATTCCGGGGCTTGATATCGAAATGATGTATCGCGATATGTACTGGGCGTCGGAGGGCTTTCTTTGGGAAATGGTTCAGCGCGGGAATGTCGATATGGATAGAATGGAAAAAGGCTTTTACAGGCTTATGGATTTTTGGAAAAGTGTATATCTCAGAAAGGAGTGACGGTATATGGATATTATCAAAACAACTAAATTGACTAAAAATTACGGCAAGGCAAGAGGCATAATCGACTTGGATTTGACGGTGAAACAGGGCGAGTTTTTCGGATTTATCGGCCCTAACGGTGCCGGCAAGTCCACGACGATAAGAACATTGCTTGGGCTTATTTCGCCGACAGCAGGCAGCGCCGAAATTTTCGGAAAGGACATCGCAAAAGAGAAAGAGGTAATTTTACAGAGAGTGGGTTATCTTCCTTCGGAGGCTATTTTCTATCGGGGAATGAAAGTAAAAGACATACTTAAATTATCCGCCGATTTGAGAAAAAAGGACTGTACCGCAGAGGCAAAATCCCTTTGTGACCACTTGCAGCTGGACACCGCGAGAAAAATTGACGAGCTTTCATTCGGCAACAGGAAAAAAGTAGGCATTGTATGCGCTTTGCAACACAACCCGGAATTGCTTGTTTTAGACGAGCCTACAAGCGGACTTGACCCGCTGATGCAAAAGGAATTTTTTGAAATTCTGCGCGAAAGAAACAAACAGGGCACAACAATTTTCCTATCCAGCCATATTCTGTCTGAAATTCAGCGCAACTGTACACACGCGGCTATCATTCGCAGCGGCAAAATCATTGCCTGTGACAGCGTTGAAGAATTGGCAAAGACGAGCACAAAGAGGGTGAATGTACACGGCACGGTAAATCTTGACGCTCTCGGCGGCGTTCGGGACATTGAAAGAACAGATGATTCCGTCAGCTTCCTTTACAACGGCGATATGTCCGCTTTGCTTAATACATTGTCTGCGGGCAAAGTCAACGACCTAACGGTAAGCGAGCCGGATTTGGAAGAAGTATTTATGCATTACTATGAAAAGGAGGATTTGACAAAATGACTCTTGTTAAACACGAACTGAAACAAAGCAAACTTTCATTTTTGATATGGACTCTTTCAATAGGCTTTATGATTGCCCTCTGCGTATTTCTGTACCCTGAAATGAGCAGTCAGATGGAGGATGTAACCGATATTTTTGCTTCTATGGGGTCTTTTACCGCGGCGTTTGGAATGGATCGTTTGAATTTCGGCACATTGATAGGCTTTTATGCCGTTGAATGTGGCAATATTTTGGGCTTGGGCGGTGCGTTCTACGCAGCTTTCTGCGCGGTGGCTGTCCTCAGCAAAGAGGAAAAGGAGAAAACGGCTGAATTCCTTTTGACACACCCGGTCAGCCGTAAAAGAATAGTAACAGAAAAACTCATTTCGGTAATCATATTGATTACGGCTATGAACGTTATTGTTTACGCTCTCGCAGTCGGCTCTTTTGCCGCCATTGACGAAACTGTACCGATGAAAGAGATGAATCTTTTGCATATTGCCTATTATTTAATGCAGATTGAAATTGCCGGTATTTGCTTTGGCATTTCGGCATTTGTCAGAAAGGGAAATATAGGCATAGGGCTTGGCATGGCAACGATACTTTACTTTTTGAATTTGGTCGCCAACATCACCGAATCGGCTGAATTCCTAAAATATATAACGCCTTTCGGGTACTGCGAAGCCGCGGATATTATGGCCGACGGCAACCTGGATAAGACTTTGATAGGGATTGGTATGGCGGTCACGGTTTGCGGAATTGCACGGGCGTATATAAAATATACAAAAAAAGATATTCAATGAATTGATAGAGATGCGTATGGGAGAGGGGAATAAGTTGACTCATAAAACCATATCTGTTAAATTCATCGACAATTGCGGCATAAAAAAGACAGACGCTGTAACAATCGACGCGGTTTTGAAAGGTCTCAAGTTGGACGCCGGCCTGTCTTTTGAACGCGAGGTGAAAAACGAATCAATGAGATATTTTGAATACGAGATAGACTTTTGATATTTAGGCAATCCGATTTTCTCGGGTTGCCTGTTCTTTTTGAAACCGATATATAATACGGGCGGAGAAGACAACAGATTTACATATTTACAACTTACAGTTGTTGTGATACAATATAAATAGAATTTATTGATACTTTTTGTTATGGAAGATAGAAAATATGATATAATTAAAAATAAATATTTTCGACGGAGTGAATCAAAATGGTTTCCCAATTAAAAAAGAACAAAGATTTTTACAAAATGCTGATGACAATAGCGATACCGATTATGATACAAAACGGTATAACAAACTTTGTCAATTTGCTGGACAATTTGATGGTCGGCCAACTGGGCACTTTAGAGATGTCGTCTGTGTCCATTTCAAATCAGCTGATATTTGTTTTCAACCTGACGATGTTCGGCGGTCTTGCAGGGGCGGGTATTTTCACATCTCAGTTTTTCGGCAAAAAGGATATGCATGGTGTAAAGCAGACAATCAGGTTCAAACTGTATCTCGCCTGTATAATTCTGCTCTGCGCTCTTGCGCTTTTTCGGTCAAAAGGCAGCAGTCTTATTTCCATGTATCTCAAAGGCGATAATTCTGCGGCGGACACGGCAGCGACGCTTTCCTATGCCCTTGAATATATACATATAATGATGATCGGGTTTATCCCGTTTGCATTCACTCAGTCGCTGGCCTCGACTCTCAGGGAATGCGGACAGACAAAATTACCGATGAAAGCCGGCGTCGCCGCAATTTTGGTAAACCTTGTATTTAACTACCTTTTGATTTTCGGTCACTTCGGTTTTCCTTGCCTTGGGGTAAAAGGCGCGGCGGTGGCAACGGTTATTTCAAGATTTGCGGAGGTCACAATTATCTTCACCGCCGTAAAGCTGAACAGAGATAAATATTACTTTATGCAAAACATTTTTGATTCGTTCAAAATCGACGGGTCTCTCGCCGGCAAAATATTGATAAAAGGCGCGCCGTTGCTTGCCAATGAAAGTCTTTGGGCTTTCGGAATTTCCCTTGTCGCCCGGTGCTATTCATTTATGGGGCTCGGCGTCGTCGCCGCCTATAACATAACCACTACGGTTACAAATCTTTTCAAGGTAGTGTATCTTTCAATGGGTACAACCACAGCAATCGTGCTGGGTCATGACTTGGGCGCCGATAAAAAAGACCGGGCATTTGAAGACGCCAATAAAATTCTGTGGTTTTCGGTTGGGCTCGGCGCATTGATTTCCGTTATGCTGTTTGTCGCTTCGTTCTTCATTCCTAACCTGTATAACACCTCGCACGAAATCAGGGCGCTCGCAACAAAACTTATCATTGTTTTCGCACTGTTCGCGCCGATCCAAAGCTTTATAAATGTGGCATATTTTGTGGTGCGTTCCGGCGGCAAAACTTTTATCACCTTCCTGTTTGACGCCGGTTTTGTATGGGCTGTCACATTGCCGGTGGCTTATGTTGTTTCTCATTTTACCGGTTTGGGCATGATTTGGTGCTATTTTATAGTTAATTTTGCGGATATATTGAAAGCCGTAATCGGATATATTTTGATACAAAAGAAAATATGGGTTGTCAATATGGTAGGAGACTCTGAATAATCGGGGGTGATTTTATGCCGGACAACAGAATTTACGCCGCCATTGACTTAAAATCGTTTTATCGGTCGGTGGAGTGCATGCAAAGAGGTCTTGACCCGCTGAATACAAATCTTGTTGTTGCCGACAAAAGCCGTACAAATAAAACTATTTGCCTTGCCGTATCGCCTTCGCTGAAACGGCAGGGCATACCTGGCAGACCGAGACTGTTTGAGGTGGAGCAAAAAGTCAAAAGCATCAACGATAAAAGACTGTCGTATTTGCGAGGCCGCAGTTTTGCAGGCAAAACGGTATACAATGACGAATGGCAGTCAAAAAAGGACTTTGAGCTCGATTACATCGTCGCGCCGCCCCAGATGGCAAAATATATTGAAATTTCATCACAGATATACGGTATTTATTTGAAGTACATTTCCCCGGAGGATATTCATGTCTATTCCATTGACGAAGTGTTTATGGATTTGACGGGTTATCTCGAGACATACAACATGACGGCACACGAGCTTGTGACCGCCATTGTCAGAGATATCAACCGAAAAACCGGGATTACGGCGACCGCCGGTATCGGCACTAATCTGTATTTGGCAAAAGTGGCGATGGACATAGTGGCAAAGCATGTAAACGCCGACGCGGACGGCGTAAGAATAGCCGAATTGGATGAATATTTATACAGAAAGCTGCTGTGGGCTCACGAGCCGCTTACGGATTTTTGGAGAATCGGCAGGGGAATTGCAAAAAAACTAAACGATGTTGAAATATACACAATGGGCGATATAGCCGGATGCTCTTTGGGCGGGGACAGGGACTTTTACAACGAAAATCTTTTGTACAAACTTTTCGGCATAAACGCCGAGCTGATTATTGACCACGCCTGGGGGTGGGAGCCCACAACAATACGGGATATCAAAGGTTACAAACCGGAAAATTCCTCCACGGGAATAGGCCAGGTGCTGACCGAGCCCTACGATAACAAAAAACGGCGAATAATAGTCAGAGAGATGGCGGACAGTCTGTCGCTGGACTTAGTGGCAAAGCATCTGGTGACAAACCAAATAACGCTGACAATCGGATTTGATTCGTCAAGCCTTGTCGACAATGACGGCTACAAAGGCGAGGTCAAGATTGACTTTTACGGTCGACCTGTGCCAAAGCACGCCCACGGCACACGGAATATCGGCAGATGGACGGCGTCGACCAAGATGCTGACAGACGCGGTTTTGAAGCTGTACGACGATATAGTGGACAAACGGCTGTTCATTCGACGCATAAATGTGACCGCCGGCAGAGTAATTGACGAAAAAGAGGCGGAAAAGGAAATATCTGCCGAACAGACAGACCTGTTTACCGATTATGCCGAGAAGGCTGCGAGAGAAGAAAAAATACAAAGCGAGCTCGACAGGGAACGCCGCATTCAAGAGCGGATACTTTCAATAAAAAACAGATACGGTAAAAATGCCGTCTTGAAAGGAACGAACTTTCAAGAGGGCGCGACAACGCGAATCCGCAACGGTCAGATAGGGGGTCACAAAGCTTAAATGCAAAACAAAGACGAAAACAGATACAACGATATGTTGAATTTGCCGCATCATCAATCGGACAAAAGACCCCATATGACTTTGCACGACAGGGCCGCACAGTTTTCGCCATTTCGGGCGCTGACCGGGTTTGAGGCGTCCATAGATGAAACGGCAAGGCTCACAAAGGAAAAACCGACTTTGCACGAGGATATAACGGCGGAAATAGACGGAAAAATAAATCGCATTTTGGATAACATTTCGGATAAACCTAAAATATCTGTGAGATTTTTCAAGGCCGATTCGCTGAAAGAGGGCGGCTCCATTGAAAATACTTTCGGTTATGTAAGGAAAATAGACGAAATTGAAAAGGTTATTTTGCTGACTGACGGCAGAGCAATCAATATACGGGATATTTTGGAGATAGAGTTACTGTAAAGGAGCAAGTATGCATTTTCGGGAGGCAAAAAGTATTCTTTCCGCTCAAAACGGCATGAATATGTACAGAGGCTGCTCTCACGGCTGTATTTACTGCGACAGCCGCAGCGCATGTTACAACTTCACACACGATTTTGAAGATATAGAAGTGAAAATCAATGCACCGCATTTGCTCGAAAAGGCACTGAAATCA
This sequence comes from Oscillospiraceae bacterium, assembly GCA_029007985.1. Taxonomy (GTDB): domain Bacteria; phylum Bacillota; class Clostridia; order Oscillospirales; family Ruminococcaceae; genus RGIG3102. The sequence goes on along the minus strand of JAQXIW010000006.1, from coordinate 43,898 downwards.
AAGCGAAAAAAATGTATGATAGGTACGGGCTCAATGTGTGACCCGTATCTTCATATAGAGAGCAAATTGGAATTGACAAGGTCTCTGCTCAAAATCATAGACAAATATGAATTCGGAGTTGCGGTGTTGACTAAGTCCGACAGAATATTGCGTGATATTGATTTATTAAAATCCATAAATAAAAAATCAAAAGCCGTTGTTCAAATGACATTAACCACTTGCGATGAAAACCTGTGTAAAATTTTAGAGCCGAATGTCTGCACGACAAAAGAGAGATTTGCCGCTCTGAAACAGTTTCAAAAAGAGGGCATACCTACAGTGGTATGGCTGACGCCGCTTTTGCCGTATATAAACGACACTGTTGAGAATATAGACGGAATAATTGATTACTGTATAGATGCCGGAGTAAAAGGAATATTGTATTTCGGCGGCGGTGTTACTCTGAGAGATGGCGACAGGGAATATTTTTATCGGGCGCTTGACAGGCACTTTCCGGGCTTGAAAGAGAAATACATAAAAACATTCGGCAACGCATATTACTGTCGGTCGGAAAGAGAAGCCGAACTGAAAAAACACTTGATGAAAAGGTGTCGGGCAAATAACATGACGGCAAATCCCGACGAAATATTTGCGTATTTGAGGAGATATCCGGATAAATATGAGCAGTTGACTTTTGAATAAAGACAAGTGACGAAATATCCCCGATATTTTTGTTAATTATTGTGATTGAAAAACAATAAAAAGGCCTGTAATATGATATTGTCTAAAAAAGGAAAAGGAAGATAAAATGAGATATATACTTGAAAACGAATATTTAATATGCGAATTTGACACCCACGGCGCAGAATTGAAAAGCGTGGAGTCAAAGAAAACCGCGCACGAATATATGTGGTACGGCGATGAGAAATATTGGGGCAGGACTTCTCCTGTGCTGTTTCCGTTTGTCGGCAGTCTGAAAAATAAAGAGTATGTTTGGCAGGGCAAAAAATACCCGATGGGCCAGCACGGATTTGCCAGGGATATGGAGTTTGCCGTCACAGAGTTGACTCTGGACGAGATTTGGTTTGGGCTGAAAAGCGATGCCGTGACTATGTCAAAATATCCGTTTGAATTTGCTTTGGAAATAGGATACAGACTCTCGGAAAATGAGCTTTTCGTCAAGTGGCGTGTTAGAAATACTGGAAACGGAGAAATGTATTTTTCTATCGGCGCACACCCGGCCTTTATTTGTCCTGTTCACGGAGAAAGCTCAAAAACAGGCTATAAAATCGGCTTTGATGGTGCAGAAAAGATGATTCACCACGGCAACACCCGAGATACAGGCTTATCTGTAAGTGAAAGTATCGAAATGCCGCTGGACAACGGCAAAGTGACAATCACCGACACTTTTTTTGATAGGTGTACATACTTTTTTGAAAACAGACAAACAGGCGGAGTCACATTATTTGACACTCTCGACAAACCGATAGTAAAAGTGACATTTGACGCTCCGCTTTTCGCCCTTTGGTCACCGGAGGGTAAAAACGCACCGTTTATATGTATCGAGCCGTGGTACGGAAGATGCGACTCAACGGATTTTGATGGTGACTTATCACAGAGAGAGTATACAAACACTCTCGGCAAGGGAGAAACCTTTGCCGCATCATATAAAATGACTTTTTTTGAGGTGTGAAAATGAAAAAACAGTGGTGGCATGACAAGGTTGCGTATCAAATTTACCCGAAAAGCTTTTGCGATTCAAATTCCGACGGTATTGGCGATATAAACGGCATAATTTCAAAGCTGGATTATCTAAAAAGCTTGGGCGTGGATATTGTTTGGATATCGCCGATGTATAAGTCCCCTTTTGTCGACCAGGGTTACGATATTTCCGATTACTATGCGATTGACGAAAAGTTTGGCACAATGGAGGATTTTGAAAATCTGCTTGCGGAAGCCAAAAAACGAGATATGTATATCCTGATGGATTTGGTGGTAAACCATTGCTCCGACGAGCACGAATGGTTCAAAAAAGCCATGGCCGACCCGCACGGCAAATACGGAGACTACTTTTACATAAGAGAGGGAAAAGACGGCAAAGAGCCGTCAAATTACCGCGGATATTTCGGCGGCAACACCTGGGATAAAGTGCCGGGCGAAGATAATCTCTACTACTTTCACGCCTTTCATAAGCGTCAGCCGGACTTGAACTGGGAAAACCCGGAGGTCAGGGAAGAAATTTACAAAATGATGAACTGGTGGCTGGACAAGGGCTTACGGGGTTTCAGAATAGACGCAATTATAAATATAAAGAAGAACACCCTTTTCCCGACTTATGAGCCGGACGGTGAGGACGGGCTTGTAAGAGTAACCAGAAATGTCGAGGACGCCGACGGAATAAACGACTTTTTGAGAGAGATGAAAGAAAAGACCTTTGCCCCGCACAATGCTTTTACGGTCGGCGAGGTTTTCAATCTCAAAAAAGAGGATATGGTGGCATTTGTCGGAGAAGACGGTCATTTTTCGACAATGTTTGATTTTACGGGCGAAATCCTCGATACAGGTCACCGCGATTGGACAGACACATCCCGAATAGACTTTACCGAATGGCGAGATTTGACCTTCAAATCCCAGGCGGAAATGCAGGACATCGGTTTTTTGGCAAACATAGTTGAAAATCACGACGAGCCTCGAGGGGCGTCCAGGTATTTACCGGAATACGCCTGCAATGACGACGGCAAAAAAATGCTGGCTACGGCGTATATAATGCTCAGAGGTATTCCGTTCATTTATCAGGGTCAAGAGATTGGTATGGTCAATTGCCCGAGGGAAGACATTTCCTGTTACGACGACATTGCGTCTCACGACAGATATAACAAGGCTATCGGACGGGGATTCACTCCGGCGCAGGCATTAGAGGCTTGTCACCGACACAGCCGCGACAATGCGCGCACCCCTGTGCATTGGGACGACAGCGACAATGCCGGATTTACAGACGGTACGCCGTGGGCGCCGGTCGATAAGGACTACAAAGAAATAAATGTCGCAAAACAAGAAAAAGACGAAAATTCCGTGCTGTCATATTATAAAAAGCTGATTGCACTGAGAAAGAGCCCGAATTATTCCGAGCGGATTGTCTACGGAGAAACAATTCCTGTTTTTACAGAGGAAAAAATGCTTTTCGGATATGAGAGAAAGTGTGAAACCGATACGATACTGGTTTTGTGCAATTTTGCCGATAAAGATATTACGCTTGACTTGACAAAGCTACAAAAGAAATACACAAAAGTATTGCTGTCGAATAAACCTGTCGAATTATGCGACAAGTTGGTATTGACACCTGCCGAGGCATTGATACTTGATTAGTAAAAGTCCCGCTTTTGCGGGACTTGTTTTTTGACTGAGTACGGCATTATTTCATACGGCATGGATTACCTATTCTTGTTTTGTTAATATTTATAAAGCAATACCAAAACGGAAGTTATTTAATAAGTAAAATAATATTTATATTTATATTCTTTACACTTATATAATCAAGTTGATAGTACACATATTTGTGATGATTGTTTATCCGTTCGGGCAAAGTCACCGTATCTCAGAACTACGAGCTCATGTAATCCGAAAACAATTTGAATTGTACGCCATAAATAAACCCACCCGAAAGGACTGCGAAAGCAGTCCTTTCGTATATATATTTTTATAAAATAAAAGAGGGCTTTAAGCCCTCATATTTAAGCTGTTGTATTTTGCGATAAAACTGCCGCCGTCAAGAATCAGCATCATACGGTAAAAACATTCGGCCATTTCCAAAGGCGATAAGTTAAAATCGTTTTTACACCATATTTCCGCCAAAAGATACCCTATCATTCTGTTGCGCACAACAAACCAAATCATATAGTCGTTCTTATCATTGCACACTCCCGGTGCGTGATTTTCATCAAACTTTATCTCAGGGACGCCGTTATTAGTGTTTACAATAGGCAATATTCTTAATTCATTTGAATTTATGGATTTAATGAGTCTTTCGGATATTTTCCTCTCATAAAGGTGGTCCGTTTCAGGCGCCAGCTTGTTTGAGAAAATGCATCTGTACAAATCTTTGTTTTCATAAATATGGTCAAAGAATTTTTTCTTGCACTTCACACACGCTTCCTCTGTGGCATTGCAGGAATAGAGCAAATCCGAAAATTCCGCGAGATTGTCAATATAAAATTCTATTTCGTCATCAATGATTTTTTGAGTGAATTTCTCTTTACTGACATAGTTTTGATAAAAACACATAGCCGAGTATCCGGACTTTTCACAAATAGTCCTGACAAATATCTTGTCCCGGTCTTCGTTCAACAACAGGTCTATGTATGCGTTTTTGAAAGCAATTTCACTGCGTTTTGGCTTTTTCATTATTGTTCATCCTCGTACTATTATAGAGAATTATACAAAAAGAAACAAACGATGTCAATTGAATTTGGTAAATATATGTTGGTTTTATAATAAAAATATTATGAATAAGAAAATCTTATAGATAAGAAAAGAGAAAAACTCTATATAATTATTTGCTACAATATGTTATAATATAAAAAATAAAACGGAAAGGACGTATTATGGATATTAAAAAAAGAGCAAAAGAATTACAACCCGATGTGGTGAAGGACCTCACGAGTTTGGTCTCATACTATTCGGTATTTAACGAAGGTGAAGAAGGCACACCTTTCGGCGTTGCAAACAGGGACTGCCTGAAAAAGGCACTTGAAATAGCAGAGGGCTATGGCTTCAGAACAAAAAATTGCGACGACTACTGCGGCTATGCCGAGATAGGCGAGGGAGACGAGATAATAGGTATCTTGGCTCATCTTGATGTTGTTCCGTGTTCCGACACATGGGCGACTGACCCGACCGTTCTCACCTACAAAGACGGTAAATACTACGGCAGAGGCGCAACGGACGACAAGGGTGCCGGAGTTTGTGCAATGCATGCCATGAGAATCATAAAGGAAACCGGAGTGCCGCTTAACAAGAGAATCCGTCTCATCTGGGGCTGCAACGAAGAAAACGGCTCAAACGGCATTAAGCATTATATCGAATCCGGCGAGGAGGTCGTCAGCTGCGGCTTTACACCTGACGGATATTTCCCGGTCATTTACGGCGAAAAGGGAATTTGCAGCGGCACATTCTCGGGCAAGAGCGAAAAAATACTCGACATAAAAGGCGGTACCGTGTCAAATGCGGTCGCGGCCAAATGCGAATTTACACTTGCGGAAAACTCCTACGATACGGGCTTGTTAAAAGAGTTTTTGGATTCCGAAAATGTAAAATTTACAATTGAAGGCAATAAGCTTACCGTTTTCGGCGTCGCCGCACATGCCATGTCTCCTGAGCTGGGCGTAAATGCTATTTCATACGGCCTTGAAGCACTCTACAAAGCAGGAATAGACGATATGTTTGTTACAGCTTATCACGATAAAATCGGTCTAACCTACAACGGTGAAAAACTCGGCGTTGATTTTGTAGACGAGTATTCCAACCTCACATACAATGTAGGTCTGGCGTATATGGCAGACGGAAATGTTACAACGACATTTGATATCCGTTTCCCTGTCACGAAAGCATGTGATGAAATCACCGAGCCGCTTTTGAAAAACGGAGAGGGTTACATAAAGATTAAAAGTACACATGTTCCGCTGTTCTTTGACCCGGAGAGCCCGATGATCAAGTCTCTTCTCGACGCATACTATAAAGTCAAGGGCAACAGAGACGATAAACCGCTGGTTATAGGCGGCGGCACTTACGCAAAGGTGATGCCGAATATAGTGGCGTTTGGCTGTGAAGATATGAATGTGGATTCTCATATTCACGATGACAACGAATTCGCAAGCGCTGAATCTCTGCTGTTCCAGACGGAAACCTATGCCGAAGCCATTCTGAATCTTTTGAAAATCTGATAAAAAGTCCTATGCCGCAGGGCATAGGACTTTTTTGAATCATTTTGGCAATTTGTTAAAATATCCGAGCGATACAAAGCTCTTTATTTTTACCGCTTTTTTGATATAATAAATAATAAGAAAAAATTTATGCCGTTTCGAGCCCTAATTGTGCGGATAATACGGGACGCGGCTGTTTTGAGGTAAATATGGAAGAAGAAAAAATAGCGTTGCTTGAAAAAGAAAATGAGTTTATCAAGGCACAGTTGAAAAAACAGACACAGGCAAAAGCAGTTATGATTTGCGCGGTGTTTTTTTCGTCGTTTATGGCGGCGTCTCTGCTGATTTATTTCTTCTTTGACTTTTTTAAGGACAACAGCGGCATATTTATGATTGAAATCATACTGCGGGCCTTTTGTACCGGGTTTTCGCTGTTAATGTGGGGCGGAATACAAAGACTGCTTTTCGGCGATCCGCTGAAAGACTATGAAGACAATTTGTACCCTCAAATCGAAAAGGAAAAAGAATCCAAACTGATAGTGATATTAGTGGCGTCTCTTTATATATTTCAGTTGATAGGATATTTTCTGTTTGCAAAATAATAAAACCCCGACCTGCCGCATAGGCTTTGTCGGGGTTTTGTGTTTAATACGGTATCGGAGTGACAACAGGCTTGCCGTCCTTGTCTAAAAGCGGGGAAATACCGCCGCTGTAACCGCGCTGGCGATAGATATAGTTTACACCGGTATACCTGTCCACCCATATTTCAAATGTGCCGGATAAACCGACGCCTTGGCTGTAAGTTTTTATGAATCTGTCGTCGTCCTTCATAATGTATCACCCTTCGGTAATTTTTGATGTATTATAGAGATACATTTCTATGTATCCGCAGTTTGGGCAGACCGCGCAATGCACCTTGCCCAAATTGTCTTTGAAAATACCGGGCTTTGTGATTTTCAAACCGTATGCGGCGCTCTCTACCTTGACATCGAAATTTTCAATCATTTCCGATTTACAGCGTAAACATTCTCTCATTCTGTACCTCCAAACACTTTTTTTCGTTATTTTAGAAAAATAGTGAGTTGAAAATGTGAAAAGGCGGTATTAAATACCGCCTTGATAATTATTATTCTTCTGAGAATGAATCCTTGCCAACGTGGCAGAGCGGACATTCAAAATCTTCAGGAATGTCTTCCCACTTTGTGCCCGGTGCAATACCGCCGTCAGGATATCCGACTTCCTCGTCGTATTCCCAGCCGCATACATCACATACATATTTTGCCATATTAGTGTCCTCCTTTATATATGGTGGTTTTTTACGAATTATTTACCGAAATATCTGTCAAGAAGGCCCTTGAGAGCTTTGCCGTGACGGGCCTCGTCTCTTGCCATTTCGTGAACAGTGTCGTGGATAGCGTCAAAGCCGAGCTCTTTTGCTCTCTTTGCAAGTGCTGTCTTGCCGGCTGTTGCACCGTATTCTGCGCCAACTCTTGCTTCGAGGTTTTCTTTTGTAGATGCAGATACTACTTCACCGAGAAGTTCTGCAAATTTTGCAGCGTGTTCTGCCTCTTCAAGAGCAGCCTTTTCCCAGTAAAGACCGATTTCAGGATAGCCTTCTCTGTGGGCGACTCTTGCCATAGCAAGATACATACCTACTTCTGTGCACTCGCCTGTGAAGTTCTCACGCAGACCCTGGATGATTTCTTCATCGCCGCAGTCCATGCCGACGCCTACAATATGTTCGGCAGCCCAGTTCATAGCTTCGCCTTCTTCTCTCTTTACCATTTTTGCCTTGCAGATTGGGCAAATTTCGATTGGTTCATCTGTTTCATAGCCGCATACAGGGCAGTAGTACTTTTTAACCATAATGATAGTCTCCTTATTCAGTTAGAATTAAATTTATTTTTACAGCGGTTGCAAATGCCGCTGAAATAGACATTTTTTAATGAGATACCGAAATTTTCAAGCCCCGAAAATTTGATGTCAAAGACATTAAAATCAAATATTTTGCCGCATTCGGTACATTTGAAATGGCCGTGAGGGGCGGTAACGGCGTCGTATCTTTTTCTGTCGTCGTCGATGTCGATTCTGTTTACCAGACCGTTGTCAACCAGAGCTTTAAGCGAATTGTACACGGTGGTCTTTGAAAAAGACGGGTTTTCGCTTATGACCTCTCGGTAAATTTCGTCGGCGTCCGGATGCGAATGATTATCGCACAGGTACTTGTAAACGGCAATTCTTTGGGGTGTTGCCTTGAAAGACATGCTTCTGAATAAATCCGTAATTGCATCGCTCTTCAACACTTTCTCACCCTCTGTCTAATTTATAATTGTTACAATTTAATTCTATCATAAACATTGATTTTGTCAATATAAATTGTGTTAAATTTCGGTGATATATTATGGAAAATATGTGAATAATTATTCAATTTGAAAAAAATGGGCCGAGCGTATTTTGACTTTAATTGCTAAGTATAGTATAATAAATCATATTTTATAAAAATGTTTGGGAGTTTACTTATGTACGACGAATATCAGAAACTTTTTTTGGGCTATTCATCGGATATTTTTCAAAATATCAACGAGATTTGCCCACACATCGGTATGGGTGATGTGTATACAACCGAAGTAATGGCGCTCACCTATGTGGAAATTGACTTTGCATTAAGCAAAAATGCCGAAAAGAGAAAAGCTTTCCACGACTCTGTCGGCAAGCTGTTGAGCGAAACGCTTGAAGACCGGGAATATCAGTTTTTGGGCGACAGAATCGGCTTTTACGGCTCTATACTCAACGGTATGATTAAAATGAGATTGGACTCATTTGCGGAAAAGCCAAAGAAAGAGGACAGAGACTCACCGCTTATGCGACCTGTTTTGGCTTTTTGCGATGTTTTTTATAATCTCAACGCTCTTTACGACTATGTAAATGCGCCTTCGCTGCCTAAAAAGGATTTAATTAACAACAAAAACGCCTCTCTGCTTATGAAATTTTTCAGAGAAGAGACAAAGGATATTTATCGGGCGGCAAAAGCGCTGTAAAAAATACTGTCAGGCAATCGCCTGACAGTTTTACTTTTAACAACAGAAAACCAAAGGCATAGCCCCTCTGCCACAGCACAAATTCACTGCCCGCAAGGTACAGCACATTCTTGCCATCTTATTCTGTACATACTGTTGTGAATATGTGTTGTATGAGGCCTGTGAGCCGGTCATCTGTCGGTAGAGCATTTGATAGGTAATGTTGTCAGGCTCCATAGCGCACGCCTGTTTAATACATTGCAATGCCCGGGCGGTGTTGCCTAAACCGCTGTGCGTCCTGAACGCAAGATAATACCATCGGGCGTTTCTGTGCAGGTTGTCTATACCGTTTAGAATTTGCAAAGCCGTGCGGAAATCGTTCCTGTTCAGCGCATCCACGGCGTCTCTTATCCGTCTTGTGTCATTAGGGTTGTATTCTGAATTTGCACCGTAGGTATAGGTGCGGTAAGAGCCGAAAGGGAAGCCGTATGTGTATGTTCGGTACGTACCGCCGAACGGGCTTTGCCCCGTATATTGTGTGTAAGGGCTTGAGCCTGCGGTGCTCCGTGAATAACGGTATTTATCCGGGTTCATAGCCATTTCGTAGGCTTCGTTAAGTTCGTTCATCTTTTCCCGTGCGGACGGGTCATCCGGGTGAAGATCCGGGTGATATAGCTTGGCTTTCTTTCTGTATGCTGATTTTATTTCGTCTTTGGAGGCGTCCGGTGACACGCCTAAAATTTTATACGGGTCATTTATCATTGTCGGTTTCCTTTTTGTTGTTTTCGTTGAACGCAATCCACACGCCGCCGTACAGTATGTTTCTCATTATATATAGGTCTCTTTCCAGCGGCAGCATCTCAAAGGCGTTACAGCAATTGCCCATGTATATTTCAAGCAGCTGCTGAATGTCGGCGTCTTTGGCAAGATATTTTATCGGATTGTAATTTCCGCTTTTCATATCGGCTTCATAGTCCGACGCGGCGTCTGCCATATATATGAATTTGCCCAAATTGTAGGACATAGCCGCCACATAATCTGTAAACGCATCTTTTTCAAGACAGAAAATGCTTATCATCAATCTGCCGAAAGCATTGGCGCAGGCGTCCGGGTCGCCGTCACGGGCTTTTTCGGCGGCCGATATTGCGGAAAGTTCTTTTTCAATTTCGCCGCATTGTTTCGGCCATTTATCTTTCACAGCCCTGTATGCGCTTATCAGTATTTTAGACAGGGCGAGAGAGGCCGGTTTCCTATCGTCCGCCCAATCGTCCGTACATTTATGATAGACCAAAGCGACGGTCATATCCCGGGCATAATCAACAAATTTATTTGATATATACGGCTTTTTTTCAAAAGGGTGTCGAATACAGGCTTTTTCAAAAGTTTTTTCGTCCGTATCATACATTGACGACAAAAACATAGCCAGAAATGTCATATCATAAGTAAGTGCCAGTCTTTTTATATTGCCGTATCGTTTTAGCGAATGACACAAACCGCAGTAAAAGGATTGATATTTGTCAACATCCCGCCGAGTCAGGCCGGATATATCCGGCAGAACATAACCAAACATCAGTATCCCCCTGAAAAATAGAATTATGATAATATTATCATTTGCATTATAATGTGTCAATTCTGTAAAACTGTCAAAATTTGCCTAAAAATTATAGATATCGGCGGGGTTCTTGACATTTTAACTTTGGCAACCGTTCGTCTTAACAATTAGTTAAATGTATGAAATGTGCGTGATAATTTGCCGAAAATATTTGAATTGAAAGGCAAAATCATATATAATTAAACCGATAAACATACAAATTACTTTTGGAGATTACATATAATGGATGCATTGATAATAGGCGCCGGGTTCGCCGGGGCGGTCACGGCAAGACAGCTTGCGGAAAAGGGCTGCAAAGTAACCGTACTTGAAAAAAGAAATCATATCGGCGGCAACTGTTATGATGAATATGACGAATACGGCGTGTTGGTGCACAGATACGGCCCTCATATTTTCCACACAAATATAAAAGAGGTCTACGATTATCTTTCAAGATTTACCGAATGGTACAACTATTCCCACGAGGTCGTCGGTAATGTATACGGCAAAATAATACCTATACCGTTTAACTTAAACACATTGAATATTGTCTTTGGTGAGGAGAAGGGCGAAAAGCTCAAGAAAGAGCTTGTTGACGTATACGGTATGGGCGCAAGAGTGCCGATTTTGGAATTGCGTAAATCAAAATCCGAGGGGATAAAAGAAATTGCCGAATATGTGTATGAAAATATATTCTTAAAATACACAATGAAGCAATGGGAACAAAGCCCGGAGGAAGTCGACCAATCGGTGACAGCCAGAGTACCTGTGCTCATTTCGTACGACAACAGATATTTTCAGGATAAATATCAGGGCATGCCATTGGACGGATACACCCCGATATTTGAAAAGATGCTGAGTCACGAAAACATCACCGTCGAAACATCGGTCGACGCAAAGGAAAGGCTGTCCTTTGATTTCGATACGAAAAAAGTATATTACAACGGCGTGGAGTTTAACGGCACTGTTGTTTTCACCGGGGCGATAGACGAATTTTTCGACTGCAAGTGCGGCAAACTGCCGTACCGTTCGCTGAAATTTGAGTTTGAACACTATGACCGAGACTATCAGGGACACGGCGTTGTCAACTATACCGTCACCGAAGACTACACGAGAATAACAGAGTTCAAATACTTAACAGGCCAGAAAATACAGGGCTCTACCATAATAAAAGAGTACCCTCAAAAATACACCGACAGCAAAACCCAGGTGCCGTATTACGCCATTCTTTCCGACGAAAACAGGGCGCTGCATCAAAAGTATGCGGATTTGGTCGCGCCTTTCGGCAACTTTTATCTGTTGGGCAGACTTGCCGAATACAAGTATTACAATATAGACGGCATTGTAAAAGCGGCTCTTGATTTGTCGCGGCGAATTGCGGAGGACTAAGATGAAAATTTTAAGCATAGCTATCCCTTGTTACAATTCAATGGAATATATGCACAAGGCAGTCGAAAGCTGTCTTGCCGTTAGGGAGGACGCGGAGATAATTATCGTCGACGACGGCTCAAAGGATGAGACCGCCCGAATAGGCAATGAACTCAGCGAAAAATATTCCGACTGCATTAAATGTGTTCATCAGGAAAACGGCGGTCACGGCCAGGCTGTTAATACAGGGCTGAAAAACGCAACAGGTGTTTATTTTAAGGTTTTGGACAGCGACGACTGGTTTGATACCGAGGCATTAAAAAAGGCTGTCGGCGTCTTGAAAGAGCTGCACGAATCGGAAAATGATGTAGATATGTTCATCGCAAACTATGTGTATGACAAGCCGTCGGAAAATAAGCAAAACACAATCAGATACACGAATGTCATGCCGCAGGACACGGTTTTCACATGGGACAGCGTGGGTCACTTTTTACCGCACCAGAACATTTTGATGCATTCAGTAATGTACAGACGCCAGATGCTTTTGGGCTGTGGGCTTGAATTGCCAAAGCATACATTCTATGTAGATAATCTCTTTGTTTATCAGCCGTTGCCGAGCGTTAAAAAGATGTATTATGCGGATTTAGATTTATACCATTACTTTATCGGCAGACAGGATCAGTCTGTGAATGAGAAAGTGATGATTTCACGCATCGACCAGCAGATAAGAGTAAACAAGATGATGATGGATTGCTGTGATATTACCGCCTTGGAAAATAAAAATTTACGGGCGTATATGACAAAATATCTGACTATGCTCACCGCTGTGTCGACGGTATTGCTCATTAAATCCGGTACGGAGGAAAATCTTAAAAAGAGAGACGAGCTGTGGGATTATCTTAAATCAAAGCCGGAATTGTACAAAGCGGTCGACCGCACCGCAATGGGCCACCTTGTCCAGATGAATACCGCTGTCGGCAGGGCGGCGATTAAAGAGGTATATTCTATCGCACAAAAAATGTTTTCATTCAACTGAATTATTCGGTCTGCACTTGAGTACAGACCGTTTTTATTAGGAGATAATATGCCAAGAACAGCAAAAAGCGGCAGATTGGATTTTATATTGCGCGGCTGGGGCTACGCATCAAAAAAGGAAACCGAAAGACTGGTAAAAGAAAAAAGGGTGACGGTAAACGGCATATCCGCCGAAAAGACAAGCTTTTATATCAGTCCGGCGGACATTGTTGAAATAGACGGTGAAATTCTGACGCCGAGACCGTTTATATATTATGCGATGAATAAGCCGAAAGGCTTTTCCTGCGTCAATGGCGATATCAGATATCCGTATGTCACTTCTTTAATAAAAGACGATGCTGCCGTAAACACTCTCTTTTGCGTGGGCAGACTCGATGTAGACACTGAGGGTCTGCTTATCATCACAAATGACGGGGGATTGACCAATGCGCTTATCCACCCCGTAAAAGAAATACCGAAAAAGTATTATGTCGAATATGACAAACCTCTGTGCGAAAACGCCCAAGAAAAAGCAAAAATAGGGTTATGTCACACGGACGGCACATCATATAAACCGGCCGAAATCGAAATATTGAGCGAATATTCGGCATACATCACCGTGAGTGAAGGCAAATATCACGAAGTTAAACGAATAATCGGGGCTCTGCAAAGCAAAGTCACTTATCTAAAAAGACTGTCGATAGGGAATTTATCGCTGCCCGCAGATTTAGAACCGGGCGAATACAGGCTTTTGACAGATGACGAGACAGACATACTCTACGATTTACAATATATTTACAAATTAGTTGTTTCAAAAATTGTCTTTATATGATATAATCTATACAACTTTATTGCATAAAGCAACAACATTTTTTACATATAAGGAGATGACATGTACAATACAGACAAACCGACTGCGCTGGTAATTATGGCGGCAGGTATAGGCTCAAGATTCGGCGGCGGTATAAAACAGTTGGCAAAAGTAGGCCAAAACGATGAAATAATTATGGATTATTCCATTCACGACGCTATTCGGGCCGGCTTCAACAAAATTATTTTTATTATAAGAAAAGATATAGAAACAGAGTTTACAGAGGCAATAGGCAACAGAATAGAAAAAATCTGTGCAGAGCACGGCGTAGATACCGAATATGCCTATCAGGATTTACAGGATATTCCGGGCGAATTGCCGTCCGGCAGGACAAAACCGTGGGGAACAGGCCAAGCGGTATTGCGGGCAAGGGATAAAATTGATATGCCGTTTGCAGTAATAAATGCCGATGACTACTACGGCAAAGATGCCTATATTTCGGTACACGATTGGCTTGTGGAAAACTATGAGTCAAAAACAGATTACTGTATGGCGGGCTTTGTATTAAAGAACACACTGTCGGATAACGGCGGCGTTACAAGGGGTATTTGTTCGGTGGATGAAAATAATTTCCTCACTTATGTCGACGAGACTAAGAATATTGTTAAAACGGCAGACGGAGCGGAATCCGACGGCAAAAAAATCGACACAGACAGCTATGTATCTATGAATATGTGGGGCTTGACGCCGTATTTTGTAAATACGCTGCGGGAAAATTTCAAGGTGTTTTTTGAAAGGGATGTGCCGTCAAATCCGATGAAAGCGGAGTACCTGTTGCCGATATTGATAGGCGAACTGCTTGAAAAGAAAGAAGTGACGGTAAAGCTCTTGCCGACGCACGACAAATGGTTCGGCGTCACATATAAAGAGGATAAGGACGCAGTCATAGATGCATTTAAGGAACTTGTCGAGAACGGCGCTTACAATAAAGACCTTTACAGCGATATAAAGTGATAATTTACTGAAAGATAAATATTAAACAGATGAAGACATTAAAAAGAATCCTGTCGGTACTGCGGGTAATCCTTGTTATAATTTGGGGCGGGCTGATTATTTTCAGCTCAAAAAGTTATAAGGCGGATAATCGGATTTTAGACGGTTATTTACAGGACTTACACGGGGCTACTTATTCAAATCAAAAAAACTGTGCCGTTTTGTCTACGGATTCGGGCGCAAAGGACTGTTTGATTTTCTACCCGGGCGCAAATGTAGAGCCTAACGCCTACGCGCCTCTCTGTATTAAGCTTGCGCAAAACGGTATTCACTGCATTGTCGTCGATATGCCATACAATTTGGCGTTTTTCGGCGTCAATTCCGCCGATAACGTAATCAAAACAATGGACGAACTGAATTTGGGCATTGAAAATTACTATATTGCCGGGCATTCCTTGGGCGGCGTTGCCGCCTGCTCTTATGCGGATAAAAACAGCGGCAATGTCAAAGGTGTAATATTGCTGGCGTCATATTCCACAAAGGATTTGTGCGATGACGGTTTGCCGATACTGTCGGTCTACGGCTCAAATGACGGTGTACTCAACGCAGAAGCGTACGAAAAAAATAAGGCGAACATTGCCGACAATTTGACCGAAACTGTTATAGAGGGCGGCAATCACGCATATTTCGGCATATACGGCGAGCAAAAAGGTGACAATGCGGCGGATATTACTAACGCCGAGCAGATAGACCGGGCCGCAAACGCGATTATTATGTTTATTTCGGAGAACAAATAATCACAGGCATATTGCAAAAGACAATAAAGTAATATATAATATCAATATCAACAGAGTAAGATGACATGCGTTTAGTGCCGTGATGACGGGGAGTTGCATCACGGACGAAGGGCATTTTGCACACGGTGTGTTATCTGCATCCCGCTGCTGCATATTACAGGTAGACGGGCATACACATATTGTGTGTGCCTTTATTTTTGAATATCTCCTGCAAATGCGCAACGCTGTATTTTAAGGAGGTATATTTTTATGCGAAAAAAACGACTTACAACTCAAAAAATGGCTATGATAGGAGTAATGGCGGCTTTTTATGTGGTGCTTTCGCTGTATGTGGCCGCAATCAAGCTGGGAAATGTAAAAATTACATTTGCTTCTGTTCCGACAATTTTAATGGCGACTTTGTTCGGCCCTCTTGAAGGCATGCTGACTGCCGCAATAGGCTCTTTTATCTGTCAGATGATAAGCTACGGCTTTACGGCGACAACGGTTTTGTGGATTCTTCCGCCGGTTTTCAGAGCCTGTATGGTAGGATTTATGGCAAAGGCAATTTCAAGAGACGGCAAAAAGCCGGAAGACCACAAGATACTGTTCCCGGTTTGTATCGTGGCGGCGGCTGTTATAACCACCGCCGTAAACACGTTTGTCATTTGGGCAGACAGCGTTATTTACGGATATTATACATACGCTTATGTATTCGGTCAGACAGTGGCCAGATTTATTACGGGTATTGCCACTGCCGTCGCCGTTTCGCTTATAATAACGACGGTAATCAGACCACTGAGAAAAGTTGTATCCAAATGAAAAACACTTGTCTTTACATCGCTTGTGATATAGTATTATCATAAAGGAAAGGTTAGTATATAAAATCATTGAATCTCACAGCAGTATATTATTATGGCTATGGTTATTATCCACAGTCAATATTGTGCTGCAAAGATTACGGTTTTATGTAAACATCGGTTTTCCGGGATTATATTCTTACCTATTGACAGCAGCCTCGGCTGCTGTTTTATTATTTTTGAAAAGAGGTTTTCGACTATGGCATTTAACAAAGTGGGTTTTATAGGTTTAGGTCTTATCGGCGTCTCGATAGCAATGAATTTCAGGCGACACTATCCGTATACAAAAATCATAGCCGCCGCCGGCAGCGAAGAGACAATCGAAAAAGCCTATGACATGGGTGTTATCGAAAACGAATCAAATATTCCGCTCGGGGATTTTGCCGACTGCGACTATATTTTCCTGTGTGCGCCGACATCTTTTAATATCGGCTGTTTACGCGAGTTAAAAGATATTATTTTCTCAAAAACAATCATTGCGTCTACTCTCGCTTTTCAAAACATCAATCTCAAAAATATGGGTATTATAAATAACCGTGAGTTTGAAGAAGGCGTAATAAGAGTGGATTTTTACGACCGGGATTCTCTTGAAAGAGCCTGTGCAGAGTTAAAGGAGAGAAACTACAAAATTTATCTAAGATGATATTTACATTTTTTCTGTTTATTTCTATAATATGAGCAAGAAATTACACAGAAAGGACAGATATACCGGCTTTATACGGTGTATCGGGTGGATTTATGCAGGGTGATTTAATACTTGTAATAGATATGCAAAATGCTTATGCCGAGGGCGGCGTGTGGCAATGCCGGGGAGTAGAGCAATGCTCGGCAAATATTTGCAGGATACTCGAAAGTGTAAAAGACGAGGAGGTATTTCTCACAAAATATGTTGCCCCGGAAAATCCAGTGGGCGCGTGGAAAGACTACAATGAAATTAACAGGGAGGTCAACGAAGACTCTTTTGCGAATGAGTTGATGCCGGAATATTTGCCTTATGCCGATAAATACCCATGTATAGAAAAAGACACCTATTCCGCCGCATATAACAAACAGGTTCGCGACGCGGCAAAAGCGGCAAAGAGGGTTGTGCTCACAGGTGTGGTCGCCGAATGTTGCGTGCTGTCAACGGCGATGTCTTTAATTGATATGGGCTGTTACATCGTTTACATAAAGGACGCGGTGGCGGGAATAAGCCGGCGGACCTGTGATGCCACAGAGCTTATTTTGCGCGGATTAGACTATGTCCATACAAAAATTATGACGACGGACGAATATGTAAAAGAATAAACCCTCAAAACGAGTTAAATCAGTTTATCGTATAAAAAGTCTGTTCCAATACAATATTGTAACTTAAACATTTTTTATTTTTGAGTTCGACACCGATTCGAAAAATGATTTCAAAAATACACGCCCCATAAGCTCGTGACTTACGGGGCGTGTAAATTCCGTTTAAATATATGCTGTTTTAATTATTTCTTTTCTTCAACATCATATTCGTATACGATGCCTGCTTTGAAAAGAGCGTAAGCAAATGCGACAGTTACTACAATCATAGCAAGAATGCACTGACCCTGATAGTTTGCAAGTTTAGGCCAGAAAAGAAGGCCTGCGCCGACGATTACGATAGGTGCCGCGGCAATAAGCACCTTATTTTTGATTCTTGTTTTACCGCTCTGTTTGTATGTGCCCATGAGAAGACCGCCGAAGAGAGCAGGCACCATGTAAGCGGTAGCTGTCTTGATGGCCGGTGTGCTGAGTACAGGCTCAAGAGGTCTGAGAACAAGAACGCCGATAGCGATGATAACAATTGTTTCGAGCGATGAAAGAGCGATAGCCATTGTTGAGATGGCGTCGGATTCAGGTGTGTTGGAAGTAACGCCTGCAATAGACTGTGCCGAAATGGCAACAGGCAATTTAAGGTTGAGAACGTTACCTGTAATAAATGTGATGTATGAAGCCGAGCCGAGAATAGGCGCGTATGAGATAACTTCAGAGAAAGCTGAAGGAACAAACATCGCGAGAAGTGTACCGCCGGCGGTCATAACAGTTGAAAGTGACGGCCAGCAGTTGTAAACGATACACATTATAGCCGGGATGCCGAGCATGAAAGCGAGAGCAATGAAAGTACCTACACGGCCTAAAAGGTGTATACTGTCAATATATTTCTTTTCGTCCTGCATTTTCTATACCTCCTTAAAATACTTGTGTCCAAAGCAGAGCTGAAGCCATGCCCACAATAAGCGCAAATGCCATTGTGAAGTTGGCAAGCCATTTTGCACCGGTCTTTTTGACGATAACGCCGATAAGCAAAGAAACAACGAGCGATGTTGCCATAACCATAACGGTAGGAATACCCTTTACAGCCTGGAAAGGAAGCATAACGCCCATGAGAGCCATCATGAAACATCCGTTCATAATCGGGCCAAAACCGCCTTTTTTGCTACCGGCTTTTGCCATAGAAGTTGTGAGTGATTTGCCGAGGAAAAGGTTTACAACATTACCGGCAATGATACCCATTGACATAACAAACATAACGGCACAGAATGTAGTACCATCCGAGCCCATGGCTTCTGTCATTTCCGCAAAGCCGAGAGCTGCTGTTGTCATCTGAGCGGCGATGAGCTCATAAGTAACGGCGCCGACAACAGACAGACGGAACCAAGCCCAAGGCGTACCGATAACGGTTGAAAGCGTGAAGAGACCAATGACAATAGACAAAGAAGGAATGATTGTCAAAGTGATTGTGTTCTTCTTAATCTGTGAAAGTGTATCTTTTGAGATACCGAGTTCGATTGCTCTGTTGTATGTTTTCTTGTAGAAAACCAAACAAAGAGCCGCAACGAATGCCAAGCCGGCGATTACAAGACCGTAGAGTAAACCGCTGTTGGCAAGTTCAAGATATGAATGCATATTTTCTCTCTCCTTTTTATAATATTTAGCCGTATTGTACGGCGCATTCATGAATTATTATTTATATATAATTCCTATAAAAAATAATAACTTATATAATATACAAAATATTGCAAAAAAAGTCAATAAAATCAAGTAATTAAATTACTTTTTTAATTATTTGTGATATAATAGCATACATTGAAACGAAAGGGTAGTTATTATGAGATATTCAAAAGAAGATTTCAAAACATTGCACTGTAATTTAGAAACTGTCATAAATCTTGTCAATGAAAACGTGACCGGCAGAAAACCGAGATGTATGCAATATATAGAAAAAATGTATCATAATATCGGCGTCTGCATTGCATACGGTTATAAGGATATGGGCGAGGTAAGAAAGCTGATTGTTTCGGATTGGAAAATCGCAAATGACAAACACAACGGAATCAGCCGGTATTATTTTGAAAAAGCAGACAAGGAATCGGAAAAACGGCTGAACAACGCGCTGGAAGTCGCAATAATGACAATTGACACTATTATTAAAGGATAAAATAATCCGCCGTCGGCGGATTATTTTAATGAGCTTATTTCGTCCTCAACAGCGGATATTATTTCGGATAAATCCTCATTTGACCTGCGCAAAATAGAGCAAGACTTTATTTTCGTTTTTTCGTCGATGAATGCATACTCTATTTTTCTGATACTCATTTCGTTTTCTCGGCAGATTCTGTATAAAATCGCTGACATATTTTCAAGACCGGCTATTATTTCTTCTTTGTCCATGTTTTTCACCTCTGTTTAGTATTATAATATGTTCACCGTACAAGGTCAATTTGCATTTTTCTTATTTTATTGTGCCGAAAGAGAGACAGTTGATAATAAAAAATCATTATATTGGATTTTTCTTTATTTATTTAGGAATAGTCGCCGATTTAGACAGTATGTAATTTAATAATTAAAGTAAAAATACGAATAAATAAATATTATTTATTTGCTCAGCCTTATAAACCCAAGAAATAATTGTATAAGTTAAATAAAAAACGGATTTTCAATTTATTTAGATTATTATATAAACCGTATTATTTTGTGTGCGTTTGACAAATACATTTTTTTAGAATAATATAATTCCCGTTATTTACAATCTATGATATGAGGTGAAATTATGGCAAAGTTTACTAAGAAAAATGTTGACGCTACCGAGCTTATAGACCCGGTTTTCTATGCCGCGGCAAATTGCAACAGGGCGATAGAGAAGTACGGCAAGGAAAATGTAATTAACGCCACCATCGGTACTCTTTACGATGAGGACAACAATCTCGTCGCTCTGAAAACGGTGTACGGTACTTACGATTCAATTGACGCGAAAGAAAAGGCGGCTTACGCCAAAAGCTTTGCCGGTAACCCGGATTTCAGACGGCAGGCTTACAAATGGGTCACACAGGGCAGCAATGTAAATCTTTGCCACGGCGTCTGCGCCACACCGGGCGGTACGGGGGCGATTAGCGCGACTTTTTCATCAGTTCTCGACAACGGCGACACTATTGTTTTGCCAAATATTGCCTGGGGCTCCTATTGGACGATGTCACAGACAAACAACTTCAAAACGACAGAATACCGGATGTTTGACGGCGACAGCTTTAACATAAAGTCCTTCAAAGAGACCTGCGAAAAGGTAATGGAAAAACAGGGTAAAGTGCTGGCTCTCATCAACGACCCATGCCACAACCCGACGGGATATTCCATGACAAATGACGAATGGTCACAGGTTATTGACGTCGTAAACGAGCTTTCCGAAAAAGGCCCGTTTGTACTCGTCGACGATATCGCGTACATTGACTTTTCATACGACCTTGAAAATTCAAGAAAATATATGGACAATTTCAACAAGATCGGCAAAAACGCTCTTATTGTGGTATGTTTTTCCACTTCAAAGACATTGACATCCTACGGCTTGAGATGCGGCGCCGCCGTCGCAATGGCTCGGGAAGAAGAATCCGTAAAAGAATTCCTGTCACTGTGTGAAAAAACGGCTCGCAGCGTGTGGTCCTGTATTCCTAATGCAGCAATGGAAAACTTTGTAAAGGTCACTACGGAAAAACACGATGAATTTATGGCCGAAAAACAGTACTATGTCGATTTGGTAAAACATAGAAGCGACATCTTCAAAAAAGAGGCGGACGAATGCGGTTTGCCTTACTATCCTTACAAAGAGGGATTTTTTGTCACGGTAAGGCTGCCGGACAATGAAACCTGCGAAAAATATCAGCAAGCTCTTTTCGACGCCAACATATTCGGTGTCCGCTGTGACAAGGGCATAAGAATGGCGGTCTGCTCTTTGCCGATAAGGCACACAATGGGTCTTGCCGCAAAAATGAAAAAAATACTTGATGAAACTATGCAAAAGGCATAATTTGTCAATAAAGGGGTTTATATAAATAATGGGTTACAAGTTTAAGCTTATATCAAGAAATGCAATTGTAAATTTTTCGGAAGAATACTGTCAGACTTCCATCGAATTGATAAATTCAAGGGGGTTTAATCAGGTAATAGCTGCATTTGTACAGTATAAAAAGAAACTTGATGATATTACATACAGATACTTAAAAGCGTCCACGCACAACGAGCGGCAGATTGTGTCGGATTTGAAAACCATTGCAAAGCTGTTGCTCGTAATGGACGCCGACGAAGTGACTTCAAATTATCCTAATCTTCGCCCTTATCTTAAAAGCAGAAGAACATTCCTGAATATTATTGAGGAATTTTATCTCTTTTGGAGAAGATACGAGAGATACGCGATAGTTTATGACGACAAGGATGAGAGAGGTATTCAAAACGTTCAATTTACGGACGCAATCGTTAAGTTTGAAAACCTTGTGCTGTCCACATACCGTCGTATACAGGAAGCCGGTATGAGAAAGGAAAACAAGGTTTACCGTCAGATTACAGCCGGCGTAAACGCCGGTATAATCGCAAGCCGACAGATAATCGCATTGCCGAAAGAGTATTCAAACCTTGACGATGTGCCGGTTATTACACAGACGGTAATTTGCCCGCCGTTTATAACATATACAAAGAAAAACACAAGAAACGGTTTCTTTGACGAAATTGACTACAACCCACTGGAAGATTACAAATTTGACAGGGAATCATGGCTGTGCTACCCGGCAAAAGTGGGCGACTCGCTTGCTTTTGTGTACTTTAATATGAAATATATGTCCCAAGGCATTACATTGTCAAATTTGTTTGAAATGGCATCGGAAGACGATTACAGGGGCAAAAAGCCGGATTTAATCTATGTCTACGGATATGAAGACGGCTGTGAAAATCGGTTTTTCTATCACGATAAGAAAAATGATATGATGGTCGGTCTTGTTTCCGCCTCAAACGAGTTTGACTACTTCGGCTATATGAAAAAGATGATTTTGACTCTTCACAATGTCAGAAAAATCAACGAGGGTCAAGTCCCTGTACACGGCGCAATGGTCAGAATCACATTGAGAAGCGGCGATGTAAAAAATATCATCGTTATGGGCGACTCGGGCGCCGGAAAATCCGAAACGGTAGAGCAGATTAAGTCCCTGGGTACCGACGACATTATTGATTTGAAAACGGTGTATGACGACATGGGTTATCTGTTTATTGAGGACGGAAAGGTCAAGTCATCCGGTACTGAGATAGGCGCTTTTGTAAGACTTGACGACCTGGGCACAGGATACGGCTACAAGGAAATAGACCGCTCGGTATTTATGAATCCGGATAAGGTCAACGCGAGAATAGTTACGCCTGTGACGGATTATACCGAGGTAGTAGCTCATCACCACATTGACTATTTCCTTTATGCCAATAACTATGAAGAGGGTAAAGACGGCTCTTTGGAATTTTTTGATACCGTTCGGGAGGCATTGCCGATTTTCAAGCGGGGATACCGAATGGCAAAAGGCACGACGACCGAAACCGGCTTGGTCGGCTCGTATTTTGCCAATCCTTTCGGGCCTGTACAGAGAAGAGAGCAGGCTGATCCGCTGATTGACGAATACTTTGAAAAGATGTCGGCGCAAGGCGTTAAAATCGGTCAGATTCACACCTGTCTCGGCGTAAAGGGAATGGAGCATGACGGTCCGCAAAAGGCCGCTGCGGCTCTGCTTGCGGAAATCACAAAATAATAAAAAAATGAGAGGCGCAAACCTCTCATTTTTATATGTAGTGTTTTTTTAACAGAAAAACCGAACCTTAAAAAATGTCTTGCAACCTAAAACAGCAATTCTGCTTATTTTACAAGCTCTTTTGAGCATTTGCCTGTCCGGGCATATTCGTGCAGATTGTCAATACAGGTTTCATGCATATTTCTGAACGCCTCGTCGGTAAAGAATGCCGAATGGTGAGTGAATATCACATTTGGGCTTTGCATGAGCTTTTCAAGCCGCCGGATAGGGTGCGTGTCGCTGCCCTTTGATTTGTCCAATACTTCCTCCCCGTCAATTACGTCCAAGGCGCACCCGCCGAGTTTTCCGCTTTCTATGCCGTACAAAAGGGCCTCGTTGTCGATAAGAGGGCCGCGCCGGGAATTTACAATCAATGCGCCGTCTTTCATTTTATCTATCGCATTTTTGTCGATAAAATGTACATTATCGTCAGTCAAAGCACAATGCAAGATTATAATATCGCATTTTGCGTACAACTCATCAAGAGAGACATATTCGACCTTGTCTTTCAACGACGGATTTTCGTATAAATCATAGGCGTAAATTTTTTTAGGGTTAAAACCGAAAAGACATTGTATTGTCGTAGCCCCTATTCTGCCGGCTCCGATAATACCGACAGTCATATTTCTCAGCTCTCTGCCCAGCAGACCGCCGATTCCGTAGTTATGATTTTCTATTCTCAATACCTGTTCGCGCAGATGTCTGAGCAAAGACAGGACAAGCATGACGGTATGTTCCGCAATGGCGTTCGGCGAATACTGCGGTACGTTTGCACCCAACATTCCGTATTTTTTCATCCGGGCAAGATTCATGTGGTCAAACCCGGCCGAGCAGCAGCAGAGATATTTTATCCCGGCGTCAGAGAGTATTTTGTAATAATCCTCATCTTCTCTTGTCCTTGTGTTGAAAACAAGGGCGTCTAAATCGAAATCTTTTAACTTGTATGCATCCTCTTTGGATGCGGAAAGATGTGTTTCGACGAGCTCGACATCATCGTATTTATCGGCAAATTCTTCAAATTCAGCCACAGTAAAGTTAGAAAACAAACCTGCTCTTAACATTTCGGTCACCTCGTAAAAATTTATACTTATATTCTACAAGAATAAAAAAATATTTGCAATAAAAATTGAAAAGCAAACCGTGAATTGCTATAATAAGCATATATTTTTGAAAGGCGGTGATTTTGTGAGGACATACTTTGAAATAATAAACGATGTGCTGGAGAGAGTTTCCGGCGGCGAAACGGCAATCACCGTACCCGAGGGCGTAGTGATGCTGGATGAAATCACATGGGACTGCCCGCCGATTAAGAGTATAAAGCTGCCGAGCAGTTTGAGAATAATCGACTCATACGCCTTTGAAGATTGCGATTCGCTGAAAGAGCTTATTTTACCGCCGAACACCGTGACGATAGGTAACAGGGCGTTTATAGGTTGTTCGGGTTTGGAGAAAATCACAATTCCGGAAAAACTGACTACAATCGGCGAAGAGGCGTTTTGTTCCTGCGTTTCTCTTAAAGAGATAATCATTCCGGCCGCATGCGTTTTGTTCGGCGAAAAAATCTTCCGCGATTGCAGAGAGCTGTCATCAATAAAGGTCAGCCCGGATAACGATTTGTACGATTCCAGAGATAACTGCAATGCAGTAATCAGAAAACACAGCAATACTTTGCTTGCCGGCTGTTACAATACGGTGATACCGAAAAGCGTAAACCATATCGGACAGGGCGCATTCTATGAGTGTAAAAAACTGTCAAGGGTTGTGCTTCACAGTAATATTGTTACGGTGGGCAGAGACGCTTTCGGTGGCTGTTCAAATTTGAAATCCGCCTACATTTGTCAAAGCGTTACGGAAATAGGAGACAGGGCTTTTTGGAACTGCCCTTCGCTTGAAACATTAGTCATTTCCGACAGCGTTAAAAAAATGGGTAACGATGTGTTCTATATGTGCCCGTCGCTGAGAAAAGTCCATGTGAAAAATGTAACGGGCGATAAAAAAGCTGCGGAGGAAATATACAGACAGACGGGTATAAGCCCCGAAACCACAATAAAAAATGCCGTTGCGGACAACGACATTGATTTTATAATCGATTACGGCAATGAATACATTACAAATGAGAATATTGATTACCTGATAGGTATTTCCGCCGAGAAAAAATGTACCGAAGTGTCGGCTTTTCTGTTAAAACTGAAGCACATCGGGTTTTCATCTTCCGATGAAGATTATTTGTGATATTTTTTTCTGAAATTGGTTATTACAGAATAATACAACGAATTTTCAAGTCTGTGTCAAAAATTATTATGACAATTATTACAAAGAATTGTTTGAGCGGCAGACTTGAATTTTTCTTTGTTTCAATGTATACTTATATAGTATATAAAGGAGAGAAAAATGGCAAACGTGAAAACTCAAAAAGTTGTCAAGACTACTCTTGACACACTTGAATTCGGCGAAATAGACGCCGAAAAAGAGGGCAAGTACAAAAAATACCCTCTGCCGGAAGGCGTTCACAAAGAAATGATGAGAGCCGATGTTCTCACAATTGCAATGCCTTCGCTTGTCGAGCTTGTATTGACGTCGCTCACATCGATGGTCGACCAAATAATGGTCGGCAGATTGCCGGGTCAGCTCGGAGTTCAGGCCCTTTCTGCCGTAGGTCTTTGTATGAACCCAAAAATGATACTCATGACGGCTCTTATGGCTATCAACACCGGTACTACGGCTGTAATAGCCCGTTTCAGAGGTATGGGTAATCAGGAAAAGGCAAACCAGACTTTCAGACAGTCGCTGCTTTTCAACTTTATGCTGTCCTTTGTCATGATGACGCTCGGCGTTATTTTTTCAAGACAGCTTATAGGCCTTATTGCCGGCAACGGCATTTCACGGGAAACCGTTGACTACGCCGTAGTATATTTCAAAATCCAGATGTACGGATTTATTCCTCTTATGCTGACAAACGCCGTAACATCGACATTGCGCGCCATCGGCGATTCAAAAATGCCGCTGTTTTACAACACCGTCGCCAATGTGGTAAATGTCTTTTTTAACTACTGTCTTATTTACGGCAAGTTCGGTATGCCGTTTATGGGCGTGGCGGGCGCGTCGCTTGCTACCGTTATAGGTCAGCTTGTCGCTTTTGTTATTGCGTTCACCATTATGCTCAAAAAGGGCAGATACGTATACTTGGACTTCAAAGAAAAATTTGAATTTTCAAAGACAATTATGTCAAATGTCATAGGCATCGGATTGCCGGCTATGCTTGAACAGATTTGTCTCAGAATAGGTATCATCATCTACTCGAGAATAGTCGCTTCTTTGGGCGATGTGGCATACGCAACACACCAGATTTGTATGAACATTCAGTCAATGACATTTATGACGGGTATGGCGTTTGCAAATTCCGCCACCACATTGATGGGGCAGTCTTTGGGCAAGAGAAGACTCGATATGGCGGACAACTACACGAGAATGACAAGGGGCATGTCCTTTGCACTCTCTTGCGTAATCGGTGTGGGCCTTGCGCTGTTTGGCGGCAAAATCGTCGGAATATACAACTCGACGCCTGAAATCATTGAAATCGGCGGCAGATTGCTTTTGACCGTTGCCTTTGTACAGCCGTTCCAGTCGTCTCAGTTTGTGACGGCCGGCGCATTGAGAGGCGCAGGCGATACAAAGTTCACCGCTACGGTAATTTTTGTATCTACTCTAATCGTCAGAAGCGCCATAGGTTATCTGTTTGTAATCGTATTCAACTGGGGTCTTATCGGCGCATGGTTTGCCATCGTTGTTGACCAGCTGCTCAAAACAAGCATGATTTTCTACCGCTACCAGCAGGGCAAGTGGAGATTTTTGAAGCTCGCCAAATAAAAGCTAATATAAAGACACTTCGATGTATTTCCGACAATTTATGTATTGAGACGGATGAAAAAGAGTGTCTTTTAGTTATCACAAAAAGACGGGAAATCACAAAAATTTTAATAATTATTGACTATGACAGTCAATTGTGATATTATTTTCGTATGATAATTGTTTATCATCTGACCACCCTTAAATAAGGTTAGTGCCATACGGACAGCCGGGTCAAATGCCGAAAATTTGCGGATGATATTTCCGCGTTATTGATTGAGTTAAAAACTCAAATTTTGTAAGTTGGTTACTATAAACCGGTGTTTTGGAAACACATAACTTGTAAAACGGTCAATAATATGAACGGTATTAGGCTTTTGGGTATGTCTGTACAAAAAAGCTAAAATTCAGACAAGTATGTGTTTTGCATACTTGTCTTTTTCTTATTTATGTTATTGAGAGGTAAAGAAAATGAAAAAACTTGAACTTATCATCAGACCTGAAAAACTTGAGCCGCTTAAAAGTATTCTGACTCAGTATGAATACTCCGGCTTTACGGTAATGTCCGCAATGGGCGCCGGCAACCAAAAGGGCAACTATGAGGAATTTCAGAAACTCGGCATCGAAATCAACCTTTTGCCGAAACTCTATGTAATGACTGTTGTTTGGGATGAAGACCTCGACGCCATTCTCGCTTCCATTGTAGACAAGCTCTCTACAAATACCGTCGGCGACGGCAAAATCTTTATTTCCGATGTCAGCGATGTAGTGCGTATTCGTACAGGTGAACACGGTAAAAACGTTCTGTAATAGGGGAGAATCCGTAAATGGATGATAAGAAAGTAATCGTCAAGCTTGAGAATATCACTAAAAACTACGGTGAAGGCGATATTTTGAAGCCTACCAATCTTGAAGTATATGAGGGCGAATTTCTCACATTTCTCGGCCCTTCCGGCTGCGGCAAGACGACAACCTTGCGCATTATAGCCGGTTTTGAAACGCCGACAACCGGCACCGTTTTGCTGGACGGCGAAGATGTGACAAATCTGCCGCCGTACAAGAGAAATGTCAACACGGTTTTTCAATCCTATGCGCTTTTCCCTCATATGAATATATATGACAATGTCGCTTTCGGCCTTGTCGAAAAGAAAGTCGACAAAAAGACAATCAACGAAAAAGTGACAAAGATGCTTGAAATGGTACAGCTGGGCAAAATGGGGCTTAGAAAACCGTCACAACTATCCGGCGGACAAAAGCAGAGAGTCGCGATTGCCCGCGCTCTTGCCAACGACCCAAAGGTTTTGCTTTTGGACGAGCCGCTTGGCGCTCTCGATATGAAGCTGCGCAAAGCCATGCAGCTTGAGCTCAAGGCACTTCAAAAAGAGCTGGGCATCACATTTATATATGTCACTCACGACCAGGAAGAAGCTCTGACGATGTCCGACAGAATTGTCGTTATGAACAAGGGCGTTTTCGAACAAGTCGGTACGGCGAGAGAAATATACGAAAACCCAAAGACAAAATTTGTTGCCGACTTTATCGGCGAATCCAACATTTTTGAAGCCGGTGTGGTCGAAGACAACAACGGCATAGTTCAACTTGTTATGGAGAACGGACATGTTTCCGCTTTCGGCGACGGGTTCAGAAAAGACGAGATCGTCTATGTTTGCGTTCGCCCGGAGAACGTACACATATCGCTTGTCCCTGCCGACGGCTTTACACTCAAAGGCTTTGTCAAAGACCAGGTCTTTGTCGGCAGCGTAATGAAAACAATAGTTTCTCTGCCAAACGGCGAAGAAGTCAAAGTTAATATGCACCCTATGGCAAGACCTATTGAAAAAGGCACTCTTGTCAATATTTACTGGGATTTGGACAAAGCGGTGGTTATGCATACAACAGAAGACAACGTTTATGACCTTATTGAAGATTCTCTCTTGATGGGCAATCCGGGAGGCAAAACGAATGAAGAATAAACCCCGTAAAAATACACGGTTAATTCTGGTAATGGTCGGGCCTACCGCGCTGTGGCTTTTGTTTTTCCTGCTGCTGCCGCTCATATATGTGGTCTACATATCATTTATGACAAAAGGTCTTTACGGCGGCATACAGAATATTTTCACTTTGAAAAACTACACGAGCGTCGTATCCGAGCTGTATATGAAAGTCACCTTAAAATCGGTGAAAATGGCTTTTCAGACATCGCTCATCTGTCTTCTCATAGGCTATCCGTTTTCTTATTTGCTGTCAAAGACATCAAAGAAAGTGTCCGGATTTCTTATGCTGTTGCTTATGCTGCCTTTCTGGGTAAACGGCCTTGTCAGACTCAACGGCTGGACAAACATACTCAGGGATTCCGGCTTTGTCAATACATTCCTGTTGAAATTGGGCATTATTTCAAAGCCTATCACAATGGTGTACACTAACGGTGCCGTACTTTTTGGTATGGTTTACTGTCTTTTGCCGTTTATGATTTTGCCGCTGCACACAAGCATATCAAAACTTGACAATTCGCTTGTCGAGGCGTCTATGGACTTGGGCGCCGGCAAACTGCACACATTTACACGAGTTATTTTGCCTCAGACTCTGCCGGGCATATTCGCCGGTACGATACAGGTGTTCATTCCGTCAATCGGCGCTTTCTTTGTTGCCGATGTAATGGGCGGCGGCTCCGCCACCTATCTGGGCAATCTCATACAGGCTCAATTCCTCACGGCGAGAAACTGGCCTCTGGGCGCCGCATTTTCGGTGCTGCTGATAATATTCACTCTTATCATTCTGGCGCTGTACTCCAAAGTCGGCTCTTTGGACGATTTGGCTTAAAGGAGGACGGAAGATGACTAAGAAAAAATTCGGTATCGGCTCGATACTGTTTATGACGCTGGTTTATTTGTTTTTATACCTTCCGATTTTTGTCGTTATCCTGTATTCGTTCAATTCGGGCGCGTCTAACCTTTCATTTGAAGGCTTTTCTTTTGAATGGTATAAAAAGGTGCTGGCGGGCGACCCGCTTTGGTCAAATATGGCTCTGTCAATTAAGCTTGCGCTCGTCACAATGCTTATTTCCGTGGGGCTCGGCACTCTTGCCACAATCGGTATGTACCGTTACGAATTCAAAATGAAAAAATTCCTGAACGGTCTTTTGTATATTCCAATGGTAATTCCGGAGCTTGTTATCGGTCTTGCCTCGCTGGCGACCTTCACAAAAATGGGGCTCTCGTTCGGTTTTCCGACTCTGGTTTTTGCACATGTGACCTTCTGTTTGCCTTATGTTGTCGTTACTCTGCGCGCGAGAATAGCGGATTTTGACCGCTCAATCGAAGAGGCCGCCATGGACTTGGGCGCAAACCAATGGCACACTCTGAAAAGGGTAACATTGCCTTTGCTTGCGCCGGGCATTATTTCGGGGGCGTTTATGTCAATTTCGCTCTCGATAGACGATGTTGTTATTTCGTACTTTGTATCGGGCGCCGGCGATTTGACCTTCCCTATGAAAGTCTACGGAATGATTAGAAGCAAAATTTCGACAAAGGTCTATGTTGTATCCACTTTATTCCTTTTAGGTATAATAACCGCTTATCTTTTAGGCAGACTTGTAATGAAACTGTGGGATAAAAAACACTCATAAATATAAAAGGAGACACCTGTTTGAAAGAATATATTTTACAGGGCAAAATATTTACAGCCGACAGAGAAAAACTCTTTGTTGAGGCAATAGCCGTAAAAGACGGCAAAATTGTCTGCTCCGGGTCTCTTGAAAACGCAAAAATCGCTTTGCCGGGGGCGGAAGTAATTAAAAAAGACGGCTTTATTATGCCGGGTATCACAGAGGGACACGCTCATGTAACACAGAGCACGGAGCTTTTGTCCGGTTGTGACATTTATCACATTGATACCGTTGAAAAATATTTGGAAAAGATAAAGACGTTCATCAACGAAAACCCGGACGACAAATATGTAATGGGCGCCGGCTATGACAACGGTGTATTTGACGAAAACGGCCCGACAGCACGGATGCTGGATTCGGTGTGTGCCGACAAGCCGGTTGTAATGATGGCTTCCGACCACCATTCAAGGTGGATGAACACAAAAGCATTGGAAATGTCGGGCATCACAAAAGACACCCCGAATCCGTTCAGCGGCGAAATCGTACGCGATAAAAACGGCAATGCAACGGGCTGGCTGAAAGAGGCGGCAATGTCCTATTCCGTGCCGGCTCTGTGTCCTCTGACGGTTGACGACTACTGCGAGGCAATACTTTTCTATCAAGACATCGCTCTTTCATACGGCATTACAAATGTTTTTGAGCCGATGTACGATTGCCGCAGAGACTATTTCGTCAGAGCTATGGCGTATAAAAAGCTGGAGGACGAGGGTAAGTTAAAGCTCAATGTCACTCTGGGCTATACGATTGAAGGCTCGGACGGCGACGGCGCAAAATGCTTTGCCGAAATGGAGAAAATCAGAGATATTCTCAAAGGATATAAAAAGGTAAGACTGACAACGACAAAAATGTTTGTCGACGGTGTAATAGAATGTCATACCGCTTATCTCAGGGATGATTATGCCGACGCACCGGGCGACAGAGGGTACCCGATTTACA
This sequence comes from Oscillospiraceae bacterium, assembly GCA_029007985.1. GTDB lineage: Bacteria > Bacillota > Clostridia > Oscillospirales > Ruminococcaceae > RGIG3102. The sequence goes on along the minus strand of JAQXIW010000006.1, from coordinate 12,031 downwards.
CTCGGGAACAGATGAAAAACCTTTGTGTTGAATCCTTGGAGAGAGGTTTTGACATTCACACCCATGTTATCGGTGACGCGGCTTCGGATATGGCGATAGATTCCTATGAATACGCGCAAAACAAATATTCCGAAAAGCACGGCCGGGCAGATTTCAGAAACGCCCTGACCCATGTTCAAATTATACGGCCGGATCAGTTTGACAGAATAGCAGATAACAAAATTATTGCCGTCACAAATCCATATTGGCATTTCTTTGACCCGGTTTATTACGATGAGCTTGAAAAGCCTTTTTTGGGCGCAGAAAGAGCCGCTCGCGAATACCCGATGAATTCATTCTTAAAGCGGGGCACGGTGATAAGCCAAGCCACAGACTATCCGGTTACATTCCCACCGAAGACTATGGATTCTCTGCACCTGATGGTCAACAGGACATCGCCTTCCGAGGATCAACTCGACCCTCTCGGCGCGGACGAGAGAATATCAATAGACGATGCTCTGATCGCGCTTACCTACGGGGGAGCATATCAGACAAGATTTGAAAAATCAAAGGGTACTCTTACCGAGGGAAAAGACGCCGACTTTATTGTATTGGACATTAATCCGTACGAAACAGAAAAACACGACCTGTGGAAATGTAAAATAAACCGGACATACATTTTGGGGGAATGTGTTTATAACAGAGGATGACACCGATATTTTCGGATAAATCAAAATACATATTTTAATTTATTGAGAGGATATTGAAAATGAAAAAAATCATTTCACTTGTTCTTGCTTTGACGATGGCAATGTGTGCTTTCACAGCCTGCTCGGGCTCAAGGGAAGAAGAAAAAACCGCCGACGGCTACGCAAAAGAACTCTATCTTTACAACTGGTCCGAGTATATGTCACAGGAGGTTCTCGACCTTTTTGAAGAAGAATACGGCATCAAAGTAATAGAGACGACTTTTGAATCCAACGACGAAATGTTGGCAAAGCTTCTTGCGGGCGGCGATTCCGGATATGATATTGTCGTGCCGACAAATTTCCACATTGAAACACTTTTGGCAAACGATTTGCTTGCCGAAATCAACTGGGACAATGTACCGAATTTTGCAAACATCGACCCGGCTTATGTAAATCCTTCCTACGACCCGGAACAGAAATACACCGTTCCTTATATGGGTACCGTTGTAACATGGATAGGTAACAAGGCGAGACTTGACAAGCTCGGCGTTGAAGTCCACAAAATGACAGATATTGCAAACCCGAAACTCAAAGGCGAAATTCTTATGGCTGACGACGCCACAGGCAACATCGGCCAGGGCCTTATCGCTCTCGGCTATGAGCCGTACTGTGAAAATGTCGACGAAATCATGGAGGCAAAGGCCTTCCTTATTTCAATCAACGACAATGTAAAGGCATACACTATTCCTGCTGACGCCGCAGACGGCGTTGCAAGAGGTGAGGCGGCTCTTGCTTATGCTTACTCAGGCAACATTATGATGGCAATGCAGCAGAATGATGATGTCGTTCTTGTAATGGACGAGGAAAAGGTATCGCTTTCCATTGATACATTTGTAATTCTTAAATCTTCAAAGCACAAGGAAGAGGCAGAACTTTTCTTAAACTTCCTTCTCAGACCTGAAATTTCCGCAATGCTTACGACGGAATTCCCATATGTAAGCTTTAATGCGGCAGCGGTCGAATATTTACCGGAAGAACTTGCAACCAGCCCGATGGTTGTGCTTTCAGGCGATATAAAGGACAGACTGTATATGCTCAACAACTTTAACGCAGAAGGCGGCGCCGCATGCGTCGAAGCGATGACAGAGGTCAAGACCGCAAGAGGATAATTGATAACTTAAAGCCCGACAGCAAAAGTCAATGTTTAACCGCTTATTCGGTATTTTGATTGCTTTTGAAATCGGGCTTTTGTTGTGTATTTATTATACGAGGACACCTGTTTACTTGCGTTTATATAGTAACATTTGCTTCGAATTTATGTGTAATTATTGACTATTTTATTCTAATTGATTACAATATAGTTATATTTTCACAAGGGAGAATAATATGGAAAAGAGAATTTGTATTGAAAGCATTGATAAAAATGCACAAGAATTCAAAAATCTTGCCGGCTACATTTGGGAAAATCCTGAAATGGGCTGGAAAGAAGTAAATGCTGCCAAGCGGACGGCCGAAGTGCTCAAAGCACACGGCTTTGAAGTAGAAATCGGCGCATACACATTGCCGACAGCAATCAGAGCAGTAAAGGGCCACGGCAAACCGGTTATAGGTTTCTGCGGCGAGTACGACTGTCTGCCGGGCTTGTCACAGAAAGTCGACACAAAGAAAAACCCTGTCGTAGAGGGCGGCGTGGGCCACGGATGCGGTCACAATCTTCTCGGCGCAGGCTGTGTTGCGGCTTGTGTAGGTCTTGCGGACGAGCTTGAACGGACAGGCAAAGAGGGCACAATTATTTTCTACGGCTGCCCTGCGGAAGAACAGCTCACCGGCAAAGGCTTTATGGCTAAAAACGGCGCATTCAAAGAATGCGATTTCACAATCGCATGGCATCCGTCGTCAACAAACCGGAACACATACGGCACAATGAACGGCGTTGAAGGTGCAATATTCCATTTCAGAGGCAAAACTTCTCATGCCGCTTTGAATCCTCAGGACGGCAGAAGTGCTCTTGACGCTGTCCAGCTTATGAACATTGGCGTAGAATTTTTGCGTGAACATGTCACACCTGATGTAAGAATGCACTATCAGATTCTCGAGGGCGGCATGGCGGCAAATATCGTACCTGATGTGTCTTCTGTCAAGTACTTTGTTCGCGCTCTTTCAAGAGAGGCAAATATTGACGCATATCAGAGAGTTGTCGAATGTGCATACGGCGCGGCTCGTATGACGGGCACAACGCTGACAATCGAATCTCTCGGCGGCATTTACCCGACAATGCAGAATCGCGTTCTTACAGACGCAATGCAGAGAGCAAGAGAAGCAGTCCCACTTGTCGAATGGACGGAGGAAGAGCTTAAATTTGCCGATGAAATCAACAAGACAACACCGTACTACACCGAGAACACAAAGCCGATTTCCGACCAAATTGTCCCTCTGGGCAACTACAACGGCGGCGCTTCGACCGATTATGGCGATGTAATGCACATTGTACCGGGCGTTCAAAATACTGAATGTACAGCGGCTACGCTCTCAGGCGGTCACTCATGGATGATTACATCCTGTTCCGGCTCTACAATCGGACTCAAAGGTATGATTCGTGCCGCCAAGGTTATGGCTCTCGGTGCAATGGACATCATTGACCATCCGGAGCTTCTCAAAGCGGCAAAAGAAGAATTTGCACAGGCAATGCACGGTACTGAATATGTATGCCCTATCGGCGATGACGTAGCGGCACCGTTCAAAGAATAAAATATTTCAGAGACATTTCGGCAAAAGACATATCGAATAATTTTTCTCGATAACCGTACTTGTCGATTTGTCTCTTTTTCATTTTTAACACAATTTTATTGTTAATTATATTTGAATACGGTGAGAAAATCAAAGAAAGAAGACAGGTGGAAAAATGCCTTCGGAAAATAATTCATTTGAAGAATTTGAAAAAACAGTAAAAAAAGAAATGAAAAAAGCCGCTGCCGTCGGCACTGTTGCCGTTGCCGTTTTGGGTACGGGTATGGCTCGGGAAACCCTGGAAAATCACAGCGAAATCAAACGGCAGAGAGAGGCGGACATTGCGGCAGTCAGAACGGTGGACACATCGGCCGATGATATTATAGATTTGAGAGAGAAAACCAACAGTCCGGACGAAAATCCTGTCGAGCAAGTAAAGACCAATAAAGTGCTATCTTATTTTTGCTCGGGGCTCTATGTTATATTTTGGTTTGCTATAAAAGTAGCCGTGAAAGTTCTCTCACTGTTTTCTGCGCCTATAATTCATTTCGTATTGCTGTGTTTAGGCGTTTTTCTTGCGGTTATCATAGGGGTGAAGGTCAAATATCCTGATGTGCCTTTGAGAAAATTGCTATCAAAGAAAACTCTGAAAAGGGTATTTGTTTTTACCGTTATTCTGTTTGCGTTGTCTACCGCAGGGGAAATTTTTATACCGGATTTTGAAAAGTATATTCACTTAGGTGAATTAGCAATCGGCGTTCTGTTTTCTCTCTTTATAGTGGCAAGCGTCAAGCCAAAAAAGAAAAAGGAAAAGCTTGAGACCGTGACTGTCATTGATGTGCCGGACGGCAGTAAAATAGTTATATAAATAAATCCTCACTTCGAATGAAGTGAGGATTTTTATGATTATTCCGAAACGTAGTTGTCAAAATAGCCCTGAATGTAGATGATAGGCGTACCCTTATCGCCTGAGCCTGATGTGAGGTCACAGAGAGAGCCGAGCAGGTCTGTCAGCTGTCTCGGTGTCGTACCCTCGGACACCATATTGCCTACAAGTGAATCGGATGTTTTGTTTGCGATTCTTTCCTTGATTGCGGATTTCAGCTCATCGCCGGAGAGGTCGCCGAAATCGTTGTCGGCAAGATATTTGAGTTTGAGCTCATTCGGTGTACCCACAAGACCTTTTGTGAAGCCCGGTGAAACAACCGGGTCGGCAAGCTCCCAAATTTTACCTACCGGGTCCTTGAATGCGCCGTCGCCGTATACCATAGCCTCAATCTGTTTGCCCGATTTTTCACAGAGAATCTTAGAAATTTCCTCTGCGACAGGCGTGCAGTTTACAGGGAAAAGCTTGACGGTTTCTTCGGTTGCCTTGTTTGAGCCAAGCAGACCGTATTTGTCATTGTAGCCCGAGCCGTCAACCGATGAGGTGAGTATATCGTCAAGACCGAGAACGCATTTTGCACCGGCGGCCTTGAGAAGTCTCTTGCTTCTTGCTCTTGTGTGAATATCGCATGTGATAACCGTGTCGGCAAATCTCAAGGCATCCTGGATTCTGTTGCCAAAAACAACTTCACATTCCGCACCTGTGGATTCAACAAGTTCTTTGTAAAAATCTATATAGTCTACGCCGGTGAACGGGTGAATGATATGACCGAATTTTTCTCTGAAATCGGCAAGTGTAAGCACATCTCTGTACGGATCTACGCCTTTTTCGTCGAGCAAATCCCAATCTACAAGGTGGTTGCCCACTTCATCTGACGGGTAGGAAAGGAAAAGCACGATTTTTTTGCATCCCATAGCCATACCTTTGAGAAGCACTGAAAAACGGTTTCTTGAAAGGATAGGGAATGCGATAGCGACTTTTTCGCCGCCTGTTTTTTCTCTGACATCTTTTGCAATCTGTTCAACTGTTGCGTAGTTACCCTGTGCGCGAGCAACAACGGATTCCGTAACGGCTACGACATCTCTGTCTCTCGGCTCAATGCCTGCTTCTTCCCAAGCGTCCATTACCGCCTGTGCCGTGATTTTTGCTATATCGTCACCCTGACGGATGATCGGCGCTCTGATACCTCTGACGACTGTACCTACAGTTCTCATAATTTATATCTCCAATTATTTATTTATGCATTTTAGCACATTGTATATTTTACATTTTTAAGTAAGATTTGTAAATATTTAATAAAACAAATTTATTGACAAAAAAATTCTGTTTTTTGTTAATATTTAGTCTTTACATATCAATAAAAATAGTGTATAATACTAAACTAATAGATTATGCCCAAAATTTAGACATACTATTATTCAAAAATGTAATAAGATATTCCGTCCGAATTTATAAGCTCGACGGTTTTCACATTAAAATACTTATCCCGTATTCTTTGGCTGATAAATTGCTTTGTATTGCCGCAGAATACGATTTTTTTATTATCCAAAAATACTATTTTATCGGCTGTTTTTATGGCTTCCTCTAAAGAGTGCATTGACAGAACAATGCATTTGTTTTCCTTTTTCTGCCGATCCAAAATCTCAAAAAACTGTTTGCGATAGCTTATATCAAGGCTTGCCGTCGGCTCATCCAGTAAAATGTTATTAGTGTTTTGAGCGATAACCGTTGAAATATACGCCAGCTGTCGCTCGCCTCCGGACAAATGACAGACGAGTTTATCCTGCAAATGCTCTATCCCGGTAGTTTTAATTGACCGTTCGACAGCGGATATATCCTCCGCCGATAATTTTGAAAAAGCGTCGGTGTAAGGGTATCTGCCCATACTTACGAGATCGGTTACTGTGATTGCCGGTTTTTGCAGGTTTTGCGGCAAAATTCCCACGGCTCTTGAGAGCCGTTTTCTGTCCGTTTGCTTGATATTTTTGCCGTCAATGAATATTTCACCATCGAATTTCGACTGCACCCCGGCGAGCGTGCGTATCAGGGTGGTTTTTCCGCTGCCGTTTTTGCCCAGCAATACGGTTATCTCTCCGTTTTCGGCATTCAGCGATATTTTGTCGAGCACCATATGTTTTCCGTATTTTACCGTTAAATTGTTACAACTAATCATTGCGCTTCCTGCCTTTGATTAACAAATATATAAAAAACGGCGAGCCTATCATAGACAGTATAATGCCGGCGGATATTTCCGCAGGGGCGAACAGAGTTCTGCCCAGCAGGTCGGCAAGAATGACGAATATTCCGCCTACAATACATGTGACGGGCATCAGGAATCTCATATTATTTGATGTGATTCTGCGTGCGATATGCGGCACAATAAGGCCTACAAATCCCAGCAAACCGGCGTATGACACCGACGCCGCACAGAGCAGGCTCGACAAAAGTAAAGACAGCATACGCAACTTTGAAACATTTACACCCAGAGATACAGCCATATCGTCGCCGATACAGAGAACCGTCAGCTGTTTGCATTTGGAATATGCAATGACCGTGCCCACGGCAATTAAGACGATAGGTAAAACAATGTCTTTCATATAAACACCATTAAAGCCGCCTTGGGAAAAATAAATGTAAGAGGATAGCACATCCGGGTATTTTTGCGACAAAAAAGCTATTGCGGAATTAAAAACCGTACCCACGGCGATACCGGATAGCACAAGTTTTGTTCTGCCTGAATGGTTAGTGCCGGATTGAGATATACCCAAAGCGATAATTGTCGCAAGAAATGCACCGCCGAAAGCCGCAAATGGCAAAAGCTTATAGTAGCTTGGGGCAAAACACAGGACAAGCATAACACCGAAACCTGCGCCGGAATTTACACCGATAACATTCGGGGAACACAAATCGTTGTCGGTGACGGTCTGCAAAAGCAAACCGGCGCACGACAAAGATATACCCGAAAACATCGCGCCAAGCACACGCGGTAGTCTTAAATTTTTTATGATGACCGCCTCATAACAGGATTCGCCGCCGATAACCGAAATAATTTTCCCAATCGGTATCGACACCGAGCCAAAGGCAAGCCCGAAAATAAAACAGAGAGCTAAAAAGAGCATTAACAAAGCTATCTGTCGCAAATATTTGTTTTTCGTATTTATTCTCCGTATACAAGTTTTACAAGCGTTCTGTAACTTTCCGGCCAGCGCCGATTCGGCTTATAGTTGAAAAGTTCCTTGTCGACAAAATAGTATTTGCCGTCTTTTACCGCGTTCAAATCCTTCCAGCTGTCCTGTGAGAACAACTCTTTTACATAATTTTTTGATGCGGTTTCATCGCCCTGAGGGACAATAACAATTAAATCCGGTTGATTTTTCAGAATTTCTTCAAGGGAAATACTGTCGGAAAGAGCGCCGATACCGTCGGCAATGTTTTTTGCCCCTATTTCGTCCATTATTTTACAGGCAAAATGATTTTCCCGTGTGCGCCGTTTTGTCGAGGAAAAACCGCTGCCGGCTCGAATAAACAGATACTTGATTTCTTTATCCGTACTCGGCAAATCGGCTTTGATATTCTCTATTTCCTGTCTGACATTTTCGCCGTATTCCGTAAACAGCTCTTTATTGCCGTTAATGTCGGTAAAAATGTTCAATATAGTCAAGTAGTCCCGAAAGGATTCCTCTTTGAATGCGGCACATGGAATTCCCATTCCGTTCAGCAATTCGCACAAATCGTTTTGCGCCCGAAAATCCGCCGTGACAATAACAAAGTCCGGCTGTGACGCCAGCAACGCCTCGGTGTCTATTTTGAGACCTGCGCCGTCGTTTACCAAAATACAGCTACCGTCCGCAAAACCTCTTTTTACCGAGTCACCGACCGAGATTTTTATTTCGCCGCCCGAAAGTTTCCATATTTCCGCATAGGAAGAAAACAAAACCGCCGTGTTTTCTGGCTTTTTCCGCAATGAAATCTCATTGCCGATTGAGTCTGTAAATGTATAGGGGAAGCCCTCTTCGCCAATACCCCGGTGGTTATTTTCAGTTGTACCGCATCCGCAAAAAATCAGCAATGCGGATAAAAATAGTGCAAATAGTTTTTTCATATATATCTTTCCGTCAACAGTTTTCTGAATTCAGCGTCGGAGCCTAAACCCCCGGCGGACAAAGAGCATGATAAATTGTTTTGCTCACAATGAAGTTCGATTTTCTCGTACATTTCGCTTATATGATGTCCTTTTGTGAACATCAGCGGGATAACCTCGATTTCTTCTTTGCCATTTAGCCGCAATTCTCCCATACCGTCAGTGTTTTTCTCAAGAATAAGATGAAAATCATCTCTGCCGAGAGAACGCAGATTGTCGAGCAAAACCGTGTAAACAAAATCGGTATCCGTACCCGTACCGTGACCGAGCAGAATTTTTATCTTACCGTTTTGTATAAATTTCCGGTCAATATACCGAGCAATTTCTTTGTTCATATCCGTCAAAAACGGCTTGTTAACGGATATATCTGCAAAATAATTTTTGTATTCATCAATCACGGATAAAACTTTTCTGTATTCTTTTCCGTCCGCGAGAAACAGGGCAAAAACTTTAACATGGCTGTATCCGCCGTCAAGAGCTTTTTGCATCGCCCGCTCAAAAGACAAGTATCCGAGTTTGGATTTCACCTTGTGTGAAGTAACAGAAAATAAGGAAGGCATTTCTGCCTTCCTTATTGCATCTTTGTAAAGAGAAAGGAAAGACCGGTTAAACTCTGTCTCATCGGTCGTCCCGAAGGCGACAGTTATCAGTATTTCTTTTTTCATCAGCAGATTGCGCCGCCGATGACGGTTTTGTTCAAAACATCTTCCTTGTTTATTACGCCGTTGAGGAGCTTGTCTTCGACGTATTCGAATCCGAGTCTCTCAATGGTATCTGCAAATCTTTCGCCTGTGATACCTTCATCGCGGAAAAGAAGAATGGCTTTTTCGACAATATCCATAACTTCTTCTTCGGATGTGAATATCTTGCCCAGCGGGATGCCGTGTTTGACCTTCTTACCCCATCTGCCGCCGATATACACTTTGTATCCGTACATGGAATCTTCGAGAGCTTTGAACGGGCATTTTCCGACACAGCGGCCGCAGTGGTTACATTCAGTCGGGTTAATGTCAATTTTGCCGTCGACAACCTTTGCGGTCTTGATAGGGCAGGCTTCCACCACCTGACATACCTTACAGCCTCTGCACTTGTCTAAATCCGGCATAGGTATTCTCTGACCGATGATACCCAGGTCGTTAAGGTCAGGTTTTACGCAGTTGTTCGGGCATCCGCCGACCGCAATTTTGAATTTATGCGGTAAAGTGACGGTGTGCCAGCCGAGATAGAATCTCTCGTGGAGTTTCTCCGAAAGGTCGAATGTATCGATGAGACCGTACTGACAGGTTGTGCCTTTGCAGGATACAACCGGGCGAACAAGAGAGCCGGTGCCGCCTGTGAGCAGACCGTGATTGTTGAGGAACTCAATGCAATCCGCGACTTTTTCGTAAGGCACACATTGAACTTCAAGGGTGAGTCTTGTCGTCATTGTGACTTCGCCCGAGCCGAATTTTTCACAGGCCTCCGCAACAGCCATGTGTTCGGCGGCAGTTATCTTGCCGTTTCTTGTAATAACGCGAATATTAAATGCGTCAGGGAACCTCTTGTCCTGCAAGCAGCCCAGACCTTTGAGCCTCTTGATTTCTGCAGCAGGGAGAGTACCCTTAAATTCGGCTTTGACCGTGTTGAATGTTACGCCGCCCTCAAGGACTTTTGTATTCACATAGCCCATAGATTTCATAATTTGCTGTAACATATAGGCTCGCTTGCCCTTTGTGCAAACTATAAGTATTTTCCCTTCTTTTCCGAGACCGGAAATTTCGCCGTCCACAGTTTCAAGCACAACATGTTTTGCGCCCGGGATAGTTTGAACAGCCTGTGCGTCCACAACGGTATAACCTTTGGCGGCGCCGTGAGCATATTCAGCCGGGGTGAAGGATTCCAGTGCGCCGCAGAGTTTGTTTTCAAGCACATAGCACGCCGTTACAAACGGGTGAATAGCTGTGGAGAAAGGCGGAGCATAGGCAAAGTCAACCGAGTTGTAATCTTCAATTTTCAGTTTTTGGGAAATGCCGAGCGCGGCAATATCCACAACCTTGTCCACATTTCCTGCGCCGAAAATCTGCAAACCGAGGAGAGCGTGGCTGTCTTTGTCAGCAATGACCTTCATAATGAACGGGGATGAGCCCGGATAGTAGTGGGCTTTATCGTCGGCAATGCACACAACGGATACGGGATTGTAGCCCTCGCCCTTTGCCTGAGCTTCGGTTAAACCTGTGCGGCCGCCGTTGAGACCGTCAAGCAATTTTACTACGCCCGTACCGAGACAACCTCCGTAAATTGAGTCACCTCCGCTGACATTGTAAGCCATTGCTCTTGCGGAGATATTTGCTGTCGAGCCCATAGGCGAACGGGCGGCTTTGCCCGTAAGCATATTTTTGACAATAGCGCAGTCGCCGGCCGAATAAACACCCGGTATATTTGTCTGCATCTTTTCGTCTGTGATGATTGCGCCCCTGTCTGTTTTAAGGGCGGTATCGTTCAAAAAAGCCGTGTTAGGCTTTACACCGAGAGCGACCACAACGACGTCGCCCGATATTTTCATTGAGCCTGCCATTATGCCCTCGGCTTTTGTTTCTCCGACAATCGAAGTCAGCGGAGTGCCTGTCATAATTCTTATTCCCTGGGATTTCAGTTTCTTCCGGGCAAAATCAGCCATTTCTTCGTCAAACACATTAGGCATTATCTGCGGTGCAATATCAATAACCGTTACCGACAGCCCCAGCGCTTTCAGATTTTCGGCTATTTCAAGACCAATGAAACCGGCCCCGGCCACAACGGCATTTCTGCAGTTGTTGTCTTTGACATAGTTTCGTAAATCCTTTGCGTCCTGCGGCGTACGCATAACAAATACGCCCGGCAAATCAATGCCGTCTGTCTTTGGCACAACAGGGGATGCACCCGTAGTGATAATCAGTTTGTCATAGCTTTCGGTTGTCTGCACACCGTCCTTTACGGCGGTCACAGATTTTGCGTCAAAATCAACCGCCGTCACCTCCGTCTCGGTCAAAACCGACACTCCTGTGAGCGCGGTGAACTTTTCCGGGGTATTTACCACAAGCGACGCTTCGTCTATGATAACCCCGCCTACATAATACGGTAAACCGCATCCGGCGTAAGAGATGTCTTTGCCTTTGGTTATGATTTTGACCTCCCGGTCTCTGTTAAGTCTTTTTATTTTTGCAGCGGCTTTTGTACCTGCGGCAACGCCGCCGATAACAAGTACTTTCATAAAATGCCTCCTTAATACTTTATGAATATTATTATATTAGAAATCGTCATAAATATATAGTGACATTATAAATAAATCGTAAACAACTTTTTAGATAAAAAAGCAGTTGCTCTGCTTTTTTGACAGAGCAACCGAAAAATTACAGTAAATTTTTAATTTTTGTGTTGTAGGTTTTCTAAACAGGATGAATGCAACAAACAACCCGATAAATTCGCTGAAAACATAGCACCACCAGACATTTGAACTGCCCCAAATTGTGCAGACAGTACAAAAAGAACCTACTGATATAGAAATTAAATATTAACTTACAAACTGACTTCTGTATTCCATAGGGGTCAGTTTTGTTTTTAACTGAATACGTTGATTGTTGTAGAAATAAA
>JAQXIW010000005.1 GCA_029007985.1 Oscillospiraceae bacterium | reverse complement strand
ATTATTTAGCAGCGTTTACACCGGCAATGTGGCCGAATGTGAAGATGTCTGCAACAGCGTTGCCGCCGAGACGGTTACCTGCGTGGATACCGCCTGTTACTTCACCGGCAGCCCAAAGACCAGGGATTGCGTTGCCGTCTGTATCGAGAACTTCTGCCTCTGTGTTAATCATAACACCGCCCATTGTGTGGTGGATAGAAGCTCTTCTCGGTGTGATTGCAAAGCCCATAGCGTCGTTTGCTTCGATGCCTTCAATGTCAATCTTACCTGTGATAACTTCTTTGCCGAAGTCAGGGTCAAACTGATCGTCAACAATCTTGTTGTAGTTTTCGATAGCTGCTCTGATTGCGTCTTCGGTGAATACTGCGTGCGAGCCGCCTGCCGAAGTCTTTGTTGCTTCTGCAAGCTCTGCAAGAGTTGAGCCGTACCAGATATGGCCTGCCTCAGCCATAGCAATAGGAGTTGTGCCTCTCATTGCGGCTGCGCCTTCAACACCTTCACACATGCCTGTTTCAGGGTTTACACCGCCTGCGTAAATGATGTAGAAAATGCCGTCTTCAAGAGCAAGTGAAGCTTTTGCGAGAACGTCTCTTTCCGCATATTCGTTTACAAAACGCTTGCAGTTGCCGTCAACCCAAAGCTGTGAGTCGGCAGATGCCCAAAGACCGTCTGTCATTGTACCCTTGATAGGTGATGAAGAAGGCATGAGCTGGATAACATCAAGACCTGTTGTGGCTGCGCCCACTGCCTGAGCCATTACAATACCGTCGCCCTTGTTTGTGCCGACATTTGTTGTAAGTGTTGTCTCGGAGAGGTCGTCGCCCCAGTAGTTGTCATATTCTTTTGCCATCTTGGCATTCGCGCCGTAACCGCCGCAAGCGAGAACAACGCCCTTTGTTGCGTTGATTGTAACTTTTGTGCCGTCTGCTTTTTCAGCCTCAACGCCGCATACCTTGCCGTCTTTTGTGATGAGAGTTTTGCCTGCTACTTCTGTGTAGAGCTCAACATCATACTGGTCGGCAATGCTCTTGAGCTGGTCGATAAGCGGAGTAGAAGTCATGAATGAGTGTGTTCTTGGCCACATAGCGCCGAGAACTGTGTGGAGCTCGGCATCAGAGCCGTATGCACCCTTAACACCGAGGTCGTCAATGATCCACTTGTATGTCGGGAGAGCCGATTCTGCAAGTTCTCTGGCGAGGTCGATATCGGATGCAACCCATTTGCCGTCAAGCATCTGTCTGAGACCGCCTGTGTAGATGTGCCACATGTGCAGTGAGATAGAGTCAAAACCAGGCATATCTTTGCCTGCTTCTTTGCCCTTGTTTGCGGCAAGGAACGCCTTGATGTCGCTCTGGAGCTCATCGAGGACTTCAGCCCATTCCGGGAACTGATCGAAGTGAAGAGCTTCGTCTTTCTTTGTGAGCGCAAGGTAGCCCTCAAGTGTTTTGAGCTCAGCAACAGATGTTACTCTCTTTGCTGTTGCGTCCGGGTCAACTGCATTGAATGCACCGCCCTGCATAAGTGTGTTACCGCCCGGTACCGATGATTTTTCAATCACGATAACCTTTGAGCCTGCCTGTGCGGCGGAAATTGCGGCAGAGAAGCCTGCGCCGCCTGCGCCTACGACTACGACGTCACAATCCATTGTTTCGTCTTCTGTCGGGGCGGCGTGATGTGCGTTTGCTTTAAGTGCGTCCAAATCCATGCCCGCTGTCTTTGCCGCGTCTTTGACAGCGTTCATAATTGCATTTGAACAAAGTGTGGCGCCTGTTACCGTATCGACTTCGTATGTCTGATATTCGACAACCTGTGCCGGGATTCTTTCCATTGCAACGGATGCAATAGAAAGTGTTTCTGCGCATTCTGTGAGTTCAACCGATTTGATGACGCCTTCTTCAACTGTCATAGAGACAGCTACCGGGCCCTGCATGCCCTGCGCGCGTCCTTCAAAAGTGCCTGAAACTTTTGCTGTTTCGGTCGGCTTTTGTGAACAACCGGCAAGAACCAAAGAAAGTGCGAGCAGAACTGATAAAACTTTCTTCATTTTCTTTTCTCCTTTTAGAATAGTAAGTCCAAAGACTTAATCTTATATTAGAATAGTTTTATGCTTTTGTCAAATGATTTTGTTGTATTTATGATTCTATTTGTACAAAAAATAAAAATTTATTATGAAATGACGATTTGATAATAAACATTACATAATACGGCGATATATCGTGAATAAATAAAATTATTTACATATCAAATTCCGGGCGGAGTGAATCATTCCACAATATAAAAGGCGGGGGCTGCCCCCGCCGATTATATTTTATACTCGTCTGATTTCAAAACTTTATCGCCGAGAATAACTCCCGTGCAAATGCCTATACACATCATTACAACTTTTCCGAATAAAGTCATAAACCGTGCGGCATTAATTGAAAACGCGTGGTGAAACATACTGCCCAGAGCCGTGCCGGGACAGATGCAATAAACAGAAGTAATAACAATCGGAAAATACACCGGACACTTGCCTTTTATGCACACGGTTTTCAAAAATACCGTTGCAAGAAACCGCGAGACCGCCGAGCACACAATAAAATTCGGTATAAATTCGTACATCGCGGAATTCAATCCGCCGCACAAAAAAGAGGCGACAAATACGAATTTGAGAGTTTTCGGGTCAATATCCCTGATAATTGTCAGACCCACGCCAAAACCGGCGCTGAGCAGACCGCTTTTTATGAAAATACCCATTATATCCATAATGCCTCCCGAATTGTCAGAGCGAGCAAGCTTGCCGAGCCGTGCAGCATACCGATGACAAGAGCCTTGACAAAGTTTTTTCTGCCGCTTTCTTTTTTAATATTTATCAGACCGTCAACAATAAGAGTGCCGCAGGCGATGGCCATGTATATAGCCATAAAGACCGGCATCAAATCCGCGTCCCACCCCATTGCCCCGTAAAGAGCCAGCACAATTATAGACGGTATAAAAACGCCGAAAAATCTCTGATAATACAGGTGTATACCTTTTTTTTCGAGAAAAAGGACAATTCCCGCCTGCAATCCTACGGCAAGCGTGACCGGTAATATCAAATTTTCGGCAGTGCCGAATCTGACTGCGGCGCAAAATCCTATCAGCATAAAGGCAAAAACTTTTATCCCCACGGGATAGGTAAACTTTTCTTTCATTTCTCTCTCCGTTTATTTCTCTCACTTTTTATAGCTGTCTGTTTTAGGTCGTTTTGCGACGTCGCTTTTAATAACAGTCGCACTTTTGAGCGAATCCGCCCCGAATTTCATCCTGATGCCGTCAATTGTCGATTGGAGCTTTTCTCTCTTGTCTCGCTTTTTGTCCGCGTCGGTCACATCGTCGAAAAGAGAGGTTTGAACGCCTGTTTTTTCTTTTGACAGGTCGATTGCGGTGACGGTCAGGGCTCTTATGCCCTCGGACAAATCTGCGTTTTCTCCGAAAAGTTTTACAGCCGTATCATATATTTCCGCCGTGACATCCGTAGAATGTATCTTTGTCTGTCGCTGTATCACTCTGAAATCCGGGTACTTTATCCGCAGCTGTACGCCGTTTGCGTACATTTTATTTTTTCTCAGCCTTGCGCCCACATCTTCCGACAGGCTCATCAGCGCCGGTTTTATTTCGCCCATTTCGGATAGATTCTTTGCAAATGTACTGCCGCTGCCGACGCTCTTTATCTCTTTTTCGTCATAGTAATTCGTCACAGGGCTGTCGTCAAGGCCGTTAGCCGACCTGTAAAGGTCTGTCCCGTGCTTACCGAACATATTTTCAAGCAGCTCTTGTGACATCCGGGCAAGTTGACCTATTGTAAATATGCCTATGTCGTTAAGTGATTTTTGCGTGGTCTTGCCCACATATATCATATCCTGAATCGGCAGAGGGTACACAATATCTTTATAATTGTCTCTGTTTATTTCGGTGACGGCGTCCGGTTTTTTGTAGTCGGAGCCGAGTTTGGCAAATATTTTGTTGAAGCTGACGCCGATTGAAACGGTTAGCCCTGTTTCCTCTTTCACTCTTTTTCTTATTATCTGTGCAAATTCAAAAGGAGTCCGGGCAAACATCATATATGACGAGCTGACATCCAGCCAACTCTCATCAATTCCGAAAGGCTCAACCAAATCCGTGTACTCGGTGTATATGCCGTTTATGATTTTGCTGTACTTTGCGTACTGTTCGTGGTGGGGCGGTAAAAGTATCAAATCCGGGCATTTTTTCTTTGCCTGCCAGATTGTTTCGGCTGTTTGAACCTTGTATTTTTTCGCCGCCTCGTTTTTTGCAAGTATTATGCCGTGGCGGGATTCGCTGTCGCCGCCCACCGCGACAGGTTTATCTCTTAACTCGGGATGTGACAGCAACTCGACGGACGCATAAAAGCTGTTGCAGTCGCAATGAAGTATAACTCTGTCCACGCCGTTGTCTCCTCCCCTTTTTATTATTTTTCGTTAATTGGCTCGTACTGCGGCTCGGCTATCGATTTGCCCTTGGCGTATCTGTCTGTTATCGTACATTCATCCGAACAGTAAAGATATCTGAGCAGGCGCTGTGAAAGAGTGTATGTGCTGTCCTCTCTCAATTTTTTGTCGTCTATGACAAGAGCGTCAAAAGCATAGCCCTTTTCAAACTTGCCGGTCTTGCCGAAAAAGCTGCCGCCGGTCACCGTGGCGCAATAATAGAGTTCCGGCATTGTAACGGTTTCTTGTTTGAGATTTATCCGCAGCTGCTTTGCCACCTGTGCCGCATAGACTAAATTGTTAGGCATGCCGAAAGTGTGTCCGCCGCCTACATCACAGCCCATAGCCACTTTCACTCCGCTATCCAACAGCTTTCTGACATTCATATGCGTGACGCTCGGCACATCGAGGGCGGCAGTCGGGCAATGTACGGTATACACATTCTCGTTTGCCAAAAGTTCTCTCTCGCTGTCGTCAATCGTCATACAGTGCGCCATGACCGTCGGCACATCGCCCAAAAGGCCGTACCGGCTGTAAACCTGTGAATAATTTTCCCCGCCGAATCTCTCTTTTACGGCGTTGGTGTCGGTGTCGGTCTCCGCCAGATGAGAATGAACAGGTATGCCGTTTTCCTTAGCCTTTTTGCCGAGATACCGCATTATTTCCTCGGAACAAGCCGGTATAAATTCAGGCGAAAGTATAAGCTTTGCGCCGCCTAAACCTCTGCCGTACTTTTCGATGAGGTAATCCGTATCGCTTATGCTTTTTTCGCATGTCTCGTGCGGCCGGCCGAAATACCCGTAATCCGAATTCATTTTGCCTATATACGAAGTCATGCCCGTCTTTGACATCTGCAAAATCAAATCCTCTGTGCCGAAAAGCCCCTCGGTACACATAATGACGGAATTCATTATTCCGTTTTTCCAAAGTCTCCATATCAGCTTTGAATTGGATTTGTGGGCATAGTCTTCATCGTGGGTGTACTTTGCCTCGTTCGGCTTTGTGATAAGCGGAAACCAATTATCATAGTCGTCATATCCCAGACCCACGCCCTGCTGCTGTGCCGCGTGCATGTGTAAATCCGAAAACGCCGGAATGACCAGGCCGCCGCCCAGTTCGGTTATATCGCAGTCCGCCGGTGCCGCCGTAGAAATATCAACTATCACACCGCTGTCGTCAACCGAAATGTAAGAATTCTCAAATTCCGCAAAAGACTTTGCGTCCTTTGAACAGACAAAATTGCCGTGGTAAATTTTCATTGGTTACTCCTTATCTTGCAAGTATTTTGACTATTTTTTCAAAAAGCTTAGGTGCGTTTACAGTCACAACCGCCAAATTTTCCCTTGCCTCGGAAAAGCCGTGGGCTATATATTCATTCCGCAAATTGAAAAGCGAGCCCATTTCGTGTCGGGGTGTCCTGTGTCTCTGTCTTTTGTTGGAATCGTGAGTTTCCACAACGGAAAACCAATAATCCTTTTTTATTCTTGAAATAGTGTATATGTTTACCGGTTTCGTCATAATTATGTCCTGATATATCTGTGTATTTATTCTATCACATCACAGTATAATATTCACTACTATTTTTTATTTTTATATCTATCGCTTTTGTGTACAAACCGTTAACATATGTTCATATACAGTTAAAACAATTCTCATACGGTTTTCACATTCGCATTATATAATAAAACCATCGACAAGATATTTTCTCCTCTTAATAATAAACAAGCAAAATCGACTGTATCCTTGCAGCCGATTTTTCTTTTGTTTTCGGATAAAATATGATATAATCGGTCTGAGGACAAATCTATGAAAATTATATTATCTCCCGCCAAAAAAATGATATGCGATACAGACAGTCTGCCCTGTGAAAGCACGCCGTCGCTGATTGAAAAATCCGAAAAAGTTTTGGATTACTTGAAATCGCTTTCCTATGCGGAGCTGAAAAGCCTGTGGAAATGCAACGACAGCATCGCAAAACAAAATTTTGACAGGCTCGCCTCGTCAAATCTTTATAAAAATCTAACCCCGGCAATACTCGCCTATGACGGAGTCGCCTTCAAATACATGGCGCCGTCGGTTTTTACAAACAGCGAGTTTTCTTATGTTCAGTCGCATCTGCGAATTTTGTCGGCGGTTTACGGCGCTGTAAGGCCTATGGATGGAATAATTCCGTACAGGCTTGAAATGCAGGCAAAGGCAAAAGTTGAAAATTTCGCCAACCTTTATGATTTTTGGGGCGATGACATCTACAAACGGGTTATTGATAAGTCGAGAACGGTCATAAATCTGGCGTCAAAAGAGTATTCCCAATGCGTAGAAAAATATCTTTGCAATAAAGACAGATATATAACGGTGACTTTCTGCGAGCAGGTAAACGGCAAATTGGTCACAAAGGGCACATACGCAAAAATGGCGCGCGGCGAAACGGTCAGATTTATGGCGGAAAACAACATCGAAGACCCCCGGGACATTAAAAAATTTAACCGTCTGGGATATTTTTTCCGAGAGGATATCTCTACGGAAAATGAATATATATTTGAAAGAAAACGGTAAAGGAGAAATATTATGCTTGAAGTCGGTACAAAAGCTCCGGATTTTACATTGCCGGATCAGAACGGCGTTAATCATTCGCTGTCGGATTACAGAGGTAAAAAGGTGATTTTGTATTTCTATCCGAAGGACAACACCTCCGGCTGTACAAAACAGGCCTGCGCCTACACCGAAAGATATCCGCACTTTCTTGAAAAAGGCGTGGAAATACTCGGTGTGAGCAAGGACAGTGTGGCGTCCCACAAAAAATTTGAAGAAAAGCAAAATTTGGGATTCACCTTGCTTTCTGACACGGAAAAAGAAGTGATAATGCGGTACGACTGCTGGAAAGAGAAAAAGCTCTACGGCAAGGTATCCATGGGCGTTGTCAGAACAACATATCTGATTGACGAAAACGGCGTCATCATCAAAGCCAACGACAAGGTTAAGGCTCGGGACGACGCGGAAAATATGCTCAACAGTCTGTAAATCATCAGGGCGGCTTTTCAGCCGCCCTTTTTGTCAAAATACAACAGAGTCTTCTATTTCATTTTTCTCTAAAACAGGGAATTTCAGTATAGCCTTAAACAAATCGGCGTCGATTTTTACCTCCAGCGTGCCTCCCTGAAGCTCGGCTAAATTCTGAGCAATGGACAGACCAAGGCCGGAGCCCTCTGTGTTTCTCCGGGTATCGCCTCTGACAAATCTACCCATCAATTCGTCCGGCGGAATGTTGAGTTGCCGCTTTGACGTATTTCTCATGGTGAACACGGCGTAATCTTTGCCGTCGGAGCTCGTTTCTTTTATCAAGTCCATATAAACTCTCGTGCCCGGCATGGAGTATTTGCAGATGTTCGACATAAGATTGTCAAATATTCTCCACATTCTGCGAGGGTCGGCGTTTATAAAGATTTTTTCCGGCGGCGCATTGGTGACAAGCGTCAAATCGGCGTTTTCCAACTTGTCTTTATATTCGCCTATCGACTGTTCAAGGAACATTGATGTGTCACATTCGGACAGAACAATTTCGATATTACCCGTAGACGACCTGGACACCTCCACCAAATCTTCGAGCAGTCTTTTTAATTGGGTGGATTTTTTGACCAGAATATCGGAATACTCCTTTATCTTTGCGTTGTCGGTTTCCTCTTTGCCTATCAGCATTGCATAGTTGATAATTGATGTCAGCGGCGTTTTTATGTCGTGAGACACGTTTGTAATAAGCTCCGCCTTCATTTTTTCGCTCTTTATGGACTCTTCGACAGCCCGTGCCACGCCGTCGGAAATGTTGTTTAAGTTGTTGCCCATCTCCTTAAATTCAAAGGACATGGAGCCGGTTTTTATGTTGTAATCCGTCTCGCCCGAGGCGATTTTTTCTGTGCCGATAACCAATCTTTTGAAACAGGTGGCGCAGTAGATGATTAACGGGAAAAGTATTATTTTTTCAATCATCCACCCGAGCAGGTGTACGCCTGTGTTGCTTGAACACAGGACGATGAATTCAAAAAGTGAAATGCCGCAAAAAATCAAAAATGTCTTTAACACAAACGGTATTTTTGCAAGCACTCTGACCGTCCGTGCCATCATGTTCCATGCCAGCACAAAGCACATCCCGACCAGGGTAGTGCGCCAGAATTTTTTCAGCTTAATTCGGACGGCTATGTTCATAAGGGTGAGCAAGCCCAGAGAGGCAAAAACCACCACAAACAAACTCAATAACAGTATGGAGCTTGTAATACCCTCAATTTCGTTGCCGATGCTTATAATTGCCGAAAGAAGCGATGCGGTAATCACAAAGTCCGAAAACAAGATAAACTCAAACGGCATTTTGTCGGCAAAATTCGACTGCACTTCGTCTGTGTCCGGTATGTGGCCGGAAACGCTCATAATCAAAACAAACAATATAAATGTCAGCAGGAACGAAATTGCCATCCGCGCTATTATGCCGTAACTCATTCCGTAAATGATATTGATTAAGACCTGTAAAAGCCACAGAGCATCCAGCACAGGCAGACCGTTTCTGAGCCGCACATCGACATAAATAAAGTTTGAGTCGCTCGGCAAGTCCTCTGTTACATAGTAATAATCGCCCCAAGAATTTTGTACGAGATACAGTTTATATCTGTGTTCGGCGCTCTCAAAAGGCTCAGCCGCATACTTATCTTCCGACAGCTCCGAAGAAACGGCGTAAACATTGCCTTTTGTGTCGGTGGCTCTGACCACCATATTCAAGGATTTTGTGTCAATGGTAATAAGTCCGTTAAAATCAATTTCATAGTTGCCATAGTATATAGCTTTCTCAAGTTTTTCGGCTATAACTCTCTTGGCATACTCGTCAAACACATCGTCTTTTTCCCTGTAAGTCATACCCGACATATTCATAAACACGGCGGCGCACAAAAACAAGAGAAAAGCGCACCCCGATATTATACAGAGAATGAACATTGTCAGTTTGCCGGAAACCGACCTGGAAAAATTTTTCATCGTTGATTCCTCACTTTGAAACCATCTTGTAACCTTGGCCGAATATCATTTTAATATATCTCGGCTCGGCAGGATTGATTTCGATTTTTTCTCTTATGTGTCTGATATGAACGGCGACTGATTTTTCCGACCCGTACGGCTCTTCATTCCACACTTTTTTGTAAATTTCCGTGGCGGAATAAACTCTGCCCGGTGAGGAGATAAGCACTCTGAGTATTTCAAATTCCGTCCGGGTGAGAGTGACGGGCTCGCCGTCCACCTTGACCGTCTTTGTGGAATTGTTCAGCTCAACGCCGCCGACGGTGTAAACTTCATCGCCTTCTTTTATTGCGCCAAAAGTCATATATCTGCGCAAAGCGCTTCTGACTCTGACTACCACTTCCATAGGGTTAAACGGCTTTGTGATATAGTCGTCAGCCCCTTTTGAGATGCCCATAATTTTATCGTTGTCTTCGCTCTTTGCCGTGAGCAGAATAACCGGCGCATTGCTGATTTTACGGATTTCACCCAGCGCGGTTATACCGTCCATAACCGGCATCATAACATCCATCAAGATAAGATGAATGTCCTCTTTTTTAACTATGTCGACCGCGTCTTTGCCGTTGTATGCAAAGCTGAATTTGTACTCTTTGTCCCCGAGATAAATAGCAAGAGCGTTGACAATGTCTTTGTCGTCGTCGCAAATTAAAATATTCGGCATGTCGTTTCCCTCCGTCTGTCAATTGTCTGTATTATACAGTATACATTATAAGCCGCAACAAAAGAAAATTTAAGTTTTTATTAAATGTGAAAACAGGGCGAAAACCCGCCCTTATATTCAAAAGTCGAGTACAAGGCAAACCCCATTTTTTAATGAGAACTCGCACGCTCGGAACATAATCGAAAATGCGAATTTCGCCAGGCTTTGAGTATCGTACTCCTCGGTTTGCGTTGTTTTGTGTATGATTCTGCCGTTTTCGTCGGCGGTGACTTCAACCGGGTATCCCTCGCCGCTTGCCCAAGATATTATTGTCTGTCTGTCGGCGCCCCAGATATTTGAATTCACTCTGTCCAATTCGTCCATAAGCGCCAAAGAAGTGGAAATTTTACTTTTCTCCATCGCCGGATTCACGTATTCAAAATATGCGTCCTTGAAAAGAGGCACATAAATTTCACAGCCGTCTACCAGAGTGCTTTGGCCTTTTATGTGCGAATATATTTCACCGAATTCGTCAATGTCCTCACAGCTAAAGCCTTTTTTCACGGTCTTTGGTATTTCTTTTCCCCGCGACTTAAAAGCGATGACAAGTCTGAGCGCATTGTAGGCGTCCCAATCCGGTTTGTCGGTGTAGTACGGTGTTTTGTCATAATCCTCCGTCCATTTGTCGCCTGAACCAATGTAGTTTTCAATCCGGCTTTTCCATTGACAGACAATATTATAGACATCATCCGCCCGGGCTGTTTGTTCCCGCTGTCCGTCTTCGCTCTGTCTTATCACCTTGTAGTTAAAGCCGTACTGCTCGCTGAATTGCTGTGTAACCGTTTTCCAGTTTCTTGTGTAATATCTCGTCAGCGTCCCCGCATATATATCAAGCCCCATAAGCAGCCCCCTTAAATAATATGTATATATTATAACATACATTAAATATATTTAACACAAAAGATAAATAAATGCCTGCCCTATCGGACAGGCATTGTATTTTAATTATTCACCCGGAGTGCCGGCAATTACTTTGCCGATGTTCCACAGATGCGCTGTTCGTCTGGCGGCTTCTATTCTCTCTTCTTCGTTTGAATATTCCGCTCTCGCCGAATGTGCGCCGCAGTCCATGCAGAAAACATATACGCCTTCGCTCTCTTCTTCAAAAACTGCCGGGCCGCCGCATATAGGACATTCCTGAATTTCAACAAGTTCTTCTAACATTTTTATACCTCAAAATTTAAGATATTACGATTATATCATATATTCGGCGATAAATCCACATAAATCAGCCGTCGGAACGGGCAAATCCGTTTTTCATCAGGTTTGATACCAGATAGAGCACATTGCCCAGCAATTTGTCCGTCTCTTCTTTCAGCATCCGGGCTATTTCCATATTCCGATTTTTAAGGTAGTCGGATATGTTTTCCGCATCTGTCGACTCTCTGTCGAATTTTGCGATATACCGATGACCTTTTGAAGTCACGGTCCGCCGATATCTCTCTATATGGGCGATGCACATATTAAAATGCGAATCCGCCATAGCGGCAATAAATCTGTTTGCCCAATAGAAATTTTCGGTTGTGGCTCTGCCGTCGGTGTCTCGCAAATACCGAGGCGTGTCGTTGACATTCGCATAGAACGGCACGATTGTGTTAAACGGGTTTGAGCCCTCGGCAATCCATTCGACTGCTGAAATATAGCCCGGCACATAAGGGCGCAGCTGTGTTATTTTCAAGAAATTATTTCTGTTTATACCTATCGGGCGGTATTTGCCCCTCTCGGATTTGTTGCCGGCGTGGGCGTACACATCAAACGGCGTACCCTGATAGTGAAGCGACAAAACATATTTAATGTCCTCGACCGTTATCTTTTTTTCCGGGACAAAGCTCCACGGTATGTTGTCGGATTCAGGTGTGAAATCCCGGTACAAGCCGTCCCATGTATAAGTGGTAGGATTCAGGTATCGCGCCATACTCCAAGCGCGAGGCGTGTTGTATGTGTGGTCGGAATCCGAATGAGAGCCGAATGCGGCTCTTGCGTCAAACTCTCTGTCCTCTTTTACCGGGGTGTTGCCCATGCCCAACGAGAGATGATTTTTCCGCACAAAGTCCGCCAAATCCCGCGAGCACATGCAGTCTTTTTGTTCGCCGAGGGCGTCGACAAAGTCAAAACTGTCTATGCCCAGCTGATTCGGCATGAGAACATACGCGTCGTCCGGCACCCTCTTTGCCATCCAATGATGTCCGCCTATTGATTCGAGCCACCATATCTCGTCTATGTCCTGAAAGCCGATGCCGTTCATTTCGTATGTGCCGTACTTTTCCAAAAGCATACCCAGTCTTTTTACACCTTCCCTGGCGGAATGTATATACGGCAAAACTATTGTCAGCATATCTTCCTCGCCGATGCCGCCCGGCACAAGAGGGTCAGCGCCCAAAACTCTCGGATTAGATGTGATTGTCTCTGTTTCGCTCATAGCGACATTGCATTCGTTTACGCCGGCTTCGCCCCAAATACCCTCATCGTTAAGGGCGTTAGGCATGGCGGTGTATCTCATCGGGTTGTCCGGCAGGTCGATTTCAACGCCGGATATAACGGATTTATAGTGTCTCGGCTGTTTGTCCGGCGTAACGGACACATATTTTTTCCGTGTAAACTGACCCGACGGACTGTCCTCGTTTCTCGCCATAAGGGTCGAGCCGTCATAGGTCGCATTTTTGCCTACTAAAATTGTTGTGCAAGGCATTATTATTCCTCCATAATCTATTTTCTTTTTATTTTATCGGATATTCTGAATGCGGAAGTCGAAAACGATACCGCAACAGCGATAAGGCCGGCTGTCGCAACCGTTGAAAATAACTTTTCTACAAACATTTGCATATTGCCCTGTATACAATAATACATTGTATAGTAAATGCCGCCGCCCGGGACAAGAGGCAAAATGCCGACTATCAAAAATACGGTTGCCGGCTTTTTGAGCACTCTCGCCATTGTTTCGCTGTATAACGCCACTGCCAGCGACGAGAAAAACACCCCGTAAAGCGCGCCGTACGGCTCTATGAGCAGATAGATAACCCACATCAAAGCGCCGCCGACGCAGGCGGCAAAGCGGACTTTCCGCTCGCGTATATTGTACATTATGCAAAAACCGAGACAGGCGAGAAAAGCATACAGACCGGAACGAAACAAATCCGTCATATCATACCTCCCGTCAGTGCGCGTACCAGGGCAATCGGTATACCGGTACCTATCGCTATGGCGGTGGCTGTAAGCAGGACCTCGGCGATTTTTGTCGTCCCGGTTATGACATCGCCCCTGATAATGTCTCTCATAATATTTGTTATTGCCACACCCGGCACTAAATTCATAATTGAGCCGATGATAATCATATCCATATTGCCGGCAAATCCCGACAGGTGCGATACTATGGCTACCGCCGCAATAACCCGGGCGCCGCAGACATTTGAAAAAAACAAATTTGCCTCGGCTTTGTTCATAAAGTCCAGAACAAGTTTTGTCAGCATACCGGCGATAAAAGCCGGGATAAAATCTTTGAATGTGCCGCCCCAGAACAGACAGAAAAACCGCGACGCTATGCCGTAGGCAAGAATAAGCCGTTTTGAGTCAAACAGCTCTGAACGGTTAATTTTTTCGATTTCTTTGTTTACCGTTTGAATATCCGGTTTTTCAAGACAGGCTAATCTGCACAGGGCGTTGAATTTGTCAAGTCTATCCATATTTAATGATACCGATTCTATTCTTTCGGTTACGGTATAGCTTTTGCCGTCGCCGTCGCAAACTGTGGTAATGATTGTCGCCGGGATGGCGAATATCTGCGGTTTTTCTATACCGTATGCCGTCAAAAATCTTTTCATTGAGTCTTCGACTCTGTATATTTCGCCGCCGCTTTCAAGTATGCGTCTGCCCAGCAGCGACGCGGTTTTAAGGATTTTCTCTGTCTCGTTCAATAATCTCACCTCTGTATGATATTACCACATTTCCAACGGGCAAACAACAAAAACCGATAAAAAAAGCGGCAGACAATACTTGTCTGCCGCCGCAGCTTTGGTCATTATTGAATTTCGGTCAGCTTTTCGACTATTCTCAAATTTACCTCGGTATAGTACAGGATTTCGTCGTCCGACAAATCGCTCTCTCCCCATTCGTCAAAGGATTTCTGCATCTGTGAAAGGTTAGACAGCATTGAAAGATAATCCGACATCATTGCGGTAGGGTTTGTGCTTTCGCTGTACTTTTTCATAAACTCGATGTAGTCATCGTAAAAATTTTCATATTCATCCATCGCCTGTTTGAATTCCGGGCGAATGTCCGCGCTCTCGCCGTCGGTAATGTCGGTTACATCCGCCTGTGACCGCGAGCTTTGGGCGTTTTCATCTTTTTTTGAGGGCTTGTCCGAGCCGCACTTTGTCACCGACAGTACAACCGCAATCAGCACAACAATAATCAATAATTTTTTCATACTATTTCTCCTTGTTTAATAAGTTTTCTAAGATTGACAAAGACTTTTCCAAAACAGAGTGCAAGTCGTCAATCTTTTGTTTCATTACTTCGATTTGCCGCCCGATAATTCTCGCTTTTTCAGAATTGTCGGCTCTCATAATATGAGCAATCTCGTCCAAAGAAAACCCCATTGACTGCAAAAACTGCGCAAAGGCTATTTTCTCGATTTCGCTTTTGTCATAGAGCAAATATCCGTATTTGTTTTTTCCGGACGGCTTGACAATCCCCTTTTTCTCGTAGCCTTGGACAGTCCTGCGCGATATACCCAACATTTCGCACACTTCTCGAAGTTTTTTCCTTTCAGCCATTACATCTGTCTCCTTTTCTACCGTAAAACTGCACATTGCGTGCAGTCAACAGTTTTTTCACAGAAACAAATGCGTTTGCCGCGAATAAAAAAACGCCCTGTGGGGCGCCTTGTTCACAGAAAAAAATTCAAATCCGGAATATTGCTTACACTTTTTTATTTTGTATGTATATTATTGTATAAAAAGCATATAAATAATTCACTTTTGTTTGTCATATATAGTTATCATTCATGATTTTACACCAATCACACACATTTTTCATATATAATATACAAATATAGTACACATTAAAAATTCGGAGGACAACATGCAATTCAAACAGGCAATACTATCAATCTACTATCGAGTGCCTTCCGTGAGCGCAGACTATCTGTACAAAATACTCGGTCTGCCGCAGACAATGGTCAGGGCGGAAAGAGCAAGACTTGTCGAAGACGGCTGTCTTGAAAAAGACGCAAATAAAAATTACAACATCACGCCGAAGGGCCTTGAGGTGCTCAATCAAATAGACAGAGAAAAGGCGGCGGACGAACTGGCTTTTATACGACATCGGACAGAGGTTGTCAGAATAGCTCTCAACGCCGATATATCGGATATACATTCGGTGTCTCCTCTGAGCCGAGGCATGACTAACGACAGCTATATTTTCTCCTGTAAAGACAAAAAGTACATTTTCAGAAAAGCCGGCGCCGGCTCTGAAAAGTTAGTAGACCGTGAGAGAGAGTACAATACATACAAGGCATTACAGGGAAAAGGAATAAGCGATGTCGTAGTCTATCACAGTGCAAAAGACGGGATAAAAATAACAGAATACATTGAGAACACCAGGGCGTGTGACCCGGGTTCAAAACGGGACAGAAAAGCCGCCCTTGACGCAATAAGAAAGCTGCACACCTCCGACATTTCGTCGCCGCACGATTTCAGCTTTATCGAAATGAACGAGCATTATGAGAATTTGTGCAGAAATCGGGGCGCGGAGTTTTTCAAAACATACACCGAATACAAGCCGCGGGTTTATTCTCTGCTCGGCGACTGTGAAAAGATGCACCCTGCAAAAGTTTTTTGCCACATTGACTTTGTGCCGGACAACTGTCTTATAAAACCGGACGGCACGGTGACTTTAATTGATTGGGAATATTCCGGAGCGCGGGACGGGCTGGTGGATATAGCGATGTTCTGTCATTCCGCCGGCTTTACAAAAAGAGAGTGCGACCGTTTTTTGAAAGAGTATTTAGAGAGAACGCCGACCGATGAAGAATATCTCAGGCTTTACACATATATTTCCTCCGCCGGCATGCTGTGGAGCTTGTGGAGCGAATACAAGGCGTCTACCGGTCAAAAGTTCACCGGGTACACCCAAAGGGCTCTCGGTTATTGCGAAAGATTCGCCAAATATGCACAAGCTATTAAAGAAAGAGGTATATAATTATGTCATTTATCAATTCGACGATATATTCAAATGTATTGAGACAGGATATTCATTTGGATTTGTTTATGCCGCAGGACAAACCGGAATACGGCATAACAAAGCCGAAAGCCGTCATTTACTTTTTGCACGGTCTGGGCTCGTCGGAAAAACAGTTTAGGGAATACACGGCGACAAACAGATACGCCAGGGATAACGATGTCGCCGTTGTGTACATATCCGCACCTCAGAGTTTTTACAACGATATGAAATACGGTCTGCCGTATTATACATACATTACGGAAGAATTGCCGCAAATTCTGAAATCCATATACGGTCTGGATTTTCCGAGAGAAAAAACCTTTATAGCCGGTCTGTCTATGGGTGGCTACGGCGCGTTCAGAATAGGCCTGTCGAGACCGGATATTTTCGGGGCGTGCGCTTCGCTTTCCGGTGCCTGTGACATAAGGGGAATGGCGGAAAGAATAAAACAGATGCCTGAAATTACGGGCGATTATCTGTCGGCTATCCCTGTTTTCGGCGAAGAATTGGAAATCGGCGAAGACCGGGATTTGTTCCGGCTTGCCGACAAAGCGGCGAAAATACCGAAAGAGCAACAGCCGAGAATATTTCTCTGCATGGGCAAACAGGACCCTCTGCCGGGACTCATCGAAGGTGCCCACGCTTTGAGAGACAAAATAAGAGAATCCGGCATAGAGAATTTCAAATATATGGAATGGGACGGCGGCCACGACTATCTTTTCTGGGACAGAGCGATGATGCACATTATGGCTTATTTCTTAGAAAACGATTACGACAAAGAAAAAATAGGCTATTGGTCATGCCCGTCAAATGAATAACGCATAAAAAACAGAGTCGGTTTGCTTTTAACAAAAGCAAATCGGCTCTTTTTATCGGAATAATATAATGTTCCGCTGTTATTGTGTTGGTTATTCGGTTGCTTTTATATATGATATATAAAAAAAATGTGAATATTTGTTATTATTGCAAGTAGAAAAATAAATATATTATGATAAAATAAAGAAAAACGAAAAGCGAGGTTAATATGTCTCAATTCAAAAAAGTGGAATACAAAAACAAAATTCATTACAATCCTCCGTTTATAAACGATGACCCTCTGGTAGTCGACAAGGGCAATCCGCATTTTAATCACGACGGGAAAAAGGACTTTATTCAGTCGATAGAATCCTACAAATGCGAAAACGGCACTCTCACCTTCAACACGGAAACTTGGCGCGGCAAAACGGCGTTAATTGTCATAACCTTTGTGTCCGACACCGCTTACCGTCTGCAAATGTTCCCTTACTCAAAAGTGCCTGAAAAAATGTACCCGGTGTACGATTTTGCTGCGGCAGCCGATGTGACCGTCGAGGAGAGCGAAGATTTTATCACGGCGAAAACCGCTCGTCTTACTTTGACAATCAGAAAAAATCCGTGGGAAGTCGTCACGGCTTTAGACGGCGAAGAAATCACAAGAGAGCAGATACAGGATTTTAATGTCGACCAACGCTATAAGGGCGTGCCTCTCGGTTTTTCCTTTGACGGCGATAAGGTTACCGACTGTTTTGAAACCATGTATTTGCACTGCGATGAATCCTTTTACGGATTCGGCGAAAAATTTACAGGCTTTGACAAAAGAGGCCAAAAGATTACCACTTGGCAAAGAGACGCACAGAGCTGTGAATCGGATATTTCCTACAAAGGTCAGCCTTTCTTTACATCGTCATACGGATATGCGGTTTTGCTGAATTCCTTTACAAGAAACCATTTCAATATGGGCGCCACCTCCGGTATATCCTACAATATGGAAGTCGAAGACCCATATATTGATTATTATATGTTCTGCAACAGGGATTACAAAGGGCTGATTTACGACTACACCGCCCTTGCCGGCAGAGCGCCTATGCTGCCGAAATTTGCATTCGGCTATTGGCAGTCCAAAATGGTGTACAATTCGCGGGCGGAAATCAATGCGGTAATCGAAAAGTTCAAAGAGCTTGACCTGCCTCTCGACACCGTACATCTTGACGGCACGGTGTGGAACGACATCTCGTCTCCGGAGCTCTACGCTTGGGGCAACGACAACTTCCCGGATTTTGAAAACTATATCAAAGGG
>JAQXIW010000004.1 GCA_029007985.1 Oscillospiraceae bacterium | reverse complement strand
TATTGTGAATGCTATCGTTTGATGGGTTTGTTCATTGAAGAAGAAGGCAAATCTTATGTAAATGCATCCGATATGTACTTCCAATACTTATTTAAAAGGATTAACATTCACGCAGGATTGCAGCTTTTGGTGAATTATAAGACGTTTAATTATGATAAGAATTTTAGAGAAACATTTATAAATCAGTACTATGAAGAGATTCAACTTTATCCTTATCATAAAGTGGAATTGCTTCGACTCTTGGACGAACTCAACATAAGTGGTGATGATGTTCGAAAAAGCTTGAGTGCGTCCTTTGAAAGAGCACAAGACACCGGTATCATGAGCGTCAAAGAGGCTGCTGACTTTATTATACTGGAATTGTCCGGTGATGTAGACCAATCCAGAGAGTTGGCATATAAATTAGCAAAAAAAGCAGTCAAAAAAATTTAAAACAACGAGAGATGTATAGCATAGTGAAATCCTGTTACGCTATCAATAACGAGATAATCGATTCGGATAACGGGTTTGTTCGATTTCATTTTTCTGCGCATACCAAGGGCGCACTTCTATATATAGCGACTTGCTATGTAGTGCGAACAACGATAAAAGCCAAGCTGCATTTTGCAGCTTGGCTTTAACTGTTTTACGGACGCCGCCCAAACGCACCGTTTTTATTATTTCTGAATAAGTTGGGTGTATGCTTTACACCGCACAACATCCTGGGGTTGTCAAAGCACGCAAATTATGCCTTTGCGCCGATTTCCAGCTCGTCTGCGTGGGCTTTCATGGCCTCGATGACGATTTCGGACACTTCTTTTACTTCCATGCCCAGCATTTCACAGCCTTTTTTGATAAGCTCGCGGTTGCACTTTGCGGCGAATTTCTTGTCCTTAAACTTCTTCATAAAGGACGATACCTCCATATCGGTGATGCCGTTAGGTCTCATTCTTGCCGCCGCCTGAACAATGCCTGTCAGCTCGTCGACTGCAAAAAGGCTCTTTTCCATATTTGTGAGCGGCTCGACATCTGTTTTGAGAGTGTAGCCGTGGGCGAGAATTGCTCTGATTTCCTCTTCGCTGACGCCCGCCTCTCTCAAAGGCTCTGCGGTGTGGGAAAGGTGTTCCTCCGGAAATTCCTGATAGTCAAAGTCGTGCAGATAGCCGACGGCTTTCCAATTTTCCCGGTCCTCGCCAAAGTGCTTTGCCATACCCTCCATGGCGTAGGCGACATTCAGCGAATGAATGACCAGCGAATGTTCCGTCACATGCGTGGAATTGATTTCTTTTGCTCTTTCAAATGTCAACATGTCATATTCTCCTATAATTTTACTATGTATATAGAACATATTAACACTTATTTTCATATTATTCAATAGCAAAATTAAAAGACGGCTGTCGCCGCCTTTCGATTTTATCTGTTTATGTAGTTGTATGCCCGGGTTGCCGCTATTGCGCCGTCGGCAGTGGCGGTTACAAGCTGGCGCAGAGTTTTGTTTCTGGTGTCGCCGGCGACAAATACGCCGTCCACATCTGTTTTGCAGCTCTCGTCTGCCTCGATATAGCCGTCCTTCATTGCGATTTTGCCCTCAAACATTGAGTTCTGCGGAATAAGCCCTACCGCGACAAACACTGCGGAAGTGTCTAAAACAGTTTCTTCCCCGGTCTTGACATTTTTTACTTTGAGAGATTCGACAGAGAATTTACCGTTGATTTCCAGCGGAATTGTGTTGTAAACAACCTCGATATTCGGGTTTGACAGCACTTTTTCGACCTCGTGCTTTGCGCCCCTGAATTCGTCACGGCGAATGATGAGATAGACTTTTTCCGCAAGGGAAGCAAGATATGTGGCGTCCTCCAAAGCCGTGTTGCCGCCGCCGATTACGGCGACTGTCCTGTTTTTGAAAAATGCGCCGTCGCAGGTGGCGCAATAGGAAACGCCGGAGCCTGTGAGCCTGTCTTCACCCGGTATGCCCAGTTTTCTTCTGACAACGCCGGTTGCGATGATGACGGTTTTTGCGCGGTATTCCTCCTCGCCGCACTTTACGATTTTGACATCTCCGGAAAAATCCACATCGGTGACGGCTTTGTACTCGACGGTTGCGCCGAAGCCCACCGCCTGATTGTATATGTTCATTGCGTATTCCACGCCGGAGACCTTGCCCAGCGCCGGGTAGTTTTCAACCTCCGGCGTGTTGATTATCTGGCCGCCGTGTACATTTGACTCAAATGTGATTGTGTTCAGACCGGCGCGCTGTCCGTAAATTGCCCGCGACAGACCGGCTGGGCCTGCGCCTATAATCGCTATATCGTATATCATAATAATTACTCCTTTATTTTAACTGTTTTCTATGCTATCATTATAACAGATTTTGTGTTTTATGTGGTGACAAAGTCACAAATTTTTTAATTTTATCACAAAAGGACTTGCAATGATACAGGAAATATACCCCCACAAGCTGAAAATCGAATACATGCCGCTGACCGCCCGGCCGGAAGATTCGGCGGTATGTTACAAAGACGGCAAAATCAGCGCCGTGACCGGCGGTGAAATTTCGCTGTGCAAGGTGAGAGATTTTCACAATCGGGAATTTATATATCTTTTCAAAATCGACGGCATCAGCGTTTTCGGGGTTTTGGGTTGTGACGAGCTGCCCGACGGTGCGGAATTTATAAGCCCCCGTCAAGCGATGAACTCGGCACCGTCACACATAGGGTACGCCCTGCTGTGCGCATTTCACCTGTTAAAATGGTATGACGAAACAAAATATTGCCCTAAATGCGGCAAAAAGCTCTGTCACTCTAACCACGAGAGAGCGATGGTCTGCGGCGAGTGCGGTATGGTGAAATACCCGACTATAAACCCCTGCGTAATAGTGGGTGTTTTGAGCGGCGATAAAATACTTTTGACAAAGTACGCCGGCAGAGATTACAGCCATTATCGGCTTGTGGCCGGCTTTTGCGAATTCGGGGAGACGATAGAAGAATGCTGTCACAGAGAAGTTTTTGAGGAGACCGGTCTGCGAATTAAAAATTTGAAATACTACAAATGTCAGCCCTGGGCCATGAGTCAAAGTCTGCTTTTCGGGTTTTATGCCGAGCTGGACGGCAGCGAGCGGATAACTCTGGACACACATGAGCTCGCGGTCGGCGAATGGAAAAGCGTATATGAAATCAAAACGCCCGACCCGTCGAACACCTTGACTCAGGAAATGATGTGCAGAGCAAAAGACAATCTTTATAAATAATAAGCGGAGAGCAAGCGCTCTCCGTTATTTTTATTCTAAACGCTTTCACCGGCGAGCATGCCCGTCAGAAATGCCGCTGTCAAGTTATAGCCGCCGCAGTCGCCGTCCAAATCCAGCGCCTCGCCGCAAAAATACAATCCCTTTTGTTTTTTTGACTGCATTGTGCGGCTGTCTATTTCGCAAAGACTTACCCCGCCCGACACGGTCTGAGCAAAGTCAAATCCCTTTGTGCCGGTTATATTCAGTCTGAAAGCCGTGACTTCCTTTGAAATATCATCCGCAGCCCTTTTGTCAAATCTGAAAAAAGGAGTATCGGGCGATATTTTGAGTCTCGAGCACACCGCGTTTGACAGCTTGTAGTTTAACACGGAATCAAGAATATCCCCCACCGTGCAGTTTTGCGCTCTGCCGTACTCGGCAAAGAACTTTTTGAACTCGGCGGCGGTTTTTGCCAAGTCGCCCACAAGATTTATCTGTGCAAACACGCCGTCCTTATATTCACGGCTTAAAATCATGGTACATATTCCGGATACGCCGTAATCTGTAAACTGTATTTCACCATTTTGAGAGCGTATGACGCCGTTTTTGTCGCAAAGGGCAATTTCGCCGTTTGTTCTCACGCCGCTCACGGTTTTTAATATCCTGTCGTCCGAGCAAAGCCGAACCAGAGCCGGTTTGACGGCGTGCACCCTGTGTCCGAATTTTTTGGCAAAATCGTATGTCAGGCAATTCTCTTTTTTGTAGTACGCCGGGCTGCCCGTACAGATTATAACTTTATCGGCGTAAAATTTGCC
This sequence comes from Oscillospiraceae bacterium, assembly GCA_029007985.1. Lineage (GTDB taxonomy): Bacteria > Bacillota > Clostridia > Oscillospirales > Ruminococcaceae > RGIG3102. The sequence goes on along the minus strand of JAQXIW010000004.1, from coordinate 3,619 downwards.
GTTTAGCAAAAATTTGCCGTCTTTATTTGAAATATCGGTAATTTCCGTATCACAGACAATTTCCGCCCCGGCTGTCTTGCAGGCTCGCTTTAAGCTGTTGAGTACCGTCACCGCCTGCTGTGAGCGCGGATACCAATAGCCGTCCTTTACCGTCGGGACAATGCCGATTTCGGAGTACAGATTTTTCAGCCTGTCTAAATTTTCTGCGGTTATTATTCCCCCCGGATTTTCGCCGCCCGAGCTGTGAAAGTGGCGCAAAGACATATCCGAATTAAAATAATTGCATCTGCCGTTGCCGGTTGCCAACAGTTTTTTTCCGCAGGCCGGCGCCCTTTCGACCACCGTTACCTTATGCCCTTTTTTTGCCCGACAATAAGCCCGAGCCAGCCCCGACGCGCCGCCGCCGACCACAATGATTTTCATAAAAGTCTAACCTTTCATATCTGTTACAGAAATTATAACACGGCAGGGCAAAATAAAAAAGCGGATTTGCATCCGCTTTATATTTTTATCATCAGATAACGCCTGTCATTTTGAGAACGATCTGTGCAATGATTGCAGAGCCGAGGAATGTGCCGGCGAATGTACAGAGAGCAACAACAACGATTGCGAAGCCCTGTTTTTTGAAATCGTCCAAGTCTTTTGCTATTGAAAGACCCGCGTAGCCCAAAATAGGTGTGCAGAGCGGCAAAAGACCGATTTTAGCAAATGACGATGCGATGAAATCCGCTGTCGGTACGCCCGGTATTGACAGGATGATTGTAATCATCGAAATGTAGAGAATTGTTGGAAGGTGGAACTTCTTGAATTTGCCTTCGATAAAGTCCTGAATAAGACAGCCCGCTACTATGCAAAGAAACATTGCGATAAGACCCGGGGCGGCCATAAGAGGATTGACCGGAACATCGGCTTTTCTTGTGTTAATCCAGTTGCCGATTGATGAGAATACTGCCGAAAGAAGTAGCACCTTGATTCTGACTATCCATTTTTCACTCATTGTATGTTACCTCCTTATTCGGCGTTTTTCTTTGAGTATTTCCGTGAAAGTTTACCGTAGAGCCAGTTTGTGAACGGCAGAGCGATAAACAGCGACATGTACATGCCGTCTACGCTTGTGAGCATCTGTGAAGACGCGGCGTAAGCAGACAGCGTCTCGGCCATTTCAGGGAAGGCTTCGACAACCGGCGCCAAAGCGGCAGACATCATGGAAGCCGAGCCTGTGCCGGCGGCCATGGCAAGCGCATAAGGGTGGAAAACATTGAGTGTGATAAGGAATGAAACGAGCAAGCCGTTGAACACGGTACCCAGAACAGTACCTGTGATGTAGGCGCCCATAACGCCCTGACCTTCAGGTGATGCGAGGCCGTACATATCGGCGATGATTGCCAATGAGCCTTCGCGGGAAATTGAGAAGCCTGCGCCTACTGCCGCTCTGCCCATTTTGAATACAAGGCAAGCAACAGGAATGGCGATAAGAATTGTGCCGAGGTTGCCGAGCTCCTGCAAAAGAAGAGCCGGGCCCGCTTTTACGATAGCAGGCAGGTTAGGGCCGATTGTGGAGCCCATTTTTGCCGTCAAAAACATAACGCTGATGCCGATATATTCGGAGGATGTCTCCATCTCCTCCTTGTTGACAAGCTTGCATACGCCCATGACAGCGCCGAGAATCAATGCGTAAAGCATTGGAATTAACGAGAAACCGATAGGTCCAAACGCAAATTTTCTTGCTCCTATAAATTCCGATACAATTACCAGAATGAGACACAGAGCGTGGATCTTCCAGTCCTTCATTAAGTCTTTCATGAAGATTTCCTCACTTTCATAATATTTAATAATTTCTCATCGGCTTGTGTCCTCGCCGACGGTATGGGAATATAATACACTATTTTTTCAAAATTGCAAGTGAAGGAAATTTTGTGTTAAAAAATTATTCACACAATTTTCATCATTTGGTAAAAACTTTTGTTTAATTTGCACAAAGAGAGAAAAACCGCAATCCATTGATTTACCAATTTTTTATGCATATTTTATATTATTTGAGTTAAATTATGTTTAGTTTTGTGAAAACATACAAATATCATCAAAAAATTGATTTTATCGCAATTACACTTGTACGCCTATTGCACACATTTTTTAATTGTCAAAAAAATAACGGGTTTTTATTCCCCTATTAAAGAACATTTGTATCTGTATTGCACACATTTTATACAAAAATACGCTGTATATACACATTTTGTATATGAGTTGTGCATTTTGTCATAATAATGCTTTCGTATTCCCGTGAGAGAAAAATATATGCTTTTGCCGAGCCGGGCACGGTTTACTCATTCGCTCAAAACAACAAAAGCCCGGGCTGCGTCACCCTCGTGGGTCAGGGACACAAAGGCTTTTAAGCCCTTTTGCCGCATTATCCGCTCTGCCCTGCCGTAAAAATTCATACAAGGCGCGCCCATGCCGTCGCGCAGAATTTCAATTTCATTCAGGTTAAAGCCTCTTACCCCTGTGCCGAGCGCCTTTGCAAACGCTTCCTTTGCCCGAAAATTCGCCGCCAGGGATTTATATTTCGGCTTTTCCGTTTCAAAAAACATTTCGAGTTCTTTTTGGGTAAATACAAACTCTCTGAAATTCTCTTTTGACATACTCTTTTCTATTCTCGATACCGATGTCATGTCTATACCTATGCCGTACATATATATTCCCCTTTATTTTTATTATAATTATTTTACACATATTTATAAGCAAATGCAAATTATTCGTTAAGTTTATTATAATAACTTGAATTGTTCACATTTTTCGTGTACAATATGTATTATAGTGAAACAGGAGGGTTATATTATGAGTGAAACGACAATTTTTTCCATATACAACGAAAAAGACGAAGAAATAAAAACTACTCTCAAAGAAGTATACACCGCCTTACAGGAGAAAGGATACAATCCGATTAACCAGCTGGTCGGCTATATTTTGTCTGAGGACCCTACCTACATCACAACTTATCAAGGGGCGAGAAACAAAATCAGAAAGCTGGACAGAGACGATATTCTGCAAAGCCTTTTGAAAAACTATCTCAAATAATCCCAAGTTAAAGCGGAGGTAACAATATGGATACACCATTGACTTACAAAGGTTTGCCGCTTGTACGCAATGACAACGAATTGTATTACGGCAATCCGAATGAAAAAGTTATCATCTACATGAGAGTTCTCAGCACAAAACAGGTGGGCGACCGCACGGTTTCAGACAAAATTCACGTATCGCTTATTTCCACGGACACTTCTCTCAGCCCTGTGGAGAGAATGAAAAAACAGGGCGTGAAAAACGGTCTCTATTCCGCGCTGGATGTAGGCGCAGTGTGGCTGCAAAGTGAGTTGGGCAAATAAGCCTCGACGCCGGCAGCGGAAATCTTTTTGTTGAAAGACAGCGAAAGACCTTATTCTTTCGCTGTTTTGTTTTTATTCTGCGGCGGATTTTTGGGCGTGTACACGGAAATGATGTCAAAGGAAGCGGCGACCTGTCACACCCGCTTGACAGAACGGAGAAAAAATCCCTTGCGGTATTTTGAGTACCCAAGGGATTTTTTCGCCGTCACGGTTTGTCATGTAATTTCTGCGAACAAATA
>JAQXIW010000003.1 GCA_029007985.1 Oscillospiraceae bacterium | reverse complement strand
TGTCAGCGCATTTATCGTTATATTCGGCTGTTTTCCACAGCGGACTCTCGTCAAAATCGCCTCAAAATGCGCGCGGTTTATGACTGTCGAGCCTATGGAACACGCCGTTCGGTTCTTTGCGTTTGCCAACATCAAGGGCGCGCTCATCTCAATATCAATCGGTGCGCTGATTTACATCGCCCTTGTCAGAAATGTGCTTTACACAAAATCAAAGGGCTATATTTACCCTTACAATAAAAATTTGACAATAGAAAACATTATTTACAAAAATGTTCTTTTCAGTATTCTGCCTTTTATCGGCGCATTTTTTGCCAGAATTATGGATGTGCTGACAGATGTTTTTGTGTTCGTCGTAAACAGACTTTTCTGCAAATCGGCAAATGTGCCGGATACCTTCCTATACGGCAAGCCGGAAACCCGGCTCGACCGTGACAAGAGGGATAAGAGCATTTCAATTACGGATACGCTGTCCTACAACCTTTTGCTTTTCGGCATAGGTCTGGTGGCTATGATGATTTATCTGCTCTTTGCGGAATTCAGAGTTTAATAAAAATACGCACCGATTTTTCCAAAACGGTGCGTTTTTTATTTACAACGGATATAAATTATTGTAGAATATGAACAAAAATAAGAATCGGAGAGAAAAATGAACACTTTATCACTTACAGCGCTGCTGTCTGTTTCTCACACAATGGAATTTCTTTTGGAAGAGGGCGTAAACTTTTCCGTAATCGTTTTGGAGTTTATGGGGTTAGTAGTAATAATAACCACTGCTCTGAAAGCGTTTTACGGCTGGGTCAAGAGAGACCCGCGCACCAGACTGAATCTTGCCGAGGGGCTGGCGATGGCGCTGGAATTTAAGCTCGGCGGCGAAATTTTGAGAACGGTTGTCGCCAGGGATATGTCCGACATCATTCAGGTGGGCGCAATCATTATTTTAAGGGCGGCGCTGACATTCCTTATCCATTGGGAAATCAAAAACGAAGAAGAATCCGTCGAAAAAGAAGAATCCGAATCCAAGACAAAATAAAGAAAGGCTCGTCCGCGGACGAGCCGATTTTTTGCAAAAAAATAAGAGCTCATAAGAGCTCTTGGCTGGGGTACTAGGATTCGAACCTAGGGAATGCTGGAGTCAGAGTCCAGTGCCTTACCGCTTGGCGATACCCCATTGTTAACGCTCAAATATAATACCACATATAAAACAATTTGTAAAGAGTTTTGCATAAAAAAATTTCGCATTTTGCATATTGAAATATGCCCCGTATAAATTATAAAATAGATTATCACAATTTATCGGGAGAGAAAAATGAAAAAAATACTTGTCATCGGCTCGACGGTCGTCGATATGATTGTAAATGTCGACAAACTGCCGACCAGCAAAGCGGATATTCACATCAAAAGTCAAAAGGCAAATATGGGCGGCTGTGCTTTTAATGTTTATGACATAATAGCCAAGTTCGGCTGTCCGAATATTCTGTTTTCACCGGTCGGCGGCGGCATTTACGGCGGCTTTGTCAGAAATTATTTCGAGAGCAACAATATATTAACGCCTATTTCAAATGTCAAAGGCGACAACGGCTGCTGTTACTGTTTTGTTGAAGAGAGCGGCGAGAGAACATTTGTTTCGTATCACGGGGCGGAATATTTAATTCACCGCAAATGGCTCGACACAATCGACAGCGAGGAAATACACTCCGCATACATCTGCGGCCTGGAAATCGAAGAAAAAACAGGCGAAGACATTGTTTCCTGGCTCGAAGATAACCGAAATTTCCCTGTATACTTTGCCCCGGGCCCTCGCATGACAAGAATAGACAAATCTCTTTTACAGCGCCTTTTTGACATCGGCGTCATCGTTCACCTCAACGAAGACGAAATTGCCGAATACACCGGCACAGGCGATTTGAAAAGGGCGATGAGAGAACTCAACCGGAAAACCAACAACACCGTAATTGTGACAACAGGCGAAAAAGGAGCCTGTTGGTACGACGGAGAAAGCTTTTACACAGCCCGGCCGGTCAAGGCAGAAACCGTGGCGGACACCATAGGCGCCGGCGATTCTCACATCGGCGCGGTCATGGCCTGCCTTTACAAAGGTATGTCTATGCAAAAAGCTGTCGAGACGGCAAACAAGGTCGCCTCCCGGGTTGTCCAAACCCATGGGGCGCAGCTTTCGGCGGAGGAATTCAGCGCCGTTTTTGCCGATTAAAATGGTTTTTAACATAGAAAATAACATATGATTCTGCGGCTTAACTGCCGCAGTTTTTTTGTTTGTCTTTTTTGTAATTCGCCCCGGTTTAAGCCCCTGTGTACGCCACATAAACCGTCCAAATAAATAGTGAAAATCGGTATTATTATATTGCAATTTCGCCGTATTTACTGTATAATAATCATAAAGTGGGTAAAAGTAGGTAAAAGTGGGTATTTTTCAAAAATCTTTACGGAAAGGCAGGCGGTAGAATATGCTGACGGGCAGATACGAATACAATCTCGACGCCAAAAGCAGAATGAATTTTCCGCCGAAATTCCGCGAAGAAATGGGCGAAACCGTTTACATCACAAAGTGGCTGGACGGCTGTATCGCCGTGTACGGCGAAGAAAAATGGAATGAGCTCAACGGCAAGCTCAACGCTTTGCCGCAGATAAAATCCCGCGAGCTTTTGAGATTCATTTACGGCAGCGCACAGGATGTGACTTTGGATAAACAGGGCAGAATTCTCCTGCCTCGGTACCTAAAAGAGCACGCCGAAATCGAAAAAGACATAGTTGTCATCGGCGTCGGCGACCATGCGGAAATTTGGAACAGACGCAAATACGACGAGTACGAAAACCGGAGCAAAACCGAAATTGACGGTTTGCTGACAATGTTGGAGATATAGAGAATGAGCGAATTCAGTCACAAACCGATAATGCTGCGGCAGTGTATAGAGGGGCTGGACATCAAACCGGACGGCATATACATAGACGGCACTTGCGGCGGTGCGGGACATTCCAAAGAAATAGCAAAAAGACTTACAACAGGTATCCTTTACGGCTTTGACCAAGACCCGGACGCAGTCGCGGTGGCGACCGAGAGACTCGCCGGTCTGCCGGCGGAGGTAATACACGCCAATTTTCGCCGGGCAAAAGAAAAAATGGCGGAGCGAGGTGTGTTCCGGATAGACGGCGTACTGCTGGATTTGGGCGTGTCGTCCTATCAGCTCGACAACGCCGAAAGAGGCTTTTCCTACAATCGGGACGCCTATTTGGACATGAGAATGAGCAAAGAGGGCGAGTCGGCGCGGGATTTGGTAAACACGCTGTCCGCACAGGAGCTCACGGATATTTTGAGAAATTACGGCGAGGAAAAATACGCCTGGCAAATAGCAAAAAAAATAGTTGCGTACCGTGAAAACCGGGAAATTACCACCACAAAACAGCTGTCGGAAATAGTCAACAGCGCATATCCGCCGCGGGAGAGGCGAAAGAGCAAAAATCCGTCGAGAAAAACTTTTCAGGCATTGAGAATCGAGGTAAACGACGAGCTCGGCGCATTGAAGGACGCTCTCGAAGATATGTTTGAAATGCTCAAACCGGGCGGCAGAATGTGTATAATCACATTCCACTCCCTTGAAGACAGAATAGTCAAACAGTATTTCAAACAGCTTGCCGTAAAATGCACCTGTCCGCCGGAATTGCCGGTCTGTGTGTGCGGCGGCAAGGCAAAGGCTAAACTGATTACAAGACACGCAATAACCGCTGACGAGGACGAGCTGCGGGAAAACCGCCGTTCCCGTTCCGCCAAGCTTAGAATTATAGAGAAACTTTAACCGTTTATTATTACAGGAGACATTATATGGCATCCGATGAAATGAATGTTGCATACGATCTTTCGCTTTACGATTCAAGCGAAGACCGTCAGATTGCACGCAGGGCTAAAAAAGAGAGCAAGGTTATAAATGCCGCGGCCAAATTCAATCTCGGCAAAAGAATTTTCAACATTCTGTCGGGCGCTGTTGTTTTGGGCCTCATCATAGCTATTATCTCTACCAACCGGCAGGTCACCGCCGTGACAAAGTCTATTGCACAGGAACAGGCTCGGATAGTGGAGATGAAAAGTCAGCGGGACTATCTCAATTTTACATTGGAGAGCAAAATGACCTTGGACGAAATAGAGAGTTATGCCACGGGCGTTTTGGGAATGGTCAAAGGGGATTCCTCACGGATAAAGTATGTCGAGCTTGAGGACGAAAACAAAATTGAAGTATACGAATCACCGGTAAAGGTAAAAATCGAAAAAGCGCTGGCGCCGCTGGTTTCGTTTCTTATGTCATAATTAAAATACAAATAGCAAAGCGAAGAATATTGGGCGTTTGCCGTATGTATTCTTCGCTTGTTTTGATATAGAGAATATGGGTAAAAAAAGGATAAACAAAAAAACCGTCACCAAAAAAATGAAACGCAACATAGTTATCATTTCCGTGTTTATGTTGCTGGGATTTTGTTTGGTTTCGTTCAGAACATTTTGGATTTCAGTGGTGAATTACGAAAAATATCGTGCACGGGCTGTCGATGTACAGACTACCGAAACCGAAATAACGCCTAAAAGAGGTACAATTTATGACAGCAATATGAAGGTCTTGCGGCAGAGCGCAACGGTCTGGACGATTTTCGTGTCGCCGAAAGAGAGCGATCCGTCACAGGCAAACATTGTCGCGGAAAACCTGGGCAGAATATTGGATGTGGAGCCGTCATCCATTCTCGAAAAGCTCTCAAAGTCCGAATCCTACTATCAGGTCATACGAAAAAAAGTCGACAAGCCTTTGGCGGACGAGGTCAACGCATGGATGGACGAGTACAAGCGGCAACAGGCAAACAGCGAGACCTACAACCCGGATATGCCTAAAACCATCAAGGGCGTAAACATTATAGAGGACACAAAAAGATACTATCCGTACGGCACGCTTGCCTCTACCGTATTGGGCTTTTGCGGCAACGACAACCAGGGCTTGTCGGGTCTGGAATCCTATTACGACGAAGAATTGACCGGCACAAAGGGCAGAATGATATCCCATGTAAACGCATGGGGCTACGATATGGGCACGGAAAACGAAGTTCTCAACGAGGCTGTGGACGGTTACGGCTTAAAACTGACAATAGACGAGACAATACAGTATTATCTCGAGGACGCCTTGGAAAAAGCCATAGAGACCAACAAGGTTGTGAACGGCGCCTGCGGCATAATTATGGATGTCAACACCGGGGCAATTTACGGTATGGCAAGTATGCCGGACTACGACCCTAACGACCCGTACACCCTTGTGGACACGGCTCTTTACAACAGTATTTTGAATATTGCCCATGAAGAAGAGCAGAACAAAGCCCTTTCCGACGCCAGACAGGCGCAGTGGAGAAATAAAGCGGTAAACGATTTGTATGAGCCGGGCTCGGTATTCAAAACCATAACGGCGGCGTCCGCCCTCGATTCCGGCGCGGCTTCGCTGTCGTCGGGGTACAGATGCGGAGGCTCGATAGCGGTGGAAGACCGCTCATTCAGCTGTGCTCACGGGGCGGCTCACGGCACCCAAAACATAACTCAGGCTCTTATAAACTCCTGTAATGTAGCGTTTATCCAAATAGGACAGGCGATGGGCGCGGAAACATTCTACGACTATTTCTATTCTTTCGGTCTTGCCGAAAAAACGGGAATAGACCTGCCGGGCGAATCCCGCAGCCTTTACTACACAGACGAAACTCACACCCCGGTAACGCTTGCTTCATCCTCGTTCGGACAGTCAAACAAGATTACGCCGATTCAAATGATAACCGCTATTACCACAGCCGTAAACGGCGGCAACCTGGTCAAGCCGCACATTGTGTCGGATTTGCTCAACCCGGACGGCTCCGTGGCGGAAAACCTGACGCCGCAGCCGAAAAGACAGGTTATATCCGAGACAGCGAGCAAAGCTGTTTGCCGGGCTTTACAAGAAAACTGCTCCTCCAGCGGCAACGCCATGAACGCCTATGTCGCCGGATACAGAGTGGGCGGTAAATCCGGTACTTCTCAAAAGCTTGACGGCGCAGACGACGAATATGTGGCGTCGTTTGTGGGCGTTGCGCCTTGCGACGACCCTCAGGTGGCTATCATCATCATTTTGGACACGCCTACCGGCGAGAACGGATACTACGGCGGACAGACCGCCGGCCCGGTCGTCGGCGAGCTTATGGGCAAGGTGTTGCCGTACCTCGGCGTTGAAAGAGTGTATACACGGACGGAAAAGGTGACACAAAATCTCACTGTATCATCGGTAAAAGATTACACCGTCGCCGATGCGACCATTAAACTGCAAAGACAGGGTCTTACCGTAAAAACGGTGGGCACGGGCACAAAAGTCAAATCACAGTACCCGGCATACGGCACAAAAATACCGGTGGGCGGCATCGTGGTACTGTACACCGAGGGCACAGAGGAAACTCTTGTCACCGTACCTGACTTAAAAGGAAAAAATGCGAATTATGTAAATCAGACAATGCTTTCCGCGGGTCTGAATATAGCCGAAGCCGGCGCATATTCCGGTAATAAAGGCGTAACCGTTGCGTCGACATCGCCTCGGGCGGGTGAAAAAGTCCCGATGGGAACGGTCGTCACGGTCACATATATGGCAAGCGGAGCATACGAATAAAGGGGCAGACAGATGAAATTATCCGCACTTTTGGAAAAAATCGAATACACCGGGCGGTTTGCGGACTGCGATACGGACTTTGTCACCGACGATTCAAGAAAAGTGAGAGAGGGCTGTGTGTTTGTGTGCTCGAAAGGGGCGACATTTGACGGACACACATTTGCCGCCAAAGCGGTGGAAATCGGGGCGGTGCTGATAGTCGCCGAAAAAGACACAGGGGCGGAAAATCAGATTATTGTAAAAAATTCCAGAGCCGCTTACGCTCTTCTGTGCTCGGCGCTCTTCGGCAATCCGTCTGAAAAAATGAAAATGATTGCCGTGACCGGCACAAACGGAAAGACAACATCCGCTTTTATCATAAAGGACTTGCTAACTCAAATGGGTAAAAAAACCGGGCTCATGGGCACGGTGCAAAATATGATAGGCCGGCAGATTATTCCGGCAAAATTCACAACGCCTCAGCCGTATGAATTGCACGCCTTGCTGTCACAAATGTATAAATCCGGCTGTGAATATGTGGTGATGGAGGCGTCTTCTCAGGCTCTGCGGCAAAACCGTCTGTACGGAATCGAGTTTGACGCGGCTGTATTCACCAACCTGACGAGAGACCATTTGGATTATCACAAGACGATGGATAACTATTTTGCCGCCAAATGCATACTGTTTGAAAACAGCAAAAAAGCGGTGGTTAATATCGACGACCGGTGGGGTAAAAAGCTGGCGGAAAAACTTGATAAAAACAGCACACTGACATTTTCCGACAGGGACGACGGCGCGGATTTTACCGCAAAAAACACCGTCTATTCTCAAGACAGCGTAAAATTCATTATGGTGGGCAAAAATTCAATCAACCGAGTGAATTTTCCGATGCCGGGCGAATATTCCGTACACAACGCTATGGGGGCGGCTCTGGCGGCTGTCAGTCTGGGATTTGATATTGACAGAGTGTGTGAAGCTCTGTCGAAAGTTTCCGGAGTTAAGGGCAGATGCGAAGTCATAGTGCGACAGCCGTTTACCGTCATTACGGATTTTGCCCACACTGACGACGGCCTGGAAAACATACTTTCGAGTTTGAGACCGTTTGTAAAAGGCAAGTTTTTTGTGCTTTTCGGCTGTGCCGGTGAAAGAGACGCGACAAAGCGAATTCTTATGGTAAAAGCCGTGTCAAAATACGCAGATTATGTTATAATGACAAGCGACAATCCGCGCGGCGAAAATCGGCAGTCAATCATCGACGGCGTGACGGGCTATTTTGACGAATCGGGTACGCCTTATACCACAGAGGCAAACAGGCGCACGGCTATCAAAAAAGCTCTCTCCATGTTGTCAGCCGGCGATACGCTTATTCTGTGCGGAAAAGGGCACGAGGACTATCAGGCTTTGGACGGTATGTCAGTCTATCTTGACGAGAGAGTCGAAGTGCAAAAATTTATGAAATCATACTGTAAGGAATAAAATGGATAAAATATTGCTGTCCGAGCTTGTAAAGGGCATAGCGGACGTAAAAGAAGATTGCTATATCACGTCGGTGGTGACGGATTCCCGCCGGGCCTGTAAAAACAGTGTTTTTATCGCCATAGTCGGCGAGAGGGTAAACGGCGAAAAATACGCCAAATCCGCCCTGGAAAACGGCTGTGAGTTTGTCATAACGGAACACAAAATAGACGATATTCCGGCGGATAAACAGGCTGTGGTGCCGTCTGTTTTGGACGCCTCCGTTCAAATGGGCGCAAATTTCAGAAAAAACTACGACATTAAAATCATAGGCGTGACCGGCAGCGTGGGCAAGACCACAACAAAAGAGTTTATATACCGGGCAATTTCGCCCTTTGCAAAAACCGTAAAGAGCGAGGGCAACCGGAACAACGAGCTCGGCATGCCTAAGACGATATACGGCTTTTCTCACGATGATGAGATAGGAATACTCGAAATGGGTATGGAGGCCGTCGGCGATGTTCACAAGCTCTCGCTTCGGGCAAACCCGGTGGCGGCGGTCATCACCGGAATAGGTATTTCACACCTGGAAAGACTGGGCAGCAGAGAGAATATATTAAAAGCAAAACTTGAAATATGCGACGGTATGTCGGACGACGGCATACTCGTGCTAAACGGCGACGACGACTTTTTGCCGTACGCAGATATAAAAAAGCCGAAAACAAAAGTGTTTTTTGCCATTGAGAACAAAAACGCCGATGTGACGGCGGAAAACATAAGGCTTGACGGCAGAAAAACTCTGTTCACAATAAAGGATAAACTCTACGGGGAATTTGAATGTGAGATACCGACCGTCGGCGCACACAATGTTATGAATGCGATTTCCGCGTACGCCTTGGTGACCCGAATGGGCTACGACGCAAAAAAGACGGCGGTAAACCTATCCGGATACAAAGTCTCGGGTTGGCGACAGAATTTTGTCGATAAAGGCGGCATCACATTTATTGAGGATTGCTACAACGCCTCCCCGGATTCCGAAAGAGCCGCGGTCAACACTCTTGTTTCCGTCGCAAAGGGAAGAAAAATTTGCGCTTTCGGAGATATGATGGAGCTGGGCAGCGCCGAAAAAGAGCTGCACAGACAGATGGGCGAATACGCAAAAGCCAAGGGCGTGGACTGTATGTGGACATACGGCGATTTAGCACAAAACACTGCCGAGGGATTCGGCGAGGGGGCTGTGCATTTCACCGACAGACAGGAGTACACCGATTTTATAAAGAAAAATCTCAAAGTCGGCGACACAATAGTGTTCAAGGCAAGTCATTCCAGAAGATTTGAGGATATTCTCGCCGACATCTACAAGGAGACGGATAAACAATGATAAGAACGGGCTTTCTCATCACGGCGCTGATGTCATTTTCGATAACTGCGCTCAGCGGTTTCTTCTTTATACCGTGGCTGAGAAAAATGAAATTCGGACAGACAATATTGGACGAATATCTTGACGAGCACAAATCAAAACGGGGCACACCTACGATGGGCGGTTTTATGTTCTACCTGGGCATAATTATGTCGCTCTGTCTCGGTTTGATGATGGTTTCAAAGGAAATGAGAAAAATCAGCGAGGCTATTTTCACAAACGAGTCGCTGTCCCTGACAATAAGTATTTCGACGGCATTATCCTTCGGCTTGATAGGTTTTGTCGACGACTACATAAAAGTGGCAAAAAAACAGAATCTCGGTCTCAAACCTATCCACAAAATTATAGGTCAGGTGGCGGTCACCGTCGTTTTTCTGTGGGCGCAATATGCCACGGGTCATATCTCAACGCTTATCCGGCTGCCTTTCGGCTACACATTTGAAATAGGCGTGCTGTATTACCCGATAGCCTTTTTGGGCATCATTTTTATGACAAACGCCGTCAATCTGACCGACGGTCTTGACGGGCTTTGCTCGTCGGTCACTACGGTCTCCGCCGTGGGCATCATGATGATATCCATGGCTTTCGGCTTTTGGGGCAACGCCCTGTTTTCCTGTGCGGTCGCCGGCGGCTGCGTGGGTTTTTTGGTGTGGAATTACCACCCGGCAAAAGTATTTATGGGCGATACCGGCTCAATGTTTTTAGGCGGCGCTGTAGTCGCAATGATATGGGGCGTCAACAGGCCGGAAATCATAATTTTTGTCGGAATTATCTATATAATTGAGGCTCTGTCTGTCGCAATACAGACCACATATTTTAAGATAACAAGGAAGATAGGCGGCAAGGGCAGAAGAATTTTCAGAAAAACCCCTCTTCACCACGCATTCCAGGAATACGGCATTAGCATAATCGGCGAGCCGTCGGAGGAACTTCTCAGCCGCAAAAGAGGCTGGAGCGAAGAGATGATTGTACTTTTCTTTACCCTTATACAGCGGATTTTCAGCTATCTTGCATACATCGGTTTTTAACAGAGGGCATTAAAATTGGCAAATACCAAGAAAAAAGAGAAAAAAATAGAGCTAAAAGACATATTTGAGCTTGGCGGACATGGCGTCGATATTCCGTTTTTGCTCATCACTCTTGCTTTGCTTGTTTTCGGCCTTATTATGCTGTACTCCGCCGGCTACGTAAAGGGAATCTACGCTTTTAACGACGAATACCACTATATAAAAAAACAGTGTATATCCGCCGCACTCGGCCTTCTCTTAATGGCGGTTGCGTCAACGATAAGCAGAAAATTCATAAAACACTTTTCAATCGGCATTTGGCTTGCGTCACTCGCGCTGCTTTGTCTGGTATTTTTGTATGACCCTTACAACAGCTGTCAAAGATGGATTACAATAAAAGGCCTCGGCACATTTCAGCCGTCGGAAATAGCAAAACTTGCTATAATAGTCAACTTTGCCGACGTGTTGGAAAAAAACACCGGCAAGCTTGATAAAATTAAATACGGTCTGTTGCCGTTTGCGATATTTTTGCGGCCTGTCGTACTTTTGCTGATTTTAGAGCCGCACCTATCCTGTATCGTTATTATTTTCTGCATAAGCGCAATAATGATGTTTGTGGGCGAGGTCGACTGGAAAATTTTTGCATTGGTCATAGGCACGATCACATTGACCGTAGGCGTGGTAATCGTCATCTCTATGAATGTCGAGGGCTCTTATTTCTATTCGAGAATACACAATTTTATAAATAAAGACACGGTTGATTTGACCGTTGAGGGCTATCAGTCCTATATGTCGCTTTTGGCTATCGGGTCGGGCGGCTGGACAGGTCTTGGGTTCGGCAATTCGAGACAAAAGCATCTTCATTTGCCGGAGCGGTGGAACGACTTTATCTATTCCATTGCGGTCGAAGAGTTGGGCTTTATCGGCTCTCTCATAATTGTGGGTCTGTTTGTCGCCTTTTTTTTCAGGGGCATGTACATTGCACGGCATGCGGCGGACAAATTCGGCTCGCTTTTGGTCGTGGGCATAGTGTGCCAAGTTGCAATACAGGCGGGGCTTAATATCGGCGTCGCCACAAACACGATACCGAATACAGGTATTTCTCTGCCGTTTTTCTCTGAGGGCGGCACGGCTCTCATACTTCTGCTTGCGGAGGTCGGCGTAGTGCTGTCAATTTCGAGAACATGTAATTTCAATGAGGGAAAATCAGATGAAAGTAATAATAGCGGCCGGCGGGACAGCCGGACATATAAATCCGGGGCTGGCAATAGCACAGAAAATTAAATCGGAAAACCCGCGGCGGCAAATAGCATTCGTGGGCAGAAAAGAGGGCATGGAGTACAACCTTGTCACAAAAGCCGGATATGAATTCATTCACATGGAGGTCACCGGTTTTCAGAGAAAACCCACGGTGAAAAATCTGCTCAGAAATATTCGGGCCGTGAAAAATCTTGCTTTTGCCATTCCGACGGCAAACAGGATTTTGAATAAAACAAAACCGGATTTAGTAATAGGCTGCGGCGGATATGTGGCGGGGCCTATCGTCAGACAGGCGGCGAAAAAGGGCATAAAGACCGCTGTCCACGAACAGAACGCCTATCCGGGCGTGACTAATAAAATACTGTCAAAAACTGTTGACAAAGTGTTTATCGCCACCGAAAAAGCGGCAAAATATATGGCTTTTCCGGATAAATGCATAGTTTGCGGCAACCCTGTAAGAAAAGAGATAACAGAGGCCAACCCGGCGGAAAGCCGCAAAAAGCTCGGTATACCGAACGACAAAACAGTGGTGCTTTCCTTTGGCGGCTCTCTGGGCGCACAGGCGGTAAACAACCGGATGAAAGCTCTGGTAAAACACAATAAAGACAGAAAAGACATTATTCACTATCATGTCGTGGGCAAATACGACGACAAGGATTTTGAGAACTTTCTCTCGGCAAACGGCATACCGCAAGGCGAAAACTTAAAAGTCTTTGAATATCTTTACAATATCCGGGATTATATGGCGCGGGCGGATTTGCTCATTACAAGATGCGGCGCGCTGACAATAGCCGAAACAGCCTGTATGGGAAAGGCCTCCATACTCATTCCGTCGCCGAATGTCAGCGAAAACCACCAGTTTTACAACGGAAAAGTACTGACCGACATCGGCGCCGCAGTGATGATAGAAGAAAAAGACTTGAATGAAAAATCCATAGTCGAGACCTTTGACAGCCTTTGCGCCGACAAGGGCAAACTGAAAGAGATGGCACAAAAGGCAAAACTGGCATATAACGGCGATTGCCTTGATATTATATACAAAAATCTTGATTTAAGCTGATAACGAAATTGAAACAGAGCAAAAGGCAAAACGGGGCGGGAAAACTGTCAAAACAGAATAAAAAAAGAGTGAAATACCCCAAAAAAAACGAGGTTTCGCACGCTAAAAAATCCCGACACTCCATAAGAAGACAGAGAAACAAAAACATGCTTATCACCGCCGTTTTGGTGGCGGTGCTGTTTGCGATACTTGTTTACATTTCGCTTAAAGTCCTGTTTATCGTACAAAAAGTCGAAATCGTCGGTACGGAGAGATATATGCCGGAGGAAATAACCGCATACTGTCGGATACCGTACGAAGAGAGCATATTCAAAATAGACACAGACGGGTACGAAAAGGGTCTCTACGACGAATTTGTGTACATAGACAGCGTGTCTGTCAAAAGGCGACTGCCTAATAAAATTTTGATAGAGATAACCGACAGCACGCCGACATACTACTCGCCGCAAAACGACACATACACTATTTATTCCCAAAGCTTCAAAAAACTGACAAGCCGGGCTCAAAAGCCGGAAACGCTTATGGGTATAGAAGCGGATTTGTCAAACGAAGAGATAAAGTCAACCTTGCAGCAGGTGATTGACGCCGTCAAAGAGGGTGGATATGAAAATGTCACGCTGATTTCGGTGGCGGATATCAGCGATATTGTAATTGTGTACGATGACAGAATAAGTATAAAATTCGGCACGGTACTCGATATCGACTACAAATTAAAGATGGCATTTCACCTGATAGAAAACGAAATATCGGACGGAGAAAAAGGTCAAATCAACATCACCGAAGCGGGCAAAGCCATATTTACGGCAAACGGATAAATAATTGCTTTGCGGCGTAAATATTTATTGAAATTAGTGTAATTATTTGTTATCATATATTATATATAAGTATAGAAATTTCGGTCTGCACAGAGTGGGCGGTTAAAATAAACAATCGGAGGAAAAGCAAATGAGTTTTATTCTTGAAGAAGAAGCAGCTAACACAACTAACATCAAAGTCGTAGGTGTAGGCGGCGGCGGCGGAAACGCCGTAAACAGAATGGTCGTTTCCGGCCTCAAAGGTGTTGAATTCATTGCTATGAATACTGACGCACAGGCGCTTTCCGTGTCAAAAGCCACACAGAAAGTGCAGCTCGGCGCAAAACTCACAAAGGGCAGAGGTGCAGGCGCAGACCCTGAAATAGGTCAGAGAGCCGCAGAAGAGAGCAAAGACGAAATCGCACAGGCTCTCAAAGGCTGTCAAATGGCGTTTGTAACCGCCGGTATGGGCGGCGGCACAGGTACGGGCGCCGCACACATCGTTGCAGAGGTCGCCAAAGAGATGAATATTCTCACGGTGGGTATTGTCACAAAGCCGTTCAAATTCGAGGGCCCTGCAAAAATGAAAAAGGCTGAGGCCGGCGTAAACAACCTTTTGCGCAATGTTGATTCACTCATCGTAATCCCTAACGAAAAGCTCAAAACATATTCGCAGCAGCCTATAACTCTTGCCAACGCTTTTGACATTGCGGACTCCGTTCTCAAACAGGGCGTTCAGTCTATTTCAGAGCTCATCAATGTTCCTTCCTTTATCAACCTTGACTTTGCCGATGTAAGAGCCATTATGAAAGACGCCGGCTATGCCCACATAGGTATCGGTGTCGCATCGGGCGAAAACCGTGCCGAAGAAGCCGCAAAAATGGCTGTTTCTTCACCGCTGCTCGAAACATCAATCGACACGGCTATGGGCGTAATCATTTCCTTTGTTGCCCCGGCGGATGTAGGCCTTGACGAAATCGACACAGCTGCATCGCTCATCACAAGCACAGCTCACCCGGAGGCAAACATCATTTGGGGCGCCCGGTTTGACCCGAATCTCACAGACGAATTTAAGGTCACGGTAGTTGCGACGGGCTTTACAAACCAGCCGTCAAAATCCGTGATTGACACAAAGATTGACAACGGAATTTCACCGGAGCAAAATCTGATGGACATCATCGGCGGCAAAGAATTTGAGGACTGGTCGAGCCTTATCAACAACAGAGGCAAAAAAACATCAACCTCATCCGCAAAACCTGCGGTAAGCGGCGCAAAAGACGACAGCGACCTATCGTCAATAGCCGATTTGCTGCGCATGAATCTTGAAAAATAAACAGTCCTGAGAGGGAAAAATGGAAAATGTTTTGTTCAAGCAGTCATTTATGGGCTTTGATCGCACCCAGGTGCTCAAATACATAGATGAACTTTCCTCCCGGATGAATGAGAATGCGGAAAACTTTCAGAAAGCTCAAAGCGAGCTTGAAAGTCAAATCGAAACTCTTTCAAAACAGTTGGAGGACGCGCAAAACTCTCTCGACGCCGACTCAATAGCGGCACGGCGGCTTGAAAAGGATGTGAAATCGCTTAAAAGCGAAAACGCCGAGTTCAAAAGGCAGATTGCGCTTTACCGCAATATGATATCCGAGAGAGATTTTGAAATCACAAAGATAAAAAACGAATACAATGAAATTTCCGACAGAGCTCATCGGCTTCGGGCTGAAAACGAGGATTGGAAATCCAAACAGAATGAAATAGCCGCATGCATGGTGGAGGCTTCCGTCAGGGCGCGCGAGATTATCGCCGACGCCAACAGACAGGCGGAGGCAACGAGAAAAGAGTTTGAAAAGAACGCTTCGCGGCTTATGAGCCGAGTTACCGATGTTAAAGCCGAGATAGCTTCGCTCGAGGAACAGCTGGAGGCTTCATTCAACAAGCTGACTGCGGCTGTGCGGGATATGGACAAAGCCGGCTCTATTATTGAAAAACAAGTCCGGGACTACACCGAAAAAGTGGGCGAGATAGCCACGTTTATCCCGGCAGAAGCAGCGACTAAACCGAAAAAATCCGAGAAAAAGACTCTGACGGACACTATGCTGGACACAATCGCAAAATTGTTGGAAAAATAGTGTGACTTAATCACAACAATAACACACCTGCAATGATATAATAAAACCATAATAAGACAGTAAATAAAGGAGATAATATTATGGCACTTACAATAACAAAAGAAAACTTTGACGAAGTCGTTCTCAAAAGCGAGCTTCCTGTACTCGTTGACTTCTGGGCAACATGGTGCGGCCCTTGCAAAATGCTGACACCTATCATCGAAGAGCTGGCAACAGAGCTCGAGGGCAAAGCCGTAGTAGGCAAAATCAATGTTGACGAACAGGGCGAGCTTGCCATGAAGTTCGGCGTTATGTCAATCCCTACTCTTATGGTTTTCAAAAACGGCGAGCTTGTCAAAAAGTCTGTCGGTTTTATGCCAAAGGCTCAGGTCCTGTCGCTTCTCGACTGATATGCGCAAAAAAATTCGGCTCGCTAACGCGGGCCGTTTTTGTCTGTATTTTGTGTCGATTGCCGTCTATCACTTGATTTTTGGCGTATAAAATAGTATTATATACAGGTGACATATAGATGTTTCCGTAGCTCAGCCGGATAGAGCGACCGCCTCCTAAGGTTACGTTACAACGCTCACCTTGGAAAAACCTTAGTTGGGAGTTGAGTCCGATAATTACGGAGGCTGACAAAAAAATTAAATACGTCCCAATAGCTCAGTTGGATAGAGCACACGCCTCCTAAGCGTGGGGTCGGAGGTTCAAGTCCTCTTTGGGACGCCAGCTAACAACGCCGAAAGCCTTTGTTCTCAAGGGTTTTCGGCTTTTTTTAACAAATTCCAGTGTGATTGCTGAGACGAAATAATGTTTTCAAATTTTACTTCAAATTCTGATTTTTGACAAGCCCTAAAAAATCGAACTGCTGTGATAAGACAAAAATTTCTGCTAAT
>JAQXIW010000002.1 GCA_029007985.1 Oscillospiraceae bacterium | reverse complement strand
TTTGAGATGGCTCGGCTGATGTTTGATTTATATTTTTATTTCTACCACATTCAACGTATTCAGTTTAAAACATATCTGACTCCTTTGGATTAGTGAAGTCTGTTTGTAAGTTTATATTTTTTTTCTTTAATTATCGTATTGAGTTAAAAACCAAACTGAGCCCGATTGAATACAGATGTGAGTTTGTAAGTTAATTTTTAATTTATATATCTGTAGGTTCTTTTTGTACTGTCTGAACAATTTGGGTCAGTTCACTTGCAGAGGTCGGTTTTTTGTGCTATTCGATTTCGATAAGCTCGTATTCGCGGCTGCCGTAGCCCAGTTCCGCGGCGGCTTTCAATGTGAGTAAACCGTTTCTGCTCTCGATTCTCTCGATGAGACGGTCTCTGCCCGGGTCGTCCGTGGCGTTGTACACAAAGTCGATACATGCCTGATCTATCGCTATCGGGTCAAGAGAGGCGAGAATACCGATATCCTTCATGCAAGGAGGCTCTGCTTTGCCGTTGCAGTCACAGTCCACCGACATATTTTTCATAACATTTATATACGCCAAATTGTCGCCGAAATAATCAATAACGCTGCCGGCTGCGTCCGCCATTGACTCTAAGAATGTGTCGTGGTTGCCTGTCCAGATTTTTTCCGGCTCTCCGGAACCGTGAATGTAAGCTTTGCCGTAGCTTGACGCAACGCCGATGGACAGCTGTTTCAGCGCACCGCCGTAACCGCCCATTGCGTGACCTTTGAAATGGCTGAGCACCAGCATACTGTCGTAGTTTGCCAAGTTTTTGCCCACATAGTTTTTGTCGATGATTTTGTGCTTTTTTATGTCCAGCACCATGTCCGGACCCTCGGCGTCCATAATATCGACATCGTAGTATTTATCCCAGCCGTGATAATTCATAAGGTCGATGTGCTTTGCGGTGGTGTTTCTCGCGCCCTCGTAGGCTGTGTTGCACTCTACGATTGTGCCGCCCACTTTCTCGATAAGCGGTCTCCAAAAATCAGGGCCCAGGAAATTGCGGTTGCCCTTTTCGCCGCTGTGGACTTTCAAAGCTACCTTGCCCGGCAATTCCTTGCCCAAAAGGCCGTAAATTTCCAACACTTTTTCAGGGGTTATGGTTTTGCAGAAATATACCTTTGGTTTCATAATTACTCCTTTCATAAATACGAACATCTATTTATAAATATTCTAACATAACGCCGCCGCAATTATCAAGAAAAAAATAAAAGCCGTGAAAACACGGCTTTACATAGTCATCAATTATTTAACTGTGTATGGGAGAAGCGCAACATATCTTGCTCTCTTGATAGCAGTTGTGAGATGTCTCTGGTGATATGCGCATGTACCTGTTACACGTCTCGGAACGATTTTGCCTCTCTCAGTTGTGTACTTTCTGAGCTTGGCAACATCTTTGTAATCAATGAATTCTGCTTTGTCTGCACAGAATGCGCAAACTTTTTTACGGTTAGGGCGTCTCATAGGACGGTTGCCCTTGAATTCTCTTGTATTTTCTTCCATTTGAATTTACTCCTTTCTTAACTTAAAACGGCAAATCTCCATCGTCTGCTGAGATTGTGGAGAAACCGTCGAGATTTCCTGTGGAGAATGAGCTCCGCGGGAAGTTGTCCTGTGCCTTTGGTGCAGGCTGTGAATATGTCGATGAGCCCCGGGCGCTGCCGCCTTTGCTCTCGACAAAATAAACATTATTGGTCAATACCTCAAACGAGTTTACTTTTCTGCCCTCTTTGTCTGTGTACCGGTTGACCTGGATTGAACCGTTCAAACCGATATTCTGACCCTTGCGGAAATATTTAGCCACAAATTCACCGGTTGTACGCCATGCGATACATCTGATGAGGTCGGACGGGTAGAAACCGTTTTCGTCTTTCTTTGCGTTAGGTCTCTGTACCGAGATTGTGAAAGAACAGACGGAAGTACCCTGAGGCGTCTGACGAAGTTCAGGGTCGGCTATAAGTCTGCCGACTAAACAAACAACATTCATTTTATCCCCCTATTAAAGAGCGATGATCATTGAACGCAAAACACCGTCTGTGATTTTTGCAACACGATCAAGCTCGGCAGGGAATGCTGCATCACATTCAAATGTGTACAGAACATAGTATGCTTCCGCTTCCTTGTTGATGAGATATGCGAGCTTTCTCTTACCCCATTCATCACAGGAAACAAGATTGCCGTTAGCTGAGATAAGGCTTGCGAATTTTTCAACCGTAGCCTTGTAAGCTTCTTCATCCTGCTTTGCGCTGATTACAAACATTGATTCGTATTTCTGCATTGTCTTTACCTCCTTATGGACTTTAAGGCCCTGAAACGCTTTTCAGAGCAAGTTGGTTTATGCTGTCATAAAACAGCGACTTATTATACCAAAAAACAGGGCGCAATGTCAATAGCAAACCCCTGTTTTTTCAACTAAAAAAGGGCAAAATTGCCCTTTTGTCACATTGCCATAAGTTGAATGAAATACGAGAAAGCCACAAGTATGCACAGCAGAATACCCAGCGGGCTCGGGCCGGATTTCTTTGTCAGCTCCCGATAAAATTCATTTGGGCTCGAGGTTTTGGCCTTGACCTGTTCGAGCTTTGCTTTTATGTGCTTTTTGTAAAGCGGTATTGCCAAAAAGCCCCATACGAGATTTATCAGAATTTCCCCAAGACTCATATAAAACGCCACGTCGTTTATGCCCGAGAACATCAGCGGCGAGTTTACAGGCAGCTGGCCGAGGCTTGAGGCGTAAATTATCATAGCCGGGATATTCATCACCATATTAATTATGGCGGCGAGAATACCGTATTTGTACATTCTGCGGTAGACAAACCACACAGGCGCAAAGAAAAATGCGGTGAAATTAAAAGGTTTGTACTTCGGGTCAGCCTCCATTTTCTTAAATTTGAAAATGTAGTATTGGGCGTTTGTGCGGATGTATGTCGCCCAGTCGCCGACTTTGAAACCGTCCAAATCCGAATTCAGTTCCGCCTGTACTCTTTGGCGCATCTCTTCTTTTTGGCGCAGAAAATCCGCGTCCCCCGTCCGCCGCACAGGTTTCAGCGCGGCGCCGCAGTTTTCGCAAAAACGGGCGTCCTCGGCGCAGTCGGCGCCGCAGCTCGGGCACTTGACGGTGTTGTAAGGCTTGTCGTTTACACCTTCAATTATAACAGGCTTCCACTCAAAGCCCTCGGCGTGCTTAGACCGGTTTACACATCCGCCGTTTTTTGCATAGCACTCTCTGTGATAAGGGGTGCCGCATTCAGGGCAGACAACTATATCTTCATTTTCCGTAAATTCTTTGTTACAGACCGGGCATGTCTGTTTGTAAAATCTGTTCATATATTCTCCTAAATTATAATATAGTACATTATACATAAAAACACGGTTATTGTAAAGCAAAGTTGTACTTTACTATATTATATTTTTTCTGTATAATAGAATAGCAATAATATGTGATAATTTGGAGTTAATAATGATTTTAATTGATGATTATAAAAAAGTATTATCGGATTTGAAACCGGAAATAGCCTCACTCAAAGCGGGTCTGGGATATGACAGACTGTCGGGAGAAATAGAAGAATTGGAAATGCACACACAGCAGCCGGAATTTTGGAACGACCAGGCAAAGCGGAACGCCATATACGCAAAGCTGCGCGGACTGAAAGCCAAAAAAGAGGGCGTAGACAAATTGGAGAGAATGTGGGCTGACCTTGAGGCAATGATAGAACTCTATATTGAGCTTGAGGACGAATCTCTCGACGAAGAGCTGGTCGAAATGAGCGAAACTCTCAAAGAAAAAGTTGAGGAACTCAGGCTGACTACTCTCCTCACCGGAGAATACGACGCAAACAACGCCATCATCACTCTGCACGCCGGCGCAGGCGGTACAGAGAGCCAGGACTGGTGTGAAATGCTGTACAGAATGTATACCAGATACTGCGCGATGGAGGGCTTCAAAACCACGACCATCGACTATCTCGAGGGCGACGAAGCCGGTATTAAGTCGGTTTCCTTCTCCATAGAGGGCGAAAACGCATACGGCTTTTTGAAGAGCGAACACGGCGTTCACAGACTTGTCAGAGTGTCGCCGTTTGACTCCCAGGGCAGAAGACACACATCCTTCGCCTCCTGTGAAGTAATGCCGGAAATCAACGACGATGTCGAGATAGTGATTCGCGACGAAGACATCAAAATGGATGTTTTCCGTTCCTCCGGTGCAGGCGGCCAGCACATCAACAAGACATCCTCCGCCGTCCGTCTTACCCACTTGCCTACGGGCATTGTGGTTTCCTGTCAAACACAGAGAAGCCAGCTGCAGAACAGGGAAACCTGTATGAAAATGCTGCGCTCAAAGCTTGCTCAAATCAAAGAGAGAGAGCACCTTGCAAAGATTGAGGACATAAAGGGCGTACAGAAAGAGATTGCCTGGGGCTCACAGATTCGCTCATACGTATTTATGCCGTACACTCTTGTAAAAGACCACCGCACCGGTTATCAGGACTCAAGAGTCGATTATGTAATGGACGGCAATATCCAGGGCTTTTTGAACGCATATCTTTCCAAGCGGAGCAAAGGCGAATTGTCGGATGACGATTCGGATATGGATTAACAGTTGAACAGATACGCCGTTTCCAAAAGTGAAGCGGCGTTTTTTCTCCCCCTTTATATCCCTCTCTTTTTATTTATTTTTTCTTTTTTGATTTTGATTATAATTATCTTTTTGATTTAGATTATAATTTTAATTTATATTTATATTGGGTTTTTTGGGTTTTTGAAAAAACCATCCGGGTTTTTACCGATAAAATTAATATCGGCTCCCGCCGAAACAACTGTATCCTTTTTTGGCCTGCCGCCTTTTTGACCGTTTATTCTGTTTCGCTCACACATACTTTGATACTTTTCGATATCTCTTTCCAGCTCCCGCTGATAATCGTAAAAGATAATTTTGAGCAATTTGTTTCCCCGAAAATCCGGCAATTCCCCGGTATCCACATAGCTGAAAAGCCGCTTGTAGAGTATGCCGGCCTCCTCGTTTGTGAGCTCCTCGATTTGTGATTTGTGCGGCATGTAGGAAATGAAACCCGGCACGCCGGATGTTTTTGATTTTAATGACATATAATTTTACCTCCGTTTTTTATTTATTGTAAACGGAAGAAAAATATTTTTCATACGGAAAAAATCCGTAAAAAATTCAAGCAAAATACAAAACTCTTATTGAAAGCGGATTTGAATAATGTCGATTTTTGCCCGAATACAAACAAAAAACGACGCTTTTTATAAAGCGCCGCATATTTTTTTATTATACAGTTTTCAACATTATCCTTTTAATTTTCGCAAAATCCATTTCGGAAATCACCAAACTCAAAAATATTATAAGTCCGCCCATGACGACTGCCGGGTCGAGAGCCTCAAAGCCGAGCAGTATGCTGAATATCGCGCCGAAAATACCCTCGGTAGATGTTATAAGGCTGACGATGTACGGGTGAACGAATCGAGCCGCCTTGACCTGCATGGTCTGCGCCACAAAGTTTGACAGCACCGCCAAGTACAAAAGCGGAATGAGAGATACTTTTGATGTTAGTATTGCGCTCACAGAGCCGAGATTGATAACAGAATAGATAAAGCTGCCTAAAAACAGGGTGTATGCCATACAGAATGCCGACTGGGAATAGTGGGCGTCTTTCGGCATATTAGACATAATAGTCAGAGACACGGCGTAAAATCCGGCCGCTGCCACGATGAGAGCGTCGCCGAAATTAAATGAAATATCTCCCTTTATAAAGCCGGACAGTATCATCATGCCGAAAAGACATACGACAGCCGACACAATGTGGGACGCTTGCGGGCGTATTTTTCTCACGGCCCACACAATAAAAGGTATCATAATAACACCTGTGCCCACATAAAAACCCGCTTTTGCCGGGGTGGTGTACTGTTGGCCGATGGACTGAGTCAGAAATGAAACAAAGCTGAAAAATCCGGCGACAGAGCCCCAAATAAATGTGTCCTTTTTCATTTTGAGCACATTTTTAGCGTTTGTGGCAAGCACAAGCACCGTAAATATTAAACCGCGGTATACATTCAAGATACCGGCGTCCATCCCGTCGTTGAGAGCCTGTTTTATCATAATACAGCCGCCGCCCCAGATGACCGAGATGACGAAAAGAGATAAGATATGGTTGTTCTTTTTCATAGCAAATACCTCCCGTTAAATACAAAATAAAAATGCCGATCATTTCCTTTCAATCCGTGGGATTGCACTTGCAGAAACGTCCGACACCTTGAGCCCCTTACCCAGTGATAAGGGAGGCTTATTCAATTCACACCTATTCTACCATATTAAACTTATTTGTCAACACATAATGCAAAGATTTTTATGAAATTTTATCCGGATTATTTACGGTAAAGAAATCAAATTATTTTTCAAATTTTCTCAAAAAACACTTGACTCTCACGCTGCGTGACAGTTTATAATTCAATCATCGGAGGAAATAATATGTACAAGATAAGCGAAATAAGTAAAATATCCGGTGTGAGTATACGCACACTGCAATATTACGACGAAATAGGTTTATTAAAACCGGCAAAGGTGACGGCGCGGGGTTACAGAATGTATGACGATACAAATCTGTCAAAGCTCGGCGAGATACTTCTGCTGAGAGAACTTGAATTTCCTCTGAAACAGATAACCGAGATACTCACATATCCGGGTTATGACAGAAAATCGGCAATAGACGGTCAGATAGAGCTTTTGACAGTGAAAATGGAAAGGCTTGAAAAATTGATTGCATTTGCCGAAAAGGTTAAGAAAGGCGAGACGAACAAAATGGATTTCAAAGCATTTGACAACAGAGAATATGAAAATTTACAGGCGGAAGCCAAAGAGAGATGGGGCAAAACCGACGCCTACAAAGAGTTTGAAAACAGGTCAAAGAATAAGACAAAGGATTCATTCATGCGGTCGGGCGCGGAAATGATGAAGATTTTTGCCGAGTTAGGCGATATAAAGGACAAAGCCCCGGACAGCCGGGAAGCACAGCTTTTGGTCAAAAAATTACAGGATTTCATCACCGAAAACTACTATACCTGCACAAAGGAAATTTTGGCGTCGCTGGGTATGATGTACACAGCCGACAAAAGATTTACCGCAAGCATTGACAATGCGGGCGGCGCAGGCACTGCCGAATTTGCCGGCAAAGCCATCGAATACTATTGCAAATAAGATTGTCCCCGCAAAAGCGGGGCTTTCTTTTTGAGATTCGCAGTAACTTACGCATTGGTTGGGATAGGATAATAAGCAAAAATATGTGAATTTCCGCCGAAAACAAAATACAAAGTCCGATTTATTGTACATATACCGTGATATAATACAGCCATAGAACAAAAGAAGAGAAACGGAGGAAATGTTATGAAAGGCTATATTATTTCAAACGGTTATATGGGTTATGTGGACGGCGAATATATGTTGTTTGCGACGGAAGAAGAGTACTACGAGTACATTTCCGAGAGCATGTCCGACGCCGCAGCTTAAAGCATAATTGCATCTTTCGGACGGTGTAGTGTATAATAAAAGAAAAACGAGAGGTGCAAAATGGGGAAAGTAATTGCGGTTGCGGTACGGATGAAATCGGAAGCCGAATTGATTTTGACGAAAATGGAAATTGAAAAGTATGAGAATGTTTACGGCTTTGAAATTTATTCCGGAAAAATATGCGGCAAAGAGGCGGTGCTGGGTATATCCGGCGTGGGCATGATAAATATGGCGAATCTTGCCATGCTGTTATGTATGAAATACGATGCGGACTTTATGCTGAATTACGGTGTTGTAGGCGGATACAGCGAAAACATACACAAGGGTGATATTATCGCGGTAACCGACGCCGTTCACATAAATTCTTACAGAGCAGAGCATGCGGAAAAAGGGGAGGGCATAAGCCTTGACAGAAACAGACTGATTACTTTTTCAGAGGGCTTGAGCGATGGCGTCGTAAAGTATAATTCCGACAGCGAAATACTCAAAAAAGCAAAAAGTATTTTTGGGGGAAGATTGATATTCGGTACGATAGGCTCGGGCGATGTGTGGAACAGAGAATACGATAAAATAATGCTGTTCAACACAAAATACGGCGTGTGCGGCGAAGATATGGAATGTTATCGGATGTATCGGTCGGCTGACAGATTTGCCGTGCCGTGTATGTCGATAAAAGGCGTATCCAACAACGAAATACTGAAAGAAGAATACGACTATTCCGTTATGAAAACTCTGGCAGACTGCGTTTATGAATTTATTGAAAAAATATGACAAACAAAAACAGCCGTTGTCAAAACGGCTGCTTTTGCTTCAAAAAAGTATTAGAGGAGAGAAATTAAAGTTCTGTTTGAACCTTTACAATCAAAGTATACCAACCGAATGTGAAAAGTTTGAGTGCATTTTGTTAAATTGCACTCTTGCAAATGTGAAATATTATTGCTTATTCCGTCTGTTCAATGTTATAATACGATTATATTGATCAGCACATTGATTTGCGCGGAGGAATAAAGATGAAACCTGTGATTTTGACAACAATCAGGAAAAAGCCTTACCGGATAAAATTTATGGAATACACCTATGTGTGCGTAAAACCGAATTTTGACATTGTCGAAAAATTCGGCGGCCTGCCTGTGGTGGCTTCAATTGTTAAAAGCCCTGAGGAAGCCGAAAGACTGGTGGCAAGCTGTGACGGTTTGCTTGTGACGGGCGGCGACGATGTTGACCCGTCATCTTACGGCGAAGAAAAGAAAGACTACTGTGACGCCTGTTACAAAGATATGGACGACGCAGATATTTATCTTATAAAGGCTGCTTTGAAGCTGAAAAAGCCTGTTTTCGGTATCTGCCGCGGCATACAGATTATAAATGTCGCGCTCGGCGGCACGCTCTATCAGGACCTGGCGATTGACACCGGCACGACGATAAAACACCCGGACTACACTCTTGAACGGGTTGGCGAGGGCCACGATATCAACATCATCGCCGGCACGCCTATGGCAAAGCTGTTTGACGGCGCAGAAAAAATCAGAGTCAATTCATGTCATCACCAGGGCATTAAAGAACTGGGCAACGGCTTGAAAGCCATGGCAAAGGCGGATGACGGTCTGGTTGAAGCATTATATCTCGACAGCGACGAAAACTGGATCAGGGCTTATCAGGAGCACCCGGAATTTTGGCTTGACAGCCCGGATTCCGAAAAAATGTTTATGGAATTTATTAACGAATGTTCCAAATAAAAATTTACGGATTGCCATCGCACAGCGGCGGCAATCTTTTGTGAGGGGGATTTTAGTGAAATCAAATAAAAGAAATATGGCTCTGCTCGTGCTGACGGCTCTGATATGGGGTATGGGCTTTGTCGCACAGAGCGCAGGCGGCGACGCAATCGGTGCTTTTTCCTTTAACAGCATAAGAATGTTGGTGGGCGCGGCGGCGCTTTTGCCGGTTATTAAATTGCTTGACAAAACCGGCCTCAACAAGAAGAAACCGCAGACCCAACGGGACAAAAAGAACACCCTTATCGGCGGAGTTTTCTGCGGTGTGATTCTCACCGTCGCCAGCAACTTTCAGCAACAGGGCATTACAATGGGTACAAGCGCCGGAAAAGCCGGTTTTATAACCGCCTGTTATATTGTTTTCGTGCCTATCATAGGCATTTTTGTGGGCAAGAAAATAAACATAAAAATAATCGCCGGCGTCGGCCTGACCGTCATAGGTCTGTATATGCTGTGTATGAACGGCGAGACGGGCATACAGAAATCAGATTTAGTTGTGCTGATGTGCTCGGTCTGCTATGCCGTACACATTATGGTTATAGACCGGTTTTCGCCGAAAGCCGACGGAGTGAGAATGTCCTGTATTCAGTTTTTGGTCTGCGGATTGCTGACGGCATTGCCTATGATTATTTTTGAAATAGTCCCTCTCGGAATAGGAGTATGGCGGTCTTACTTCAATTCCATTGAGGCGTGGGTGTCAATTCTCTATGCGGGCATACTGTCCTGCGGCGTGGCGTACACATTACAGATTGTGGGTCAGGTGGGCGTTGAGCCTACGCTGGCATCTATGCTGCTCAGCCTGGAATCGGTATTTTCCGTCATCAGTGGTCGGATACTGCTGCATCAGTATCTCGGTATTAAAGAGATAATGGGCTGCGCCCTGATTTTTGTTGCAATTATTCTGGCACAGCTGCCTGACAAAAAGAAAGCATAACAATAAAAGCGGGCGGCTGCCCGTTTTTTATTGCGAGACAGCCGTCTGTTATTGTGTATAAAATAAAATTATGTATTATTGCAAAACCAAATCCTCCGTTTGAGCAGAGCCCTTGCGGAGGATATTTTTATTGCCTTGTATACTGTGTTATTTACGCGTTGTTTTTGTCGCTGTATGTGCTTTCCGCGCTTTTCAATGTGGCAGGCACTTCATAGGTTCTGCCGTCTCTCACAATGAGCAGCTTTATTTCCTGACCCGGCGAGCACTTGGCAATGTAGTTTGTCAAATCCGACGACGATGACAGCTCAATGTTGTCAACGGCTACAATTCTGTCGCCTTTTTTCAATCCGGCTTCCGCCGCCCGCGAATTTTCAACCACCGAATAGACATAGATGTGGTTGTTCTGTTGCCGCACGGTCACGCCGAGCGTGGCTCTGTTCGCTACATAGCCGCTTGTTTTCAATTCCGAGGCTATTTCTATTGCCTTATTGATAGGTATTGCAAAACCGATACCCTCTACATCCTCATCGGCGTATTTGGCGTTTACTATGCCGATAAGGTTGCCGGCAATGTCGAAAAGACCGCCGCCGGAATTGCCCGGCGATACAGATGCGTCCGTCTGAATCAGCGTCATCTGTGAGCTTTCAACCGTAACATCTCTGTTGATGGCGGATACCACGCCGAAGGAAACGGAATTTGCCAAAAGCCCCAGAGGGTTGCCTATTGTCATAACGCCGTTACCCGGCAGGAGAGAATCGCTGTCGCCCAGTGACGCAGGCACTAACTTATCGTCGGTTGTTATCTTGATAAGGGCAATGTCCGTCAGCTCGTCTGCGCCGATTATTTCCGCCTCGTATTCCTTTTCGCCTATTACAACCGTGACAGTGTCGGTGTCGGCGACCACATGATTACAGGTCAGAATATAGCCGTCCTCTGAAATTATTACGCCGGAGCCCGAGCCGGTCTGGGTATATGAATAGTTTTGGAACCAAGTCTGCGCGTTCACCTGCCGTGTGACTTTAATCGTTACTACGGATTGAGATGCCAGCGCCCGAGCCTGTGATATATCGTTGTATGTGGCGTTGTAGACCACATTTTGTTCTATCTTGTCTGTCTGCCGCGGAACATCTGCGGATTTAACCGCATAACCTGCACCCACAAAACCGCCCACTACGCCGGACAGTATCATGGCGGCGACAATCAGCAAGGTCTTCGCCGTGCCGGTTTTAGTCTTTTTTACTTCGGTGACGGTTGTCCTTGGCGGCTGAGGTGCTGACGGCGGTACAGAGTCAAAAATATCGCCCTGCGGTTTTTCACACTTTTTTTCACCGACTGCGTCATCACACGGGTTTTCGTCCACGCCCGATTCATCGGATTTAAGTTCTTTGTTTAATTCGTCTATTGTGTCCTGTATTTCTTTATCATTCAAAGTTTCGTTGCCCGTCGGCAGGTCTTCGTTTGCCGACAGGACATCGTCCTGATTCAGTAAATCCATAATATATCTCCTTTTCTTTCTCGATTGAGTACATTATATAACCCAATTATGAAAAATGTGTAATAATTAACCGAATTCTGAGTGAATACCACTAAAAGATTTGACACTTCTTGCAAATAATTCTATAATGAAAAAAAGCTTACCTGTTGATTTTTACGGAGGTATGTCCCCATGATCAGAAAGGCGCGCAAAAAGGATATTTCCAGAATAGCGGAAATATTGGTGACTTCAAAAAGAAAAAATTACAGAAAGATATTCAACGACGATTACGGCACATTTGTCATTGTAAATGTAAAAGAAATAATTGATGAGCTGTCGGCTGACCCGTCATTGCTTGAAAGGTATTATGTGTACGAAGACGAATTTGTAAAAGGCCTGATACGCATTGAAGGCTGCGAGATTGTCGAGCTTTACACCGACCCTTATTTTGAGGGTGTGGGCATAGGCTCGAAATTGATGAAATATGCCAACAATCATTTTGACATCAAATATCTGTGGGTGCTTGAAAAAAATGAGGGCGCAATCAGATTTTACAAAAAAAGCGGCTTTGAGCCGAACGGCGAGAGAAGACCGGAAGCCTCGCAATTTGATATAAAAATGATTAGAACAGACGAATAAACTCAAGACAGGCCCACAGCCTGTCTCTTTTTTTGAATATAACATTGTAAGGGCTCAAAAGTTTACAATTGTATATTATTTTACAATATGCTATTATAATTATGAGATAGTTATAAAGAGAGAAGGAATTGTTATGAATTTTATTTTTGTTTCACCGATGTTCCCGGAGACCTATTGGCTGTTTTGCGACAGGCTGAAAGCAAACGGCGCAAATGTGCTGGGTATAGGTGACGCGCCGTACGATTCGCTGAGATGGGAGCTCAAAAACTGCCTGACGGAATACTACAAGGTCGACAGCATGGAAAACTACGACCAGATGTACAGGCGGGTTGCGTACTTTGCCCACAAGTACGGCAGAATAGATTGGATTGAGTCAAACAACGAATACTGGCTGCCTGTCGACGCCCGGTTGAGAATGGATTTCAATGTGAACACCGGCGTTAAATCTGACAAAATCGACGAGTGGAACCACAAGTTTAACATGAAAAAATACTATGAGCGGGGCGGCGTGCCGACTGCGAGATGTATTCAGGTCAAAGACTACGACGAGTGCCTAAATTTCATTGACGCCGTCGGATACCCTGTTTTCGTAAAGCCTAATCACGGCATGGGCGCACAGGATTCTTGGAAAATCAGCAGCAGAAAAGAGTTTGATTCGTTCTTTGCACAGCGCGGCGAAAACGACTATGTAATGGAGGAATTCATCACCGGCGAAATATATTCCTACGACGCCATTGTGAACAGCAAAGGGGATGTTCTCTTTGAAAACAGCGCACATTTTCCGCCGTCGATAGCGGATTTGGTACACAAAAACATCGGCCTTGATTATTTCTGTCTCAAAGAAGTACCGGCTCAGCTCCAAAAGAGGGGCAGAGCCACATTAAAAGCCTTCGGCGTCAAGAGCAGATTTGTTCACTTTGAATTTTTTAGGCTGACAAAAGCCAAAAAAGGTCTGGGCAAAGTCGGGGATTTCATCGGGCTGGAAGTCAATATGCGCCCTGCCGGCGGCTATACGCCGGATATGATGAACTTTGCACACAGCACGGATGTGTACAAAATCTGGGCGGATATGGTCTGTTTTGACGGCACGGACATAAAGCCGTCGGACGATAAATATTTTTGCGCCTATTCCTCGAGAAGAGACAGCAGAATGTATGTCAATTCTCATGAGGCTGTTATGGAAAAGTACGGCGACAGAACGGTGATGTCGGGCAGAATGCCGGACGCCATTGCGGACGATATGGGCAACACTTTCTATATGGTAAAGCTCGACACGGAAGAGCAAGTAAAAGAATTTGAAAAATATGTGGGGGAATTCTATGAAAACTGAATTATACACCGAATACAGCAGCTGCCTTAACAGAAATATGACCTATAAAGTATACGGTCATCGGGGCAAAATCTGCTTTGTTTTCGGCCCGCAAAACGGCAAGTATTACGACTATGAAAATTTCGGAATGATAAATGTACTGCGGCCGGACATTGAATCGGGAAAGCTGAGACTTGTCTGTGTGGACTCGATAGACGAGGAGACATTCTCAAACCAAAACGGCAACCCGGGCCACAGAATGTATATGCAGGAGCAGTGGTATCACTATATTGTGGATGAGGTAATACCTACCGTTCAGAACAGATATCGCAACTGGGACAAAATGATGACGACGGGCTGCTCCATGGGGGCTTTCCACGCAATGAATTTCTTTTTGCGCAACCCGGATAAATTCGACACGGTCATTGCCCTATCCGGCGTGTACGAAGCAAGATATTTCATGGGCGGATATATGGATAAAAACACCTATGACAATTCGCCGATAGACTATTTGGCCGGTATGGAATACAACCACCCTTACGCCGATATGTACAGGCGCTCGGACATAATCGTCTGCGTCGGACAGGGGGCGTGGGAGGAAGAAATGGTGAGAAACACCCGCAGTCTTGAAAGGCTTATGTGCGAAAAAGATATTCCGTGCTGGTTTGACTATTGGGGCTACGATGTAAACCATGACTGGCCTTGGTGGAAAAAGCAGATAAGATACTTTATGGACAAAACAGGATATTGAAAATTATCTCTGTGTTGTGTATAATACAATAGAATAAAATATGTATTTCGAGCATATGCAGTCTAAGGCTTTTTGCTATGGCAGTATGCCAAAACTCATCAGAGTTTTCGGGGTAATGGGGGAAACCGCATTGCCTTCCGGCACTTTGTGTGCCCTATGAAAAGAAGTACTTGTAAGTTT
>JAQXIW010000001.1 GCA_029007985.1 Oscillospiraceae bacterium | reverse complement strand
CCGCAGAAAACATTGACGATAGAAGATAATTGAAAAACAACAGAAGTTGTTAAAAGAAAAATGAAAACAAAATCAAAAATAATTACTATACCGAATATTATGTCACTTTTTCGTATATGTCTGATACCCTGCATAGTTTGGCGGTACCGGGAAGAGAAAAAATACCGGACAGCCGGGTCTCTCCTCATTCTATCGGGTATTACGGATATAGCGGACGGTTTTATAGCCAGAAAATTCAATATGATAAGCGATGTGGGCAAGGTACTTGACCCGATTGCCGACAAACTGACTCAGGCCGTTATTATGATTTGCCTGACGGTGCGCTTTCCTATGATGATTGTGCCTTTGGCTCTCATGGCTGTGAAAGAGGCGTTTATGGGGATAACCGGCTACATGCTTATTCGCAAAAAAGACATTTTGATCGGCGCAAATTGGCACGGAAAAACGGCCACCGCATTGCTTTACGCCATGATGATAATTCACATGTTTTACGCGGATATACCGCCGTCGGCGTCCGCAATTTCTATTATTGTCTGTACCGCCATGATCGGAATTTCATTTGTGCTTTACGCAGTGAGAAACATAAAATTGCTGAAGCGGTGATATTAGGGCCGGAGGTAGTTTGAATTGGACAAGAAAACAAAGCAATATTTGACGGTCGCCGTGACTTCGGTCACGCTGTTTGCCGCATTGATGAATTTTTCAGCCGTAATCGGATTTGCAAAAAGAATTTTAGGCTTGATACTGCCTATAATAGCCGGTGGCATTTTAGCCTTGTTTTTCAGCGTACCGATGAACGGGATAAAAAAGATTATCAACAAAATCCGGGTTAAAATCAAGAAAAAACCGTCGGAAAAATCGATACACATACTCAGTTTTGTTTTGACGCTTACCGGCGCGGCAATTGTATTGGTGCTCGTTATAACAATGCTTTATCCGGAAATCGCACGGTCGTCAAAAAGACTGTATGCACAGATAGAGTCAAATCTTTCCGTGCGGACATTTGATATTTCATGGCTGAAAGAATTGTTGTCCGAGATAAATTTGGAGCGGACAATACAGCACATCTCCGACAATTTTGAAGCCTTTTTACCAAATGTGACGGACGCCCTGTCTTCTACTGTAGGTATAGTTGTAAACGCAGCGTTTTCTTTTATAATTTCGGTCTATGTTTCTGTCGGCTCGGCCGGAATATGCGATCAGACAAGGAAGCTTGTATGCGCATATATGAAACCGAAACACGCCGATAGCATTATTCGCTTTTGCCGTATGTTTTATCGCTCTTTCAGTCAATTTTTGTCCGGTCAATGTCTTGAAGCCGTCATACTCGGCATACTGATGTTTGCGGCTTTTACCGTTTTCGGCTTGCCGTACGGCAGCTTGGTGGGTATTCTGACTGCGGTGTGCGCAATTATCCCGTATGTCGGGGCTTTTATATCCTGCGGAGTCAGCATATTTTTGACATTGCTCATAAATCCGATATTGGCGATTCGATGCGCTGTGGTATACCTTGCCGTTCAGTTTATTGAAAACCAATTTATTTATCCGAGAGTTGTGGGCGAATCCGTGGGGATGCCGCCCCTATATACATTGATTGCGGCTATGCTCGGCGCAAAGCTTTTCGGAATAATGGGCATTCTCTTTTTCATTCCGCTTGTTGCGGTCGTCATTGAGCTTGTCAAAGAGGATGCAAACAACAGGCTGAGCAAAACCCAAATAACCGCAGACGACGAATAATATGAGCTGTGAAAGAAAATTGTCGCAGATAAATACAGCAGCCGCATCGGCTCATATACTTTTGTCGATGTTGACATTGTAAGATGATTATTTATACACAAAAAATAAACGGGAACAAGGTTTGACCGCCTTGTTCCCGTTTTAATGTTATTGAGTTTTCGCAAACTGTTTTATCAGGGAATAAACAGAATCATACTGTTTAGGTTTACAGTGCAGCCCGAAAAGTTTTTGCAAATAACAATTACTTTGCAAACTCTTTTATTATTCCGAGAATAACCCCAGTGCATTTTTCCATTCTTTCTTCCGTTATGCACTCATATCTGCCGTGGGCGTTCATTCCGCCTGTGCCCAGGTTAGGACAAGGCAAGCCCATGTAACAGAGCTGTGCGCCGTCCGTGCCGCCTCTGACCGCCTCGGAAACAGGATTTCCGCCCAGAGCTCTTATTACATTTTCGGCGGCGGTGATGACTTCAAAACGAGGCAGGATTTTCTCTTTCATATTTCTGTACTGCTCTTTCAGGGTCAGCACACAGCTGCCCTCGCCGTACTTTGTGTTGATAAAGTCGGCAATCTGCTGCATAACAACCTGCTTGTGAGCGATTTTGTCTGCGTCGTGGTCTCTGACAATGTATTCAAGAGTGGTCTTTTCCGTGCCGCCGTTTACTCCTGTAAGGTGGTAAAAGCCCTCAAAACCGCTTGTGTACTCCGGTTTTTCGCCGGCAGGGAGCAGAGAATTAAACTCAAAAGCCATGTACTGTGAATTTTTCATTTTTCCCTTTGCGGAGCCGGGATGAATGGAATAGCCGTTAAATTCAACCACTGCCGATACGGCGTTGAAATTCTCGTAGGAAATGCTTTCCCAATCGCCGCCGTCGACGGTATACGCCAATTCGGCGTCAAAGCCCTTGACATCAAAGGAATGAATACCCGTGCCGATTTCCTCGTCCGGTGTAAATGCCACGCTGATCTGACCGTGCGGTATGTTTTCTTTCACAACGGTTTCGACAGCCTGCAAAATTTCCGCAATGCCGGCTTTGTCGTCCGCGCCCAGCAAGGTGGTACCGTCTGTGGTTATCAGCTTTTCGCCTTTGAGCGTTTGCAAAATCGGAAAATCCGCGACAGACAGAATGTGGCCCGAGCCTTTGAGCAGGACATCCTTTCCGTCGTAGTTTTCGATGATTTGAGGCTTTACGCCGTATCCGTTAAATTCCGGCGCTGTGTCCATGTGGGCGATAAAGCCGATTTTTGTCTTGTCTTCGTATCCGTCTGTCGCCGGCAATATTCCGTAAACGGCGCCTTTGTCGATGCGTACATTCACAAGGCCGAGTTCTTCCATCTCGGCTTTAAGACATTCGGCGACTTTCAGCTGAATGTCTGTGGACGGCGTGAGACCGCTTTTTGGGTCGGAAGGCGAATCAATCCGAATGTATTTCAGAAATCTTGATAATGTGCTCATGTCAATTAACCCCTTTCGAGCATTCTATTATCTTATATTATATCATACCGTTTACCGTTTGCGCAAATGCACATATTTGTATAAAATAAAGCGAATTTGTAATATTTTTTTTAACAAGTCGGTATTTGTCTTTTAATATGTCAAAATCTGTGATAAAATAATGACATTATTATGAAATACTATGTGCTCTCGGCACTAAACGGAGGATATACAATGTCAAGCATTTTCAGCGGAAAGACTTTACTTATCACGGGCGGCACGGGCTCGTTCGGGCACACCGTTCTCAAACATTTTCTTACAACAGACATAGGCGAAATCAGAATTTTTTCGCGAGACGAAAAGAAACAGGACGATATGCGCCACGAGCTTCAGGTTCGGTACCCGGTCGAAAGCCAAAAGGTCAAATTTTACATCGGCGATGTCAGGGACATAAATTCGGTTGATGTTGCGATGAACGGCGTAGATTTTATATTCCACGCCGCCGCTCTCAAACAAGTGCCTTCCTGTGAATTTTTCCCGATTGAAGCGGTTAAGACAAATGTGTTGGGTACGGAAAACGTCCTCACTTCCGCCATTAACCACGGCGTAAAAAAGGTCGTGTGTCTCTCCACCGACAAAGCGGCATATCCTATAAACGCAATGGGCATATCAAAAGCCATGATGGAAAAAGTCATCGTTGCAAAATCCCGTCAGGTATCCGGCGACAAAACCACGATTTGCTGTACAAGATACGGCAACGTCATGTGTTCGAGGGGCTCGGTTATTCCGCTTTTCCGCGACCAGATAGCACAGGGCAAGCCTCTGACAATCACCGACCCGGACATGACAAGATTTCTTATGAACCTGGACGAAGCCGTCGACTTGGTTGTATTTGCCTTTACAAACGGCATGCCGGGCGACCTTTTTGTGCAGAAATCACCTGCCTGCACGATAGGCGACTTGGCAAAAGCCACACAGGCACTTTTCGGCGATACGGGTTGCCGCATAATCGGCGCGCGCCACGGCGAAAAGCTGTATGAAACTCTGCTCACCGAGGAAGAATCCGCAAAGGCAATAGATATGGGCAATTATTACAGAGTGCCAGCAGACAACCGCGATTTGAACTACGACAAATACTTTGTGGAGGGCAACCCGGAGGTCAAACTCCTTCATCAGTACACTTCTCACAACACAGAGAGATTGGATGTTGCCGGCGTTATCGAAAAAATGAAAACCACAGACTATATAAAGGAAGAACTTGCCAAACTCGGCAAGTGATACGGGGGTAAATTTTGAATATTCTTGTTACGGGCTCCGGCGGCTTTGTGGGCAAAAATCTCTGTCGGGCGTTGGAAAATATACGCGACGGCAAAGACAGGACAAGACCCGGCCTTAAAATAGATAATATTTATAAGTTTGAAATATCCACGCCGCCACGGCTGTTGGGTGAATACTGTCGGGATGCGGACTTTGTGTTCAATTTAGCCGGTGTAAACAGACCGAAGGACAACGCCGAGTTTATGCGGGGCAATTTCGGCTTTGCGTCAGAATTGCTGGACACTCTGAAAGAAAAAGACAACGCCTGCCCGGTAATGCTGGCGTCCTCCATTCAGGCTACGCTTATAGGCAGATACGCCGAGTCGGACTACGGCAAATCAAAGCTTGCGGGGGAGGAGCTGTTCTTTGGCTACGGCAAAGAAACCGGTGCAAAGGTGCTTATTTACCGCTTTCCGAACCTTTTCGGCAAATGGTGCAGACCTAATTACAACAGCGCCGTTGCGACTTTTTGTCACAATTATGCAAACGATTTGCCGATAATTGTCAACGACGCCTCGGTTGAGCTGGAACTTTTATACATTGACGATTTGGTGTGCGAGCTGCTCGACGCCCTCGAAGGCAAAGAACACCGCTGTGAATTTTCCGGTACGGAGGCAGTCGCGGACGAAAACGGCAGATACTGCTATGCGCCGGTTTCCCACAGGGTTACGCTGGGCGAAATCGTATCGTTGCTGGACGAATTTAAGGCTCAGACCGCCACTCTTGTAATGCCTCAAATACCGAACAACTCGTTTGCAAAAAAACTTTATTCGACTTATCTGTCTTATTTGCCGCAGAACAAAACAAAATTTGCTCTCAAAATGAATTGCGACGAAAGGGGCTCGTTCACGGAACTTTTGAAAACTCAAAACTGCGGTCAGTTTTCCGTCAACGTTTCAAAACCGGGCATTACAAAGGGTCAGCACTGGCACAACACTAAATGGGAATTTTTCATAGTCGTGTCCGGCCGCGCTTTGATTCAAGAGAGAAAAATCGGCACGGACGCCGAAGGCAACCCTTATCCCGTTATGGAATTTGAGGTTTCCGGCGAAAAAATCGAGGCCGTACACATGTTGCCGGGCTATACTCACAACATAATAAATCTTTCACAAACAGAAAATCTTGTCACGGTGATGTGGGCGAACGAACAGTTTGACAAAAACCACCCGGACACATTTTATGAAGAGGTTTGACAATGTCAAAATTAAAACTGATGACAATTATCGGCACAAGACCGGAGATTATCCGCCTTTCCGCCGTAATAAAAAAATGCGATATTTACTTTGAACAAATTCTCGTTCACACCGGTCAAAACTACGACTATGAGCTCAATCAGGTGTTTTTTGACGACTTGGGACTGCGTGCGCCGGATTACTATCTGGACGCCGTCGGCAAGGACTTGGGCGAGACCATAGGCAACATTATCGCAAAATCCTATTCTCTCATGGTTGAGACTCAGCCGGACGCCCTCTTGATTTTGGGCGACACAAATTCCTGTCTGTCCGCCATCGCCGCAAAGAGACTGCACATACCGATTTTTCACATGGAGGCCGGCAACAGATGTTTTGACGAATGTCTGCCGGAGGAGACAAACAGAAGAATTGTCGACCATATAGCAGATGTCAATATGTGCTATTCCGAACACGCAAGAAGATACTTAAACAGCGAGGGCACGGCAAAGGAAAGAACCTATGTCACCGGCTCTCCGATGGCGGAGGTCTTGCACGCAAATCTTGACAAAATAGAAAAATCCGATGTTTTGACAAGACTCGGCTTGGAAAAAGGCAAGTACATTTTGCTTTCGGCTCACAGGGAAGAAAACATAGACACGGAAAAGAACTTTACAAACCTTATGAACGCTGTCAATCGGATGGCTCAAAAATACGATATGCCTATTTTGTATTCCTGCCACCCGAGAAGCGCAAAATTTATTGAAAAGAGGGGCTTTGTATTTGACGAAAGAGTCAGAAAAAACAAGCCGCTCGGCTTCCACGATTACAACAATTTGCAGATGAACGCATTTTGCGTCGTGTCGGATTCGGGCACTTTGCCGGAGGAATCCTCCTTTTTCCTTTCCGTCGGAAAACCTTTCCCGGCGGTGTGCATACGCACATCCACCGAAAGACCGGAGGCCTTGGACAAAGGCAACTTCATTTTGGCGGGTATCACCACCGAACAGGTTTTGCAGGCGGTAGACACTGCGGTTGAAATGAACAGGGCGGGGGACTTCGGTATTCCGGTACCGGATTACACGGAAGAAAATGTTTCGACAAAGGTTGTAAAGCTCATTCAGAGCTACACCGGCGTAGTAAACAAAATGGTTTGGAGAAAAGAACTTTAATTATTAAGGGTTGAATTTTGAAAAAGAGAGTATTGATTGTCAGCCAACACTTTTGGCCGGAAAATTTCAGAATCAGCGACATTGCCGCCGGTTTTGCGGAAAACGACATAGAGGTAGACGTGCTCTGCGGCATTCCGAACTATCCGAACGGAATCGTGCCGGAGGGCTACGGCGTGTTTTCCAACAGAAAACAAAACTACAAGGGCGCAAATGTTTACAGAGCATTGGAAATTACCAGAAAAGGCAATTCAAATATTCGCATTTTCTTAAATTACATCTCTTTTCCGCTTTTTGCCACATTCAAAAGCCTGTCTTTATTTGGGAAAAAGTACGACGCGGTTTTCTGTTACGAGACCAGCCCGGTTTATATGATATTCCCGGCTATCGTCTATTCAAAACTGAAAAGAGTGCCGCTGACGACCTATGTGTTGGATTTGTGGCCGGAAAATCTATACTCCGTTTTGAATATTAAAAATAAGTTTTTGAGGGGCGTTGCCCAAAAGTCGTCGCATTGGCACTACAAAAAATGCGACAAATTGGTGGCAATGTCACATTCGCTTGCAAAAACGCTGGCAGACATCACCGGCAAAGACGACAGCCGAATCGCCGTAATTCCGCATTACTGTGAGAAATTTTACGAACAGGACATATACGACGATGAATTGGCGGCAAAATACGAGGGATTTTTCAAAATCGTGTACGCCGGCAATATCAGCCCGGCGCAAAATTTAGAAGTCGCCGTCGACCGGGCAGCTATGCTCAAAAAAGACGGGATAAAAGATATAAAATTTATCATTGTAGGCGACGGAATGTCAAAAAAAGACATCGAAAAATATGTAAAGGAAAAGGGCGTATCGGATATGTTCGATTTCACCGGGTCAAAACCGGTTATGGATATGCCTAAATACCACACTCTCGCCGACGCGCTTTTCGCCCCGCTGGCAAAAAGCGAAGACCTGGGTCTGACGATACCGGCAAAGGTCACATCCTACATGGCGGGCGGCAAGCCTATCCTCACCTGTATTGACGGCGAGGGCAGTACCGTCATAGAAAACGCCGGATGCGGTCTCACGGCTCATTCCGGCGACAGCAAAGCCCTGTACGGGAACATATTAAAACTGTATAATATGTCCGCCGAAGAAAGACAGACTCTCGGCGACAACGCAAGAAAATACCATTTTGCCCACCACAGCAGAGATATGGTACTTTCACAGCTTATTGATTTCATTTTTAGTTAGGAGTGCGCCTTTTGAAGACACTTGTGATTATTCCCTGCTATAACGAGCAGGACACTATCGAAAAAGTTATTTCAAATCTTGCAGAAAAAGCCCCGTGGGCAGATTATCTTGTGGTTAACGACTGTTCTACCGACAACACAGAAAAAATTCTGCGAGAAAAGAAAATGAATTACATAAACAACCCGGTCAATCTCGGTATCGGCGGGGGCGTTCAGGCGGGCTATCTCTATGCAAAACAAAACGGCTATGACATTGCCGTTCAGATGGACGGCGATGGCCAGCACGACCCGCGGTATCTGGCAAGTCTGATTGAGCCGGTGAAAAACGGCGAGGCGGATATGTCGGTAGGCTCACGCTTTATAAAAAAAGAGGGCTTTCAGTCGTCGCGGATGCGCAGACTCGGCATAAACATCATTTCTTTTCTCATCAAGCTGTTTACGGGTAAAAAAGTATACGATGTCAC
This sequence comes from Oscillospiraceae bacterium, assembly GCA_029007985.1. Classification (GTDB taxonomy): domain Bacteria; phylum Bacillota; class Clostridia; order Oscillospirales; family Ruminococcaceae; genus RGIG3102. The sequence continues at coordinate 8,800 of JAQXIW010000001.1, read as the reverse complement.
ATCCGGATACCGAGCCTGTAACAGAAGGCTTATTGAGTTTTTTGCCGACAACTATGCCGACGACTACCCGGAGCCGGAGGCTATCATCTCCTGCGTTCTCAACGGCTACGAGGTCTGCGAGGTCCCTGTCGTAATGGCGGAGAGAATGGGCGGCGTGTCCTCCATCCGCTCGCTCAAAAGCGCGTACTATATGATAAAAGTCTGTCTCGCCCTTGTCGTGCGAAGAATACAGATAACAAAAAGAAAGGCGGTAAAGTAATATGTTAAGTGAAATCCGTCTGCAGTATTTATTGATATTCGGCACATTCGTACTCCTCGGTATGATTGTACTGCTCATAAAGAACGAAAAAATCGAAATAAAATACGCAATCATCTGGCTCTGTTTCAGCGGAGTAATGGTGCTGTTTTCGATTTTTCCGCAAATAGTGTATATTTTGGGCGATATAACCCGAGTCATAAACCCGGTAAACTTCGTGTTTATGATACAGATTATTTTTATTCTTTTAATTCTCGTGTCGGTTTCCGCCGTTATATCCGGCTTCTCGCGAAAGATTAAAAGGCTTGCCCAGTCGAACGCACTTTTGGAAAAAAGAGTGCGAGAACTTGAAGAAAAAATAAAAAGTGACAAAGAATAACCCGGAAAGGCTAAAGAAATATGCGGTTTAACTCTGTTCAGTTTCTCGTATTTTTCCCGGCAGTTGTGCTGGGTTACTTTGTCATACCACAAAAATTGAAAAATGTATGGCTTTTGGCGGCAAGCTACTATTTTTATATGTCATGGCACCCGGTTTACGCTCTGCTTATTTTGTTTTCCACCGTGTCCACATTTTTTTGCGCCGTACTCATCGAAAAATCCCGGACGCAGAGACAGAAAAAACTGTTTCTCGCCGTGAACATCGCGATGAATTTAGCCATTCTTTTTTATTTTAAGTATTTTAATTTCTTTGTCGAGAGCGTAGTTTCGCTTTTCCCGGCGATACATCTGTCAAAAAACAACAATATGATTGCGGTGGTAGGTATATCTTTTTACACTCTTCAATCTCTCGGCTACTCGATAGACGTATACAGGGGGAGCGTCGAAAGAGAAAAGAGTTTTCTCAATTACGCCCTGTTTGTGTCGTTTTTCCCTCAGCTTGTTGCCGGCCCTATCGAAAGAAGCAAAAACCTTTTGCCGCAGCTTAGGCAGACCTACAAATTCGATTACGACAGAGTGACCGACGGCCTGGTGCTGATGGCTTGGGGCTTTTTCAAAAAGCTGGTAATAGCCGACGGCGCGGCAAAAATGGTAGACCTTGTTTACAATGAGATTTACTCCTATTCCGGTTTGGCAATTATTATTGCCACCGTGCTTTTTGCGTTTCAGATTTACTGTGATTTTTCCGGATATTCTGACATTGCGATAGGGGCGGCAAATGTGCTGGGCATAAAGCTTATGCGCAATTTCTTCCACCCGTATTTTGCAAAAGACATAGACGACTTTTGGAAAAGATGGCACATCTCTCTCACGGATTGGCTGAGGGAGTACATATACTTTCCGCTCGGCGGCTCAAGAAAAGGCACAGCCCGAAAATACATAAATATATTAGCGGTCTTTTTGATAAGCGGTCTGTGGCACGGCGCGGCGTGGACTTTTGTTATATGGGGCGCTCTGCACGGCATATTCAGAATAATTAACGCCGTAAAAATGCAGATTGTAAAAAACAGCCCGACGATAAAAAAACTGTACGGCAACAGTCTGTACGGCGTTTTGAAGACGGTAATCACATTCTTTATCGTGGACTTCACCTATATATTTTTCCGTGCAAACACATTACGGGACGCTTTCTATGCCGTCTCGCACCTGTTTGACGGCATCGGCAATGTTTTTAACGCCGGGTACTTTACCGCCGCCCTTACCGAAGTCGGATTTTTTGATGTCGGCGGCGTGCGGATAGCGGGTTGTATCCTCTTTATGCTGTGCGTTGAGCTGTGGGAAGGCAAATCCACCGTGCCGGACAGGATAAACAAATGTGCCGTCCCGATAAGATGGGCATTTTACTATTCGGTGATGCTTTTAATACTGTTCTTTGGCAATTTCGGTCAAAGCCGGTTTATATATTTTCAGTTTTAGGGGGCTTTGATGAAATACTTAAAATTTTTCTTAAAACTCTCTCTGTTTTTGCCAATAGCGATTTGCGCCATGGCTTTTTCATACAAAGTTGACCCGTCCGGTTTGTTTTGGGGCGCCGGATTTGAAAGATATGCGCGGGAATTGATGCTTGAAGGCAACTATATCGACGGATACGAAAGACTTGACGGCAGAAAACTTAATGAAGTATATGCAAAAAACGTGCCTTATGCGCCACAGGTTTTGGTAAACGGCTCATCGAGAAGCATGCTTATCACAAAAGACTATGCCGGTGGCAAAACCTTTTACAACGCGCGGAATGTAGGCGCTGATATGTACGATTTATACACAAGCTACTACATTTTTGAAAAAGAAAACAAAACTCCGGAAATTTTCGTAATGGGGCTGGACCCGTGGATTTTCGGCGAACACAACGACAAGCGCAGTGATAAAGAACTGTGCAACGAGTTTTTCGGCGAAGAGCTGGGCATAGAGCTCGGAGAATACGAAGAAGTCAATAAGTACGATAAGTATTTGGCTTTGATTGACCCGAGTTATTTTCAGGCCGCCGTCAAATATTCAAAAAGAGATAAATCCGACGACCCGGTACCTCAAACGGTGCCGACCGATTTGATATATGAAACGGACACGGTAATTAAAGCGCCCGACGGCTCAATCGTATACGATAAAGGCTTTCGAGAGAGAGACCAAAGATACGCAGACGAGGAAGCCATGGCAGTGTCAAATATGCATTTTTATCTGATAGGCGAAGTGTCGGAGATCGACAGCGAAAAAGCAAAATATTTTGAGACCTTCATCGAATATTTACAGGCAAAAGGCGTAAAGATTATTTTCTATCTGCCGCCGTACCACCCGACTTTATATGAACTCGAAACGGTTTATATAAACGAATCCGGGGCGTCAAATTCCTATGAGGTCATTGAAACATATATCAGAGAAACAGCCGAAAAATACGGTATAACCGTCTACGGCTCATACGACCCGAACAATCTCGGCTTGACTAACCGGGATTTTTACGACGGTTTGCATGTCCGCTCGGAATCGCTGAGCAAAATTTTACCCGTATTCAATTAAAAGGAGATAAACTATATGCCACAGATTATTGTAAAAAATGTTAAGGAAGAACAGATGCCGGCTCTCGCACAGACTCTTGCGCCGCAGCTCGCAGACATTGTTTCCAGCCCGGTGGAATGGTTTGTGTTTGACTTGGCGGAGTCAAAGTTTTACAACCACACAGGCAAAATCCCGCATTATCCGGTAATTCAGGTTTGGTGGTACGAACGCCCGCAGGAAGTCAAAGAGGGCGTGGCAGACGCTATAGCCGGGTATTTGAGAGATATCGGCTATGACGAATGTCAGATTAGTTTTCATCTGTTTGATTACGATTCGTATTTTGAATATTGATATGATAAGCGCCGTTTTTGCGGTGCTTTTGTCGTGTATGGATAATTATATGGTTTTACTTGCACAAAAAGTCGTTTATTTGCTTGACTAAATTGACGAATGAGTATACAATGATTGAAGTATTTAATTTTTTGGAGGGACAAAATGTTAAACTCAGAAAAAACAATGGAAAAAATCATTGCTCTCTGCAAAGGCAGAGGTTTTGTATATCCGGGCTCCGAAATCTACGGCGGCTTGGCTAATACTTGGGACTACGGCCCGCTCGGCGTTGAATTCAAAAACAATGTAAAAGCGGCATGGAGAAAGAAATTCGTTCAGGAATCTCCTTACAATGTAGGCCTTGACGCCGCTATCCTTATGAACCCTGAAACATGGGTGGCTTCCGGCCATGTAGGCGGCTTCTCGGACCCGCTTATGGACTGCAAAGACTGCAAATCCCGTCACCGCGCCGACAAACTCATTGAAGAAACAGGCGTTGAGTGCGCCGGTTGGTCAAATGAAAAAATGTACAACTACATAGTTGAACACGGCATTAAATGCCCTGTTTGCGGCGGCACAAACTTTACCGAAATCCGCCAGTTCAACCTTATGTTCAAAACATTCCAGGGCGTCACGGAAGATTCTAAAAACGCAGTTTATCTCCGTCCTGAAACAGCCCAGGGTATTTTTGTAAACTTCTCAAACATTCAGAGAACAACAAGAAGAAAGCTTCCGTTCGGCGTTGCACAGGTCGGTAAATCCTTCAGAAACGAAATTACACCGGGTAACTTCACATTCCGCACAAGAGATTTTGAACAGATGGAGCTTGAATTCTTCATCAAACCGGGTACAAATATGGAGTGGTTCAACTATTGGAGAAGCTACTGCCGTAACTTCCTGCTCTCACTCAATGTAAAAGAAGAAAACATCAGAATGAGAGACCATTCAAAAGAGGAACTTTCTCACTACTCATCGGCTACAACGGATATCGAATATCTGTTCCCGTTCGGCTGGGGCGAGCTCTGGGGTATCGCCGACAGAGGCAACTTCGACCTGACACAGCACTCAAACCACTGCGGCAAGCCTATAGAATACTTTGACCCGGAGACAAACGAAAAGTACATTCCGCATGTCATCGAGCCGTCGCTTGGCGCAGACCGCGTCGCTCTTGCCTTGCTCATTGAGGCATACGACGAAGAAATCGTAGACGCCGAAAAGAACGATGTCCGCGTTGTTCTTCATCTCCACCCGACGCTTGCGCCTTACAAGGCCGCTGTTTTGCCGCTGTCAAAGAAACTCTCCGAAAAGGCTTCCGAAGTTTACACAATGCTTCAGAAAGACTTTATGGTTGACTTTGACGACGCCGGCTCCATCGGCAAGAGATATCGCCGCCAGGACGAAATCGGCACGCCTGTGTGCATCACATACGACTTTGACACAGAGACAGACGGCTGTGTAACCGTCCGTGACAGAGATACAATGCAGCAGGAGAGAGTAAAAATCGAAGACCTCAAAGCGTATCTTACAAAAAAATGTGAATTTTAATTGATAAAACGGGGCAGAAAAAACTGTCCCGTCTATTTTTTATCGTATTCTCTTTATTGCCTCTTTTGCGCCGACTGTATAAACTAAAACCCAAATGGTTTTTTCAAAAACCCAAAAAACCCAATATATTAAAATAAAAATATAAATTATAGTCAAAACATAAAATAAATCAAAATAAAACAGTAATCAAAATTTTAACAATAATGAGTCTGGTACAAAAATGCCGAGAAAGGTACATTTTGTGAAGTCAGGCAGCTTACTCACAATTACTCATAATTAAACCGCCCAAGTCCGTACAGTGTGCGAAATCGGGCGGTTTTTTGTGTTTGCTTTATTTACAAAAGAATCATTTGTTTTCGATATATCCGTCAAATGCATTTTACGGTTGATTAACCGAATATTTCTTTCATTATCGCTTTGCCGACAGGCGTGGAGGCTATGCCGCCCTTTGCCGTCTCTCTCAGTTGAGGAGGCAGCATTTTGCCCACTTTGAACATAGCGTCGACAACCTGGTCAAAAGGAATGTGCGCAATTTGACCCGCCAAAGCCATATCTGCGGCTATTGTGGCGTTTACTGCGCCGGAGGCATTTCTCTGAGCGCACGGCAATGCCACCAGACCGGCGACAGGGTCGCAGACCAATCCCATGACATTTATCATGGCGAATCCCGCTGCGTCAAGACATTTTTCATCGTCTCCGCCCATCATATAGACTGCGGCAGCCGCCGCCATGGATGAAGCCACGCCGCATTCCGCCTGGCATCCGCCGTCTGCGCCGGCGACGGTGGCGTTCTTAGTGTAAATTGCGCCGACCGCAGAGGCTGTAATTAAAGCCTCGATTGTCTTTTCTCTCGAAACATTTTTGCTCTCCATTACACCCAGCAAAACGGCAGGTAAAATACCGCAGCTGCCTGCGGTAGGCGAAGCGCAAATTTTACCCATTGATGCGTTTACTTCGCTGCAGGAATAGGCGAGCGACATAATGTAATTTATGTAGTTGCCCCGCAGGGTTTCACCTTGTGAGTAACTGTACTGTGTAGCGGCGACGCCGTCAATCAATCCGCCCTTTGTCCGCTGCTTTTCTTTCAGTGCTTTTCTTGCGGAAGAAAACATAATTTCCAGGCGAACGCCAAAATTTTCTATTATTTTTTCACGGGAAACCCCAGTCAATTTCATTTCGTTTTCAAGTGCAATTTCCCAGATTCTTTTGCCGCTTTCGGCGCATTGCCGCATTAAATCCTGTGCGTTTTTATACATGTTTAACCCTCCGATGTGATATTGACGACTGCGACAGACAGCACATTTTTGACTTTTCTCAGCTCTTGCTGTACTTCTTCGGAAATGATTTCGTCACATTCTATAATACAGAAAGCCTTGTCGCCGCGGCTTGTTCTCGACACCTTCATAATGCCGATGTTTATGCCGTCATCCGCCAAAATTTTGCTCACATCGCTGACGACGCCGCTGACATCTCTCTGTTGTACGATTATTGTCGGGCTGGTGGCGTTTACTTCGCACGCCAAGCCGTTGATATTCGTCACTAAAATTCTGCCGCCGCCAAGGGACGCGCCCTCGACGAAAAATTCCTTATCGCCGTCTATAAAGGTGATTCTCGCCGTATTTTCGTAAACCGACGGGATTTCGACCGGCACAAATTCAAACTCGACGCCCTGCTCTTTTGCAATATCAAAACTTCTTCTCAGATTTTCGTCGTCCTCGCTCATACCCAGCGCGCCGGCTACAAGGGCATAATCCGTAAAATGTCCTCTGTAAGTGCTGGCAAATGAGCCGCCGAGACCGAAAATAACCTTATTGAATTTATCGTTGTAAATCAGTCTTGCCGTTTTCGCAAGTTTTGCGGCGCCCGCCGTGTGAGATGACGACGGACCTATCATAACAGGACCCACAACATCAAACAAACTGATATTCATTTTATTTCCTCCGTGCTTTATTATCTTTAATATAGCACAGTAATATTTTATTATCAAATTTTTATTATAAGCAATACAAATTTTTGTGATAATTCTACGAATATTTTGTTCTGTACTTGTTTATTATTTAAGTATAGTGTAAAATTAAAATGTAATTAGTGTAAAATATATTAAGAATTAAATATTGACAGGAGAATTTTTATGGGTATCAGCGAAGCGCTGTCTATGTGCGGCGGTTTGGCACTTTTCCTCTACGGCATGCATATGATGAGCTCCGGCTTGGAAGCCGCTGCCGGCAACAAAATGAAGCAGCTCCTTGAAAAACTGACTTCCAACACAATTATGGGTGTTGTTGTGGGTGCGGTTATCACGGCTATCATTCAATCCTCATCGGCAACTACGGTTATGCTTGTCGGCTTTGTCAACGCCGGCATTATGGATTTGTCACAGACTGTCGGTATTATTATGGGCGCAAATATCGGCGCCACAATGAACGGCGTTTTGCTTTCTGTCGGCATAGGTGACATCGCCCCGGCTTTTGCCTTTATCGGCGTTTGCCTTATCCAGTTTTCCAAGGACGACAAGAAAAAAGACTTGGGTGAAATTATCGCCGGTCTCGGTATTCTTTTTATCGGTATGAATATGATGAGCAGCTCAATGGGCGCGCTCAGATCCTCCGAAAAATTTATCAATCTTCTTGCAACCTGTAAAAACCCGTTTATCGGCGTTATCGTCGGTGCGGTGTTTACGGCTCTTATTCAGTCGTCATCGGCTTCCGTCGGTATTTTGCAGGCTCTGGCAGTATCCGGCGTTGTCAGCCTCGACACCGGCATTTATCTTATGTTCGGATTTACAATTGGTACGTGTATCACGGCTGCTCTTGCCGCCATCGGCACAACCGCCAACGCAAAGAGAACTACCGTCATTCACTTTATGTTCAACGTAATCGGCACATTGATATTCATTGTTTTCTGTCAGGTTTTGCCTGTTGTATCCTGGATTGAGGCCATTACTCCTAATTCGCCTGCGGCACAGGTCGCCAACGCTCACGTCATATTCAAGGTCGTGACTACCCTCATACTTTTGCCGTTCGCAAATGCGCTGGTAAGATTTGCCACGCTTGTCGTCAGGGACAGGAGCGCGGAAAACAGACGCCCTACAATCGCCGAAAGAGCAAAGCTCACAGCCGGCTATTCAATGGGTAATTCCGCCATTATCATCAACATCATCAGAGAAGAAATCAACTATATGTACGAGCTGACAAAGAAAAATGTCGAGCTCGCCTACGACGCCGTGATAAGAAATTCCGGCGAAAATCAGAAACTTTTGGCGGAAAACGAGGACGAAATAGACAGGCTCAACGCCACTATCTGCGAATATATTTCCTCTATTATGCCTATTGCAACGGCGGCGTCGGATTCAAAAATTATTTCCGGTTACTATCTCATCGTCGGCAACATCGAAAGAATAGGCGACCACGCCACGAACTTTGCCGACTATCAGAAATATTTTGCAAACAGAAATATCGGACTGTCCGAAAGAGCCATTGGCGAAGTCGAGGTTATGAAAGCCAAAACCCTCAAAGCAATGGAATACCTTGAGGGTGATAAAAGAGATTCCGCCCCGGAGGTGCTCACAGCCGTTCAGCACGCAGAGCAGGAAATGGACGATATGACGGATTCCTACCGCGACGCCCAGCTGGAAAGAATGAAAAACACCTCCTGTTCGCCGGAAGCCTCCGTAATATATTCCGAAATGCTCACCGACTTTGAAAGAATCGGCGACCATTTGCTCAACATTGCGGAAGAATACGC